>CAZDWY010000001.1:0-143203 GCA_964509345.1 uncultured Alistipes sp.
GGACGCAAGATTTTCATTCTTGAAAGAGGAGTTCGATTCTCCTATGGGCTACCATCCCTTCCCCTTAATTTCCCGCGCGACGTTCCATCACCGGATCGCCGCGCAATTCTTTTGTATACACCTGTCGTATGCTTTCCTGACTGGCTGCGGGATATAATGGGGCAGCTACAAAACCTGGTTGAAGTAAAAAGTGGGGCTGTCGCAAAAGTCCGTGGAAATGTTAGAAACCAACCCTATTCCCCCAAAAAATTAGGCGCATATATTGTAGGGACATGCCTTTGGCATGTTTCTTTGGTTTTCAGTCTGTTGCATGCCTTCGGAATGTAACGGCCTTCCCGATTCCCCCGCGTTTCCGCTCTATTCCCACCCCATTTATCTGTTGCCTGTAAATGGTTGGTAACCAGGGAAACATGCTAAAAGCATGTCCTACGAGCTGTGTTTCCCCCGTTTTTCCCAACACCCCCTTTTGCATTGACCCATCTATTATGTGCAGACGATTTTGTTCTTTATCAGGTGGTGGTCAGCGGGCGAATTTGAAGACGGCGGCGGTGTTGTTGTCGAGAATGACGCGGACAATCATAATTGTGGCATCCCACGCAGTGGTGTCGATGGTGCACCTTGACCCGGTGATGGCTACCGGGAGTGAGAAGCCGCGCCCTGCGATGTCATAAAACTGTACGGCAACAATGCAACGCAGGGAGTTGATTATCAGTGTTCCCCCTTCGATGCGCACAGATACGTTCTCTATCGCTTCATCCGTGATTATATCATCTATCCCATCGATAACATCCTGACGCGTCATTACTTTGAATTCCCTCCATTCGTCGGCTGTACGGAACATCTCCTTGCAGTCGTCGCTCACAAGCAGAACCACGCCAGAGCGGTCAATCGCGCCCCATGTCGAGGGGGTGGTTCCCGGAACTGCCGTCAGCGCGGTGGCCTTGATAGTGTCGAGCCGTTGCCAGTCGGCCATGGCGCCCTCTTTAAGCTCATTGACTGAGGAGGGAAGGGTAAACACGCGCACGTCGCTCCAGTCAGCGAGCGAGTAGGCTCCAAGACGTTCCACAACGGAATTCTCAAGCATTGTTCCGCATCCGGCATTGCCGGCGAAAGTGAAGTCTGGTATTTCTGCGGTAGCGGCAGGAAGCGTGGTGAAGCGCAGCGACGCGTCGTTGCAGAATGTTCCTGTTCCGAGATTGACAAGCGATGAGGGCAACGATACGGAAGTGAGCGAAGGGCAGTTGGCGAACGACCAGTCGCCCAGATAGTCAAGGCGCTTTGTGCTTGAAAGATCCACGCTTCGGAGACCGCAGCCGAAGAAGGCGCGTTCGCCTATGTTAGCGAGATTTGCGGGAAACGATATTGTCTGGAGCGCTTCGCATCCGTTGAATGCCGACGCGCCAATACTCCTGATTGTAAACGGAAGATTGCAATCGCGTAGTTTTGAGCATCCGGCGAAAGTGTAGGGAGCAATCTCGGAAGGTGTGCCGTTTATTTCGATGGATTCCAAAGCCTCGCACCCCTTGAAAGCGCCCTCACCGATTTCGCAAAGTGCCGCCGGGAGTATGATGGATGTAAGATTGCGGCAGTCGGCAAATGCGTGCGGGCCTATCGAGGTTACGGCAGAGGGGATGGTTACCTGCTTTATTGATGTTCCGGCGAGGGCTCCCTCCCCGATGGCTTTCAGACCTGCTGGCAGAGTGAGCCGTTCGATTCCCAGCCCGACAAGAGCGTAGGGGGGGAGCAGATCGGCTTCCGATCCGGTGCGCCCTGTGAAGGTGGCGCCACCGTTGTATTCAGTCACTGCGGCTCCCGAGAGATCAAGCGTTTTTAGAGCCGGCATCTCGAGGGCGATGAATTCGAAGTCGGCGAGGTTCACCGTTCCGATAACAGTAAGTTTCTGTATAGTCGCCGGATTTCTGATTGATGAACTGAGATTGCCCGCAGAGTTATATAGCGTCTGAGCCGCAGTGGGGATAAGCGTACACAGGAAAAAAGCCAGCAGGGAGATAATATGTCTCATTTAAAAATTGCGATTCGTTGGAGTATTATCCGTAAGCACTGCAAATATAGCTAATTATTGTTTAACAGACAATAACGGACGCCGGTTTGACGTTTATTAATGCAAACCTCTCTTATTTCATTCGGTTGTCAATGTTCAACCGGTTGTTTTCCTGAAGATATATGAAGATATTACATAAGATATTTTTTCTATCAGTGGTTATGATGGCTGTTTCGACCGCCATGACCTCGTGTATTGAGGATTCCTTTACATCCTCAGCCTCCGATCAGCCATATTTTTCGACCGATACGGTGCGTATGGGTGAGCTGTTCACTCTCGATGCATCTCCTACCCATCGTTTTGTGGTCTATAACCGTCACGACAAAGGATTAAACATCAGTTCAATAGCGTTTGTAGATGACCCTCAGGGTATTTTCAGGCTTAATGTAGACGGAATGAGCGGCAGCCGCTTCGATAATGTCGAGATACGCGCCAATGACTCGATTTTCGTTTTCGTGGAGGCTACCCTTCCCGAGAACGGACGCAATGTGCCTGTGGATGTACTCAGCCACATCGAATTCCGCTGCAATGGGGTGACGTCGCGTATGCCGGTAAAGGCGTTCGGTCGCGATGTGATCCGTATGAAAGGTGATACCCGTTTTGCAGCCTCTTCAATACTCAACGGTGGCAAACCATATCATATCACTGACAGCCTTGTGGTGGAGGAGGGCGCCACCCTCACTATCCCCGCCGGCACCGAGCTATATTTCCATTCCGAGGCGCGCATGATAGTTCACGGAACACTGCGTGTGGAGGGAACCTCCGACGCGCCTGTAAGTTTCACCGGCGACCGCTCCGGCTATGTGGCCTCCGATATCCCTTATGAGATCATGTCAGGGCAATGGGGCGGCATAGAGTTTACACCCACCTCGCGCGATAATTATATCAGCCATGCCTCCATCCGCAATACCGACTATGGTATCGTTGTAGATCACTCTCAGGGAGCTCCGGCGCTGATGCTTGTCAACTCACAGGTGCGAAATAGCAAGGGGTATGTTCTCGGAGCTATCCATACGTCGGTGACAGCCGCCGGATGTGAACTTGCGGAGGCTTCGTCGGGAATCGTGGCGCTTATCGGCGGAAGCCATATCTTCAATCAATGTACGATGGCCAATTATTATCTGTTCAGCGCTCTCGGCGGTCCGGCACTCCAGTTGTGGCATCTTACACCTGATGATGCGGATGTCGACGAAAACGGGCAGCCTGTCGATATGCCGTATATGTCGGCTGATTTCACCAACTGTATCATTTATGGTAACGGTACTGACCTCAGCCACGGCGACCTGGATGGTACAGGCGTGACCCTTCGCCGCTGTCTGCTGAAATCGAACGGCGAGGACGACAATAACTTTATCGATTGCGTATGGGGTGAGGATCCGCTCTATAATACCGTCCGCGAACAGTATATCTTCGACTATACGCTAAAGGACGATTCACCCGCGATCGACGCGGCATATCCCGACCTCGTGCTCCCCGAAACTGCTCTTGACCGCTACGGTAATCCCCGTATGCCATCTCCTTCACTCGGAGCATATCAGTGGATTCCCGGGGAATAATCAGTGAGGCTGTAATTACGGGCCTGCATTGCGATTACGCCGTAAGCTATCCGAAAAGGGTAGGCTCGTCGAGCAGCCGGAAGGTAGTGCGGTGATAAGGTGTGGCGCCAAGCCTGGCAATCGCAGCCCGGTGGGCTTTCGTCGGATATCCTTTGTTTATTTCCCAGTCGTAGCCGGGATACTCACCGGCAAGCTGGCGCATCATTCCGTCGCGGTGAGTTTTGGCGAGAATGGATGCGGCTGCAATATTGCCGAACCTTCCGTCCCCTTTCACGAATGTTTCCCACGGCAGTCCGCCGTAAGGTTTGAATCTGTTGCCGTCGACAATCACACCCCCGGGGCGCACGCTTAGTCCGTCGAGTGCCCGATGCATGGCCAGGATGCTTGCGTTAAGGATATTGATCTCATCTATTTCCTGCGGGCTACACATCCCTACCGCCCATGCCACGGCTTCCTTTTCTATTATGGGGCGCAATGCTTCGCGACGTTTCTCCGTGAGCTGTTTTGAATCGTTCAGCCACGGATGGTGGAAATCGTCGGGTAGTATCACGGCTGCCGCCACTACAGGACCGGCAAGACACCCGCGCCCTGCTTCGTCGCATCCTGCCTCGAGCGAGCCGAAACGGTGGCAGTTCGGTAGACTCTCAGTCGTTTGTTTTGCCATTTTGCAGATATCGGGTGCGGTTACAGTTACAGTGGTTTTCTGTATGAGCGGCGGCGGCGGTGTTGGCGCGTATCGAAATACTGCCACTGGTTCTGAACCTTTGCATTGGTTTCAAGTTCCGGGTTTGACTCGGCGTGGTCAAATCCGTTTTTGATGTAATAGGGTATGAGGTCGGCAAAAAGCAGAGCGTTCACACCCTTGTTCTGATATTCCGGTTTTACAGCTATCAGAAGAAGATCCACGGCATCGGACTTGCCGCGCAGAACAGGCAGCAGATGTCGCCAACCGAAGGGGAATATGCGTCCGCGACATTTCTGGAGCGCCCGGGAGAAGGACTGTATGGATATGCCTATAGCCACTATTTTATCGTCGGAATCGGTTACTACCGTCACCAGCTCGAGGTTGAGTATGCCGAGATACATGTCGATGTAATACTGTATCTGTCGCGGTGAGAGTGGGGAATATCCGTAGAGCTGGTCATACGCCTCATTGATGAGTTCGAACAGAGCCACCCCGTATTCCTCCTTTATCTTCTTGCGTGAGGTGTATTTCTTTACCTTCAGGTTGTTGCGTTGCTGAACGATGTCGGCTATGCGCTGGTATTTCTCCGGAACAGCATCCGGTACTTTTACGAAAAACTCAACCCAGTCGGCCTCTTTTTCAAATCCCATACGCTCCATATGTATGGGATAGTAGGGATAATTATAGATGGTAGCCATAGTACCCATCTCCTCAAATCCGTCGACAAGCATTCCCTCATGATCCATGTCGGAGAATCCCATCGGACCTACGATGGAATCCATCCCGCGTGAGCGTCCCCACTCGCTGACAGCGTCGAACAGTGCGTCGGCAACCTCGGCGTCATCCTCGAAGTCAAGGAAGCCGAAGCGCAGGCTCTTTTTGCCTGTACGCTTGTTCACCACATGGTTTATGATGCCGGTTATGCGACCTACGGGATGCCCGTTGCGGTATGCCATGAACGATTGTGCCTCGCAGAACTCGAATGCGGGGTTCTTCTCTGGCGATAGCGTGTTGACATCGTCTATCACCAGTGGGGGAACGAAGTAAGGATTTCCCTCGTAAAGATCAATTCCGTATTTTACGAATTTTCTAAGTTGCGAGCGCGTAGGCTCGATAGGTCGGATTTCTATAGACATATAGAAGTAAAGAAGTTGAGAAGTAAAGAAGTTGAGAGCAGGAGAACAATAGAACAATAGAACAATTACTAATTACTAATTACTAATTGTCACAGGGTTGGTTGCTTGAAACTCAGGTAACCGAGAATCAGGGTCATCAGCAGCAGGAAAGAGATTATGAGGAAATAAAGGCGCTTGTTGGAACTACCCGACAGAGCCATTTTCAGATCGGGCACATCACGGTAGCGGCGGCGCGGATCCTCGCTCATACACCGGTCGGCTATCCGGTGCAGGTGAGGATCGGTATCGCCGGTTTTCTCCAGAACCTCTTTCAATACAGCCCCATAGCTCCGGATATCCTCGGAGGCGGCTGTCGCCGACAGGTTGGCGCGTTGGTCAAACCCTACGTCAATAACCTTCAGATTACGTATCTTCTCCGTAAAGATTATTGTTTCGGGACGTATCGGATGGTGTACGATATGGTTCTGCTGGATGTAGCCTATGGCATCGGCCAGGCGGTAGACAAGTGTTTCCTTGATCTCGGGAGTGACCTCCCCTTTGTCAAGAAGTTTGCGGAGCGAATCGCCGTAGACATCGTCGGTGATTATACACATCCCCAGGCCGGGAACTTCCTCGAAGTCATTGATCATGATGATATTGGGATGTGCGAGATTATATCGCACATCAAATTCCTTCTCAATCATTTCGCGGTACTCCTCCTTGTCGCGGAGCTCGGGGCGCAGCGTTTTGAGCATCACCCACTTACCGTATTTCTTGGCTGTGTAAACCTCATAGAACTCCTCGTCCCATTCGGGAAGGTGTTCGATTTCTGTCCATTTAGGCTTGTTTTCGCTCATCTGGTCGTATTGCTCGGTTGTTTACCTTTTAGGGGTCTTCCCGGTAAGCTTGAGAATCTTTTTGGGAAGGTCTGTGTTGTCGTTGAATCCGGTGAACTGGTCGGAGCCGGCGCCAATCACGTAGAGTGGCACCGGATGACCGGTATGGTCGTTGGTAGTCCATCCGAATCCGCTTTTCGAATTGAGCAGCGAGATAGCTTTCTCAACGAAGCGCCACGGTTCTTTCTTTACGAAAGCGGTTGCGTAGGTGTCGCGCAGGTCGTTGAGCTCGTTGTCGCTGAGTTTCACGGCTGTTCCGTAGCCGAGATTCTCAGTCAGGAAGGTCTGCATCTCATCCCATGCCGGAATCTTCCCTTCGTTCACAAGATTACGGCAGTATTCGTTGAATTTGTCTTTTGAAATCTTCTGGGCACGTGCAACTTCGGGGTGGGCGCTGTAGCCGGTGGCGCGGCACCCTACCGACATGCCCCCGGTCTCGTGGTCGGCTGTGACGAGGATAAGGGTCTCGTTGGGGTGCTTGCGGTAGAAGTCGTATGCAATCTTAAGTGCATTGTTGAAGTTGATGGTCTCGCGCACCGATGCGCCGCCGTCGTTGCTGTGTCCGTTATGGTCGATACTTCCACCTTCTACCATCATGAAGAACTTTCCGGGGTTGGTGCGCATCAGATGGTCAAGACATGCCTGTGTCATTTCGGTGAGTGTGAGGGCGTTTTCGAGCGAGTCGATCGCGAGCCCAACCTCGTTCGACATACGGTCGTGGAACGGGCTCAGCACCAGCTGTTTCTTGGCGGTCTTGTCGATGCCGTCAAGTCCGTAGCTTACTGCTACATTGTTCTGCCTGAACATATCCATCAGCCCATTGTCCTTCCCTTCGCGGTCGCGGGTGCCACGCAGGGAGGCGCCGGCGGCGAACTGGTAGCCCGACTGGGCAAGGTCACGTCCGATTTCATAGAACATGCCGCGGTTGGGTACATGGGTATAGAAAGCTGCAGGGGTTGCATCGTCGATAGCTACAGTGGTTACCAGGCCTATACCGTAGCCGTTGTCAGCGAGGATGCGGGCAACCGAGTTCACAGCCACGGTGTCGGCATCCATGCCGAGCATCCCGTTGCGGGTTTTATAGCCGGTTGCGAGCGCTGTTCCGGCTGCTGCCGAATCTGTGACGTCGGAGCTTGCCGAATGGGTGGTGATCATTGTCACCACGGGGAAGGTAGTCATCAGCAGGGGATTCTCATTGCCGAGCACTTCTTTGTTGAAAAGCTGCGCGTTAGTGGCCTCGGCTATTCCCATGCCGTCGCCGATGAAGTAGAATATGTATTTTGGAGCAGCAGCGTATGATGCAGCTGCAGTTATAAGACATACACTTGCTGTAAGGAGCGCTTTTTTTGATCTGGAAAATAGTTTCATGGATGAAATATTGGTGATTAGGTAGATTTATTTTTAATCTTGTCGGATGCCCTCATCGCGCTGTTGATTTGAAGCAGCGGATCCATTATCCGGCGGTCGTTCGACAGGCGGGGAACCTTGCGCTGTCCGCCGAGCTTGCCGGTTGAAGCCAGCCAGCGGTCGAACACTCCAGGCTCCCCCTCCGTGACGCTGAGCCTGTCAAGGAAGATGTTGCCGGAGCGTTTTGCCTGATAGTCGGAATTCTCCTGCTGGAGGTTGCGGTCGAGAATATCGGTGAACTGTTCTATATCTTTTGGTGCCACAGCGAACTCTATGAGCCATTGGTGGCGGCCTCGACGTCCACCGTCGGCATAGACCGGAGCCGCAGTGTAGTTGAGCGCCTCAGCACCGGTCTGATGGCATGTGCGGTCCAGAGCGGCATCTGTGTTGAATACCATCACCTCCTCTCCGAAGGCATTGATGAAGCTTTTCGTGCGACCGGCAATGGTGATTGTCAGCGGTGATGTGCCTGTAACCTTGACAGTGTCGCCCAGCGGGTATCGCCACAGTCCGTTGCCAGATGTTATGAGAAGGGCATAAACTTCCCCTTCGCGAACCTCCCAGGCCGGGATGGGTACACCATCCGGCATTCCGGCAGGCAGGAATTCATAAAACACGTCGGTGTTCATCAGCAAACGCATGTCCGGTTTCCCCTCAGTAGCCTGCACTCCGAAAAATCCTTCACTGGCATTGTAGGTCTCCCAATAGCGCATCTTTGTGGGGTCGGTAATGGCATTGTACTGACGCCGGTATGGACCGAAAGCGATTCCGCCATGCATGAATACTTCCAGATTAGGCCATACCTGATGGATATTATCGGCTCCTGTATAGTTCAGTACCTCTTTCAGTACGGTAAGAAACCAGGACGGTACCCCTGACAGCGAGCGTATGTCTGCATGGGCTGATGCCTTGACCAGCGCTGGGAGTTTTTCTTCCCAATGCTGCATAAGGGCAATTTTTTTCGAAGGTGTCCTGAACAGATTCGCTACCGGATTCATGCGGTCGATAAGTGTGGCTGAAAGATCGCCGACCTTGATTCCGGCAGGCAGACTGAGCTCGTTTGCAAAACTGCCGCCAAGGATGAAGTTTCTGCCACCGAATATACTACTGTCGTGGTAGTTGTGAAGATATGAGGCTACGGTGAAAGCCGCTCCGGAATAGTGCCCGCGGCTGAGGCTGCGCTGCGTCACGGGGATATATTTGCTCTTCCCGTCGGAGGTTCCCGACGACTGGGCGTAATTGCGCGTGTGCCCCGGTGCGAGAACATCCTTTTTTCCGCTGATCATATCCATCACATACGGGCGGATGACGGAATAATCGGATAGTGACACCTTCGTGGCAAACTCTTCATATGAACGGATGGTTCCGAATCCATGTTCGAGTCCGAAGCGTGTATTGCGGGATTCATGCAGTAACTGACCGAGCAGCTTGCGCTGTCCGGTCTGCAGGTTTTCTTCGGTGCGGAGCTCCGCCTCATATACCCTGTTTAGAAATATGCGTGACAGTCCTGTAAAGTCGATCATCTGCAACGGTTGTCCGTAAAATTCCGTTTATTTGCCGAATAATCAACAAAATTAATAAAAATTTTGGTAACAGTGATGCGTCACGGGTGATTTTGTAGGGCATAAAGTGAAAGAATCTGTATGGATAAGAGACGAGTAAGACGACACGGGGCGATGGAGTCCCGTGTCGTCTTGTTCACCTTAATAATCTACAATTATATTCCTTATTCCCAGATGGAATCGATGTTGAATACCTCGAGCGATTCTATGGTTACGCGGTTGCCGTGGAATTGGAATTCGTCATGCCCGTCATCGTGGAGCTCGCGTCCCATCGAATATGAATACAGACCTCCGTCAATGAATACTTCAATGGATGTCCGGTCAATGAATATATCGGCAGTGAGTTCTGTGCTCGTAGGATCCTGGGGGGAATAGAACCATCCGTTGACCGTTGTGCCGTTAAGGTCGTAGTCAACCAGATTCTGCCGTCCGAGGGTTATGCGCGCGTCGGTCGCATGGGAGAGTTTAAGGGTGACACGGACACGCAGACGATCGGGATCGGCAAACGGTTTCATAGCTTCGTTGGCTTCCTGCTGTGTGAGCCCGCTCCAGCTGCCGGCGGGAGTGCAGAGCGTCTCTACCTCTCTTACCGGCTGGCTTACCAGGCGAACGCCATCTTTAGTGGTGCGCAAGGTAAGTTCGGTAGGGAGCAGCATCATGCCGTTGAAGTGCATCCCGGGATGACCGATGCGCGACCATCCTATCTGGATACGGCGTCCGTCTTCGGCGGGGATGTTGTTGAAGGTCTGGGCGGCGTAGATTGAGCCGCGGGTGTAGCAGTGTTTTCCTGAACGGGGAGTAAAGCGCTCGCCGTCGAAGTCGCCGAGCATATATGTTCCCGAAGCTCCATACATAACCCACATCTTGTTGTCGGGGTTGCCGTCAACTGCCAGCTCGAACAGGTCGGGACACTCCCAGAAGCCCCCTGTGTGGCTTTTGTAGGTCCAGTCGCGAAGGTTGTAGGAGGTATAGAACGAATGTCCGTCGCGCTCGTTGAGCACCATCACCCAGTGGTCGCCATATCTGAAAAGGCGCGGGTCGCGGGTGTCGCGCGAATCCCATATCTCCTTGCTGTCGATCACGGGGTTCCCCTCATATTTTGTGAATGTGCGGCCGTTGTCGAGGCTGTAGGCGATGCACTGCACCTGGCGCTCGCCTGTTTCGGCGGTATATGCCACTACCATCGGCGGATTCTTTTTGCTTCCGAAGCCCGATGTGTTGTCATAGTCGATTACCGCCGATCCTGAGAACATGGTGCCTATGGTGTCGGGGTGAAGCGCTGTGGGGAGCTCGGTCCAGTGGATGAGGTCGGGGCTCACTGCGTGTCCCCAGTGCATGTTCTCCCAATCTCGTTCGTAGGGATTGTGCTGGTAGAAGAGATGATACTCGCCGTCGTTGTATATCAGACCGTTGGGGTCGTTGATCCATCCGCGGCGTGTGGTAAAGTGATATTGCGGACGGTTTTTCTCGTGGTAGATTTCGTCGGCGTCGGGAAGCTCATGTGCGAGGGTTATCCTGTCCACCCCCTTTACATCGTCGGGATAGGTGATCTTCAGTTTCTTCCCTTTCAGGGCTGATACATCCTTGAACACCCAGTAATCGGGCGTGCCGTCGGTTATGCGCACGTTGATCGGCATAAGTTCCATTCCGGGCGCTTCCATTGTGATGCGCACCCTGTCGCGGCTGTGCGATACCGGGATATGCAGATAGTTGTCAGTGATCTTTATCTCCCTTTCAGCGCCTGTGGCAGCTGTCGTTCCGGCCAATACCGCCAGGGCAAGCAGTTTTCCAGTAATATGTTTCATGTAGCTGTATGGTGATGAGAGTGGATTAATCGTTATCGGGGGGGAGTGGCGCCAGAGCTTCGTCGGCTCCGGAGGTTCCGGCAGCTTTTGCCGTGAGATCGCCGTACCAGTAGATGGTGGTGGAGTAGTCGGCCGTTCCCGGTTCCCAGCCGAGCATCTCTATGTCGAATCGCAGGCGGTTGTTGAAGGGGATGGCGTCGAGGTTGCGCGTACGGAAGAAGGCGTTGTAGCCGTGTGATGTGTCGTGGTCGGCGCGTGGCGCTCCTCCGAAGGGGGTATGGAAGGGAACTACCGGGGCCCACGAACTGTTGTAGTAGTCCTCTGTCCCGGTTCCGAAATGCGACGGGAAGGTATCGGCATCCACCCATATCTTTTCATCCCCTTCCCCATACCATAGCGGCGAATGGTTGTAGAGGGAAAGGAGATCCCCTTTGTAGACACCTCTTCCTGCAAGATCGGCGAAATTCCACTCCACGCATCGGTCGGCTTCTTCGGGGCGATTGTGGATGTAGATGCCGCGCTCCTGGCGCCATGAGGCGTGGAAGTACAGTGAGCGGTTGTTATCCCATTTCAGGGGGGCAATCTCTGTCTCGACAGCGATGTCGCATGGTGTGTCCGACAGGTTTATTATGCCGAGTTTCCCCTCTTTTTTATATGGCATGAGCCAGTAGCTTTCTATGTTACCTTTCCCGTCGGATGAGAGATACCAGCTTTCTACTGCCGGCGCTCCCATTCCTCCACCGGAAAAGTCACCCAGCGGAACCCATACGGTCTCCGTACCGTCGAATTCGGCAGTGAAGATCAGTTTGCGCATCAGGCTGCTGTAGGCGTCAGCGTCGCCGCTGTTTCCCACATGAAACCTGATCCGGTATACGGCGTTCTCCCCCTCGGGAAGTCTCTGCGAAAAGGTTTCTCCCGGGGCGAGTCGCGCCGACCGCTCAGTCTGCCATGTCTCGTCGGGTAGCGAGGGGTGCGACAGGAGCGCTATTGAGGTGGCGGTAATCATTGGAGCCGCGCGTCTGAGAACCCTGTCAGAGAAATTTTCCACTACTGTTCCCTCAGGATATTCCCGGTAATTGAACTGATAATATTTGGGGGTGGGTTCCACTCCGGGGGCATCCTCGAATGTCACCTTGCAATGTTGGGAGTATGGAATCGGCAGAAAGAGGGTGTTGCCTCCCTTCCCTTCAGGTTCATAGCTTGTATGAGCCTGAAGCAGTCCTGGCCCGATGCCTGGCACATTGCAGCGCATCAGATCATAACTGTCGATTGTCCACCCGGGTTCGTTACTGCCGTTGAAGTAGAAGCGCATGGTACCCCTCTTGTCAAGGGTTGTGAGCCATATGCGGGTTATGGCTCCCGGACCTGCCTGATCGAACAGCACCTTTTCTATGCGCCCGCCGATGGTGTCGGTGCGCACCGTTCCGAAGCCGTCGTTGTTGGCGAACCATCCAGGCTCATCGGGCGATACTGATGTGCGGTCATAGCTGCTCTGCTGGCGGCAGGCGTATGCTGGCTCGGGAAAAAGCGCCTGCTCTTCGGGGGAAGTCATCTCTCTTAGCAGGCTTTCCATGGTGATTTTCCCATGTGTGGTGTCGGCTTTTTGGGCAGACCCGCACACTCCAGCGAACAGCATGCAGAGGGTAGTCGCGGCGGTAAGGATGTGTCTTGGCGTCATTATGTAGATGGTATTTCTTAGTAAGGTAAGAGACTGATGAAGGCGATCGCGTAAAATCACTTCATTTTCTGCAAAATTACGCAATCGCCTTTAAGTCAACTATCAAAAATGATGCATAGGCTATCAAAAATGTGTCATAGCCTTCGACACTTTACCTCCTGGTCAGAATCCGGCGAGCCACGACGACAGGTCTTCCGTCATGGTGTCGTGATATTTGAAGTCGGGGCGGCAACCCCAGCCGTGACCTCCGGTGGGGTATACATGGATGGATGCAGGTACGCTGGCATTGTAGAGTGCATTGTAGTAGCGGATGCCGTTGAAGGGGTGAACCACCTTGTCGTCGGAGCTATAGAATATGATGGTGCGGGGAGTGTCGGGGGTAACCTGCAGCTCGTTGCTGAAGCCGATCTCGTTTTCACAGGTAAGATCCTTGCCGAACAGGTTGGCGCGGCTTCCGGCGTGGGTGTATTCCGGTAGCAGGCTTATCACGGGATAGAAGAGTATGGCGAAGTCGGGGCGGCAGCTCACCGGATCGGCATTAACAGGATTGGCGAAGTGGGTGGCGGCTGTAGATGCCAGATGTCCCCCTGCCGACGATCCTCCGATACCGATGGCATCGGGGCTGATGTTCCATCCGGCAGCGTTGCGGCGCACGGTGCGGATAGCTTCCTGCACATCTTCTACAGGGATCTGCCAGTTACCTTCAGGAAGGCGATATTGGAGAGTGATGAGTGCGATTCCGTGGCTGTTGAAGAACTCTGCCCATCCATATCCTTCATGATCCATGGCGAGATGACCGTAAGCGCCTCCGGGACAGAGAACCACTGCCTTGCCGTTGGCTTTCGAGGGGGCGGGCAGGGAGATATGCAGTTTGGCGGTGTCGCCTATCTCATTCGGCTGGCGGATGTTGCCGTTGGCGTCGGGGCGGAGAACCTTGGTATGGGGCGCTTCCCCCTGCCATAGGAGCTGAGTCCATGAGCGGGGTGCGTCGGAAGAATCTGTTCTGGCGGTTTTCTTTGCAAAGGCAGGGAGCGCTATTGCCGCGGAAGCCAGGATTATGGTGATAATGCGGTTGAGTTTCATTTCTTTTCGAGTGGTGTTAGTGATAACTGAAATCTGGGTTTAGAATCCGGCGAGCCAGGTGGATAGATCCTTGAGCATGCTGTCGCGGTATTTAAAGTTAGGTTGGCTGCCCCATCCGTGGCGCCCTTCGGCGTAGATATGGAGCGATGCGGGCACACCGGCATTGTAAAGCGCCTCGTAGTAGCGGGTTCCGTTGAAGGGGTGAACCAGCTCGTCGTCGGAGCTGAAAAGGATTATGGTCCGGGGAGTATCCGGAGTTACCTGCAGTTCGTTGCTGAATCCGATCTCATGTTCGCATGTAAGGTTCGGACCTACGAGATTGCGGCGTGTGCCTCCGTGGGAGTATTCAGGCTTGGCACTTACAACAGGATAGTAGAGTATGGCGAAATCAGGGCGGCAGCTAACGGGGTCATCGTTGACCGGATTGGCGAAATGGGTTGAGGCTGTGGCTGCCAGATGCCCTCCTGCCGATGATCCTCCAACCCCTATGGCGTCGGGATTCACATTCCATTCCGAGGCGTTGCGGCGCACGGTGCGGATAGCTTCCTGCACATCTTCCACCGGAATTTCCCATACACCTCCTGGGAGGCGGTACTGGAGTATTATCAAGGCTATACCCTCGTTATTGAAGAAATCCACCCAGCCGTAGCCCTCGTTGTCGATGGCGAGCCATTCGTAACCGCCGCCGGGACATAGCACCACCGCTTTACCGTTGGCTTTCGAGGGAGCGGGCAGATAGATATGGAGTTTTGCTGTATCTCCCATCTCTTTCGGCTGGCGGATGTTGCCGTTGGCATCGGGTGTGATGACTTTGGGGTGAGGTGCCTCCCCCTGCCAGAGAAGCTGGGTCCATGAACGCGGTGCGTCGGCAGGGTCAGTTTTTGCTGTTTTCTTTGCGAAAGAGGGGAGCGCGACAGCTGTAGCGACAATAATAGCTGCGAATAGGCGGTTCAGTTTCATTTTTATGATATCATTTTTAAGGTTTGCAATATATTGGAGGATAGGCATGAACGCGCTTGTGGCGTTCCGCCACTTCGGTGGGGCTGCGCCGATGATAGGGCAAAGTTACATTTTTTTAGTTAACTTTGGCAGTATAATCGTGTATAAATGACAATCAAACCAGTTTCCCGGAAGATAGCCGTCTTCGCTTCAGGTGCCGGCACCAATGCCGAAAATATCATAAGCTATTTTCAGAACCGCCACAACGGAGTGGAGGTAGCTCTCGTTGTCACCAACCGCAGTGATGCGGGGGTGATCGAACGGGCGGAGAGGCTCGGTGTGCCCGTGAGGGTGATTTCAAAAGAGCAACTTAACGACGAAAGTTTCATGACCGTCCTTCTTGACAGTCATGATATCGAGATGGTGGTTCTGGCTGGTTTTCTGGTAATGATACCTCATTTTATGATAGCGCGTTACCACGAACGGATGGTAAATATCCACCCTTCGCTCCTGCCGAAATTCGGGGGAAAGGGAATGTATGGGCGCAGGGTTCATGAGGCTGTTGTGGCAGCAGGGGAGAGCTCCACCGGTATGACGGTGCACATTGTGAGCGAGCGCTACGATGAAGGCCGCATCCTGTTTCAGGCTGTAACCCCCGTATTGCCTGCCGATACCCCCCGCGATGTCGATCTCAAGGTCCGCGCTCTCGAGCTTGCCCACTACCCCGAGGTAATAGAGCGCTTTCTGCTCGGATGAGCCGGCGCTCCGCACCGGCCCACGACAAAACCGCCTGCCGCAGTTTGAATAAACACTTTTGTGATAACCGCTAAGGATAACTGCAAAAAATAACCACTAAAAATTGCTGATAGTGAAGGTACAGATGTTGAAAAGCCATAATCTCCAGCGCTGTCAGCCGGTTTTGTTTATGTGCGGAGCGAAGCTCCTGCGTAGTTCCTAATGTTTTTAATCATCCGGAAGATGGTATACAATAAGACCCGTTGCAGGTTTCACGACTATCGCAGCCGGTGTATCTACCTTATCACCCTCGATAAGTCGCGCGGTGAGGCGCTTGCCATGAATGAACTGGCGGCGCGGGTGGCTTCCGTCAGCCCTTCGGAGCTGCGGGTGTCTGCCCTGAAGCGGGGGTAGCGCCGGGGGTGGCGGGAGTAGCAGGGGTGTCCTTGAGGAAAGGATAGGGCATTCCGAAGACATCGTTCGGATTCTTGCCCGGGCTGAGGTACCCTTCGATGATGGAGTCGCGACCGGATGCATATTCGAACGTGTAGAGCCCGAAGTAACGGAGCATAGCAGCCACATGTTCGAAAATCGTATCCTGAATAGCTTCGTAGGGGAACCATGCTGAGGTTGCCGTGAAGCAGTAGATCTGGAACGGGATGCCGGTCGGTGTCTGTGCCAGAGTCGACACAAAGCAGTCGCTGTCGTGGGCAACGTGTGGGTTGGCATCAAGATACATCTTCATGTAGGCGCGGAACAGACCGAGGTTCGTATCGATGGTTCCGTTGACGAGCCCCTCGGGATTGTTTACGTCGGCTACTTTTCCGGCAGCTTTCTGGGCGAGTTTCTTTGTTATGAACTCATCCATCATCGGGAGCTTACGCAGGCTTTCAAGCAGCTCGGGTGTGGCGGCGCGCACGCTGTCAGCATCGATCATATAGCTGCGGCATATGCGGCGGGTATTGCTCTGCTGCATGGAGCGGTAGTTGGTGAAGCCTGAAGTGATGAGGCTGTAGGGGGGGAGTGTTGTGGTTGTCTTGTCCCAGTTCTGAACCTTTACGGCGGTGAGCGATACCTCCTCTACCGTTCCGTTGGCATTGGTGCCCTCAACGGCGATCCAGTCCCCTACATGGAGGCTGTCGTTCTCAGAAAGCTGAACTCCGGCTACAACACCGAGAATACTGTCTTTGAACACCAACATCAGCACAGCGGCGAATGCGCCGAGCCCTGCCAGAAGCGATGCCGGCGATTTGTCGACGATGATAGCTACTATAACTATTACCGCGATGATCCATATGATCCCTTTGACGAGCTGTGCCAGACCGTTCAACGGAAGGTGGCGCTTGTTGGCGTGGACGTTAATGTGAGCCCATATGCTGTTTACGAGCGCCGACAGTGCCACACATATCACGAATACTATGTAGATGAGTGTCAGGCGAGTGAGGGTGCTCGACAGAGAGTTGTGGTTGGAGAGGGTGAATTCTATCAGGATAAGGAATACCAGCGGGGGGATGATGCGGCATATCTTATGAAAGAATTTATTGGCACGCAGGGCATTGTAAAGGTCAGTGGTCCATTTGCGGGTTATGAGATCCACGATGGTGAGCACAATCCACTGCACGATCCAGCCGGCGACGATCGCTACCCCCAGCACCACCGTAGCATAGAGGAAGGTCACGATGGTAGTATTGTTTTCAAGACCGAACGCCCCCAGAAGCCAGTCGACTATCGACATGATGAAATGGGCGATGGCTGCCGAGGCGCCTGAGCGGTCCCCGATGAAATGGGTCACATCTATAGGTGTCTGGGCAACGGTTATTGCGAGTAACGGAAGTATTGTCGGCATAATGGAATTTTTATTAAAGTTGAAAACCGGGTATGATTGCAGGAGGCGCACCGGCACCTTCCCTCGTACATTACAGACAAACTGTGCCCCAGTTCTGTTCACGCAGACAGGGACACATGGTTTGTATGTTAACAATGTTTAACGCCAATGGAGATGGCGCGCGACATCTTTATGAGATATCAATATGTCATCACCGGGTCAAGCTCCTTTGCCTGGCCGATCATGAGCTGGATCTCCATTTCGCCTGGAACGCGGTTGCAGAGGTTCTTTGCCTCGTTCACTTCCACGAGTTTGGCGTGAAGATTGGCAGCAACGCGGTGGCGCAGCTCCTTTACGGTGTCCACACCTGCTGCTTCAAGCAGTTCGGCAAACTGACCTGCCACACCCTTGATGCGGAACAGGTCGGCATGGTTAGCCCATTTGAGGATAAGTTTCTCGGAAATACCGGTTTCCTGAGCGAGTTCGGCGCGCCCTTTCTTGGTTGCTGCCCGTTTGAGCAGGTCGTCAGTAGTGTTCACTCCTGCCTGGTTGAGTTTTTCAGCGTAAGCGGGACCGATCCCCTCGATAGTTGCAATTTTGTAGGCCATAGTTGATGTCGTTTAGTCGTTAATTATTATACTTAATTAGTGTGGGCAGATGATAATGACCAATCAACTGTTAGCGGGTGTGTCTCGGTCCATTAATCGGGCTACCGTAACTAAAACACGTGGCTCCTGCTCAAAGTTCGTGTTCCGGATGTTAAAAATATGAACTCATGGGAGGGACCATACGTTATTATGAAAACGCTTTTTCATCACATTAAAAATGCTGTTACAATTATGCAGTGGCTTATTGATATTTTCCGTGAGAATCCGGTAATACCTGTTTTTCTTACTATCGGAATCGGTTTCTGGCTCGGGGGGTTACGGTTCAAGTCGTTCTCTCTGGGTCCGGTGACCGCCACGCTCATCGTGGGCGTTCTGATCGGACAGATGGATATCCCGGTATCTGAAACCTTGAAATCGGTGTCGTTCATGCTTTTTTTGTTCGCTATCGGATACAGCGTGGGACCCCAGTTTTTCCGTTCTCTAAAGGGGGATGGGTTGAAGCAGATCGGGTTTGCACTGGTGGAGATCACCTTGTGTATAGCAACCGTTGTGGTTGTCTGCCGCCTGATGGGTTACGATATGGGGAAGGCTGTAGGGGTGTTCGCCGGTTCGCAGACGGTGTCGGCTGTGATAGGTGTCGGATCGGACACTATCCGTTCGCTGGGATTGCCTGCTGCTGAACAGAATCGCTACCTCGATATCATTCCTGCGTGTTATGCAGTCTGCTACGTGTTCGGCACCATCGGATCGGCATGGATAATCGCCAATGTAGGTCCACGCCTTCTCGGAGGCATGAAAAAGGTGAAGGAGGAGACTGCCCGGCTCGAGGCGGAGATGGATTCTGGTGATATCGTGCCTGATCCGGGCACTTTTGTCGCCAACCGTCCGATCTCGTTCAGGGCATACAGGGCGGAATCTGATTATTTCGCCCACCCCCGCAGCGTCGAGGAGATTGAGCGACACATCGCAGGGATGGGGCTTCGCCACTTTGTGGAGCGACTGAGGCTTAGGGGCGACATTACTGATCCCCAGCCGGAACTTAAGGTGCGCAGAGGCGACATAATCGTTTTGAGCGGAAGGCGCGAGACCATAGTGGAGGAGGCCGGATGGATCGGACCGGAGGTCACTGATCATGAACTGCTCAATTTTGCCGCTGAGAATCTTCCGGTAACCGTCGCTAAATCGGGCGCAGCCGGTATAACCGTCGGAGAACTGCGCCGCCAGCCATATATGCGCGGTGTGATGATACATAAGATTCTGCGCCACGACATGAGCATCCCGATGAGGGCGAAGACCACTCTTCAGCAGGGAGATGTGATAACTCTCGTGGGATTGCCTCAGGATGTGGCTGAAGCTGTAGCCGAGATCGGCTATTCCGATCGTCCCACCGAGGATACGGACATGGTATTCATGGGGCTCGGCATCGCCCTTGGCTGTTTCATCGGTGCGATTACCATATATCTTGGCGGAATCCCTGTGTCGCTCAGCACTGCCGGAGGAGCAATTCTTTCGGGGCTTGTTTTCGGATGGTTGCGCAACCGGCGCCCGACGTTCGGCCGGATACCGCGTCCGGTCATATGGTTCATGGATAACCTCGGTCTGAATATGTTTATTGCCGTGGTAGGGCTTGCCGCGGGTCCCTCGTTTATCTCATCGCTGAACGAGGTAGGGTTTGAGATGGTGCTGATAGGGGCATTCTGCACAACCCTGCCGCTGGTACTTTCCATACTGATCGGAAACAAGATATTCCGTTTCCCGGCTGCGGTAACTCTCGGATGTGTGGCTGGAAGCCGCAATGCTGTGGCGGCGCTGGGAGCCATACAGGACAGTCTCGACAGCACACTTCCTGCCATGAGCTATACGGTTACATATGCCGTTGGAAGTATCGTGCTGATATTCGCCGGCATGATAGTGCCGATGTTCACCTGACGGGTGCAGTGATCCGTGGATCCTACATGAAAAAGATTACGAGCAATTGCGCTATCACCACTCTGGCGAACATCGACAGGGGGTAGGTGGTAGCGTATGCTACCGAAGCATCGTCCCCTTTGACCGTATCGTTGGCATAAGACAATGACATGGGGTTAGCCATGGCACCGCTGACCATTCCGGCGGCCGTAGCGAAATCGAGTTTCCACCACCGCATCGATACAATTGTCATCAGCAGCGATGGAAGCAGGGTTATGATGAATCCTGCGCCGATCCATAGCAGTCCGTCGGCGCGCATTATGGTGTCGAGGAACCCGGCTCCCGACTCCAGTCCCAGACACGCAAGGAAGAGCGATAGTCCGATGCCGCGGAGCATCAGGTTGGCGCTCCGGGTGGTGTAGGTAACCATATGAAACTGGGGTCCGAACCTTCCGATGAGTATACCCACAACAATCGGTCCCCCTGCCAGACCCAATTTTATAGGCACCGATATGCCGGGAATGGCGATAGGGATGGAGCCAACTATGAGCGAAAGAACCAGTCCGATGAATATCGCGGCGAGATTCGGATCCTTCAGGTCGGAGACCGAGTTCCCGACAAGCTTCTCCACACGGTTCACAGCATCGGTTTCCCCGACAATGGTAAGCCGGTCGCCAAGCTGGAGAATAAGATTGGGGGTGGCGAGCAGGCGTACTCCCGAACGGGTAACGCGCGAGATGTTGATGGCGTAGTGGTTGCGGAGTTTCAGCGATCCGAGCCGACGGCCGTTAAGCTCCGGTTTGCTGACCGTGATGGTGCGGGATATGAGGTTCTTGTCAACCTTGTCCCAGTCTATGTTCGGGCGGTTCCAGTCATAGTCGCTCTTCTTACCGAATAGCAGTGTGAGTTTCGGAAGTTCCTCCTCATGGGTGATGGCAAGTACCCGGTCGTCGGCAAGGAGTTTTTCGTCAGGTCCGGGAATCGATACCTCATCTCCATGCCATATGCGTGAAATTACGAAGCGTGCATCGACAAGCTCATGCACCTGCCGCAGGGAAAGCCCGGCAAGTCCGGGATTTATGACCCGGAACTCAGCCACATACGTATGGTCGGCATCCCCCTGCTGGCGTGGCTCCAGATCAGAGGGGCGCACGATAAGTTTCCTTACCACAGCGAAGGCGAGTATCACCCCGACAACACCGAGCGGATAGGTCACCGCGCAACTCAGCGCTGCCCCATCGGCTGGCAATCCGAGCTGATTGAGAGCCTGCTGCGCCGCGCCGAGCGAGGGGGTATTGGTGGTAGCGCCGCTTATTATCCCCACCATGTCGTCCATCGGTATGGAGAGAATGAAGCTTAGGGCTATGGCAGTGGCTGTTCCGAGCAGAACAAGTCCGAGCCCCATCATGTTGAGGCGCAGCCCGCCGGTGCGGAATGAACTGAAAAATCCAGGACCCACTTTCAGACCGAGCTCGTAGACGAACAGCATCAGACCGAAATCCTCGGCATATTTGAGCATGCCGCTATCGATACTCAACCCCAGATGTCCGGCAAGAATTCCGGTGAAAAACACGAAAGTGACCCCCAGGGAGATGCCGCATATGCGCAGCTTCCCCAGTCCGAGCCCTATCGCTATTATCACCGAGAGCACACATACTGCCTGCAGGGCAGATTGTTCGAAAAAGAGGCTTTCAAACCAATTCATGCCGCAAAATTACTATTTTTGTGTGGATTTTTATGTAACTTTGCTTGTGATAGCGCAGTCTGAGGTAGTTGCGATTTTATCAGTCGCTTTCCGGTAGCGCGCCGCCATAGATTTTATTTATGAAGAAATATAATTTTGATGAGGTAATCGACCGCCATGGCAGCGGATGCACCAAGATCGAGGATCTGAGAGTGTTTTTCGGTAAGGAAGACCTTACTCCGTTGTGGATTGCCGACATGGATTTCAAGGTATGTCCGGAAATCACCGCTGCTCTGCAAGAGCGCATATCACATCCGATCTACGGATACTCACGTCCGGGCGACAGCTACTGGACTTCGATAACGGGGTGGCTGCGCCGACGCCACGGTTTTGAGGTGTCGCGCCAAGAGCTTACGTATATGCCCGGAGTGGTAAAGGGTATAGCCTTTGCTATAAATTTCTTCACATGCAAAGGAGACAAAGTCGTGATCCAGCCGCCGGTTTATCATCCTTTCAGAATACTTACAGAGGGAAATGGGCGTGTGGTTGTACCTAATCCGCTTGTCCTTACGGCCGAAGGCTACGAGATGGATCTTCCCGGTCTGGAAAAAATCTTCGCTGAAGAACATCCGCGCATGATGATCCTATGCAATCCTCATAATCCCATCGGTATCCAATGGAGCCGCGAGACGCTTGCCGAAGTAGGACGGCTGGCCAGAAAATATGGTGTGGTGGTCATCTCCGACGAGATCCATGGCGACCTGATGCTCGGTGGGCGCGTCCACTACCCTTTCGCTGCCTGTGGCGAGGATGCCGAGGCTGTGGCTGTCACATTCGGCGCACCCAGCAAAACATTCAATATCCCCGGGCTCGTAAGTTCATGGTGTGTGGTCAAAAATCCCGAGCTTCGCGAGCCTTTCTTCCACTGGCTCGATGTCAATGAATTCAACGCCCCAACCTTCGTATCCACAATTGGTGCGGAGGCTGCCTACAATAACGGGGAACAGTGGCTTGCCGAGGTGACAGAGTATCTTGAGGGGAATATCGACACGGTAGAGCGGTTCATAGCTTCGCGTCTGCCCGGTATAAAGATGATCCGTCCTCAGGCGTCGTTCCTGATATGGATGGATTTCCGTGGGCTCGGTCTCAACCATGATGAACTTGTTGATCTTGTCGTGAACCACGCTGGACTTGCCCTCAACGATGGCGAGATGTTCGGTCCGCAGGGTCATGGCTTCATGCGCGTGAACATCGCTACCCCCCGCAGTTCTCTTCTTGAGGCGCTCGGTCGTCTGGAATGCGCCTTGGTTGAGTGTGGAAAAACTTCAGAACTCTGATCTCAGGCTACTTACTAAATCACGAAATCCATCGGTTTTATCACATGACATATGCAATTCTGCCACCCGACGAGATGATCGAGGATGGCGTAATAACCCTTCCGCTTTCAAAAAGCATATCCACACGCTCGCTGATTCTCGATGCGCTAAGCGGGGTGTATCACTCTCAGGATGATGCGGCTGTAGCGCAGTGCGACGACACCAGGGTGATGATAGAAGCCCTGGAGAAGGTGCGCACTGCTCCCGCAGGTTCTGCGGTGACGGTCGATCTCGACGCATCGGGGGCCGCCATCCGTTTCCTTACAGCCTTTTTTGCCGCCACTCCCGGAACTGATGTGGTGCTTACCGGATGCCGGCGCCTATGCGAGCGTCCGATGAAGCCTCTGGTCGACGCTCTTCGCCAGTGTGGTGCCGTCATTGAATATAAGGGAGCTGAAGGGTTTGCGCCGTTGCATGTGAAGGGGGCGCCTCTGTCGGGGGGTGAGATTACGATCGACTCCACGCTGTCGTCGCAGTTTATTTCGGCGCTTCTGATGATAGCTCCTTGTATGACAACGGGGTTGCATCTTCATCTTGAAGGTGAGCCGGTGTCGATGCCCTATATAGTTATGACTGTAGAGATGATGCGGCAGCGCGGAATCGTGGTGGATCGTGAGCCGCTGCTGATCTCAGTTCCCCCTTCATCGTATTCACGTTTCCAGCAACCAGCCGAGGGCGATTGGTCGGCGGCGGCTTTCTGGTTTGAAGTCAGCGCGTTGTCGGCCGGTTGGATAACAATCACCAACCTCAGTCAGGAGAGCATGCAGGGGGATCGTGCAGCAGCCGGATATTTCGAATGTCTCGGCGTTACGCTTTCTACGGAAGATGTTGAGGAGGGTGTTCAGCTCTGCCCCTCCCCCGAAGTCTTCGGGCGGCTTGATCTTGACCTTTCAGACAATCCCGATCTGGCTCCGGCTCTTGCCGTGACATGCTGTCTGATCGGAGTTCCTTTCAAATTTACTGGGCTTCAGACATTGTCGTCGAAGGAGTGCGACCGTCTGGCTGCCATATGTGAAGAGATGGATAAGGTTGGACGTATCGTGGATAAGATCCGCGATTTCGGACTTGAATGGGATGGGAAAACTCACCCTGTGGCTTCTGTCCCGGCATTCAGCTCCCATGGCGACCACCGCATAGCGATGGCGCTTGCTCCTGTTGCGGTGTTTGTGCCCGGAATAACAATAGATGGTGCTGAATGTGTGAGCAAATCCTATCCGGGCTATTGGGAGGCTTTGGAAAGCATAGGATTCCGCATAACCGAGGTCTCGGAAGAACCGTCAGGGAGCGGGGAGGAAGCGCAATGAAAGGTGCCCTGATAATATTGATGGCGCTGGTTGTAACCGGTGTGGTCCTATATCTTTTTCACCGTCGAGATCTCCGTCGGGGAACGGCTCAGGCGCCGACAATCGGTCCCATGCCTGACAGAGTACAGGATGAAGATGGCGACGACACTGCGTGCTGCGGCATGCATGTCACCTGCGAGAAAGATTCGCTGTTGGCCTCGGTCAGCGCAGAAATCGAATATTTCGATGACGAGGAACTGGATGCATATGTCGGGCGCACGGCCGACAGCTATACGGTGGAGGAGACAGAGCAGTTCCGTGATGTCCTTCTCACATTGCTTCCCACCGATATAGCTCCATGGGCGCGTTCCATCCAGTTGCGTGGCATCGAGTTGCCCTCTGATGTGCGCGACGAACTACTTATGATTGTAGCCGAGGCCAGAAGCCAGGTTGCGGAAAATGCAGTCAGTTCCATTTAATTACTAATTACTAATTGCTAATTATTAATTACTAATTGTTTACCGAGCTTGTAGGATATAGCTTTTTCACGAATGCCCTCCTGGGCATGATCATCATAGCGGTGGCAACCGCCATGGTGGGAACCTATGTGATGGCACGCCGTCTGGCAGCCATTACCGGAGGAGTGACCCATGCGTGTTTCGGCGGTCTTGGGCTGGGCTATTACCTGGGTATCAGTCCTATCGCTATGGCTGGAGTATTCGCCGTAGGGTCGTCGCTGGTTGTGGAGTGGCTTTCGGAGCGCCATAAGGTCAGGGAGGATTCTGCCATAGCTGTAGTATGGTCGATAGGGATGGCAGTCGGGGTGCTGTTCGTATTCCTCACTCCCGGTTTCGTGCCCGAACTCAATGCCTTTCTGTTCGGTAATATTCTCAATATTTCGTATGTTGACCTCGCGATCTTCGCGGGTTACACATTGCTCCTCGCCACCTTTTTCATTTGGAAATACCGCGAGATAGTGGTGTGTGCGTTCGATCGCGACTTCGCCCGGGTTGCAGGGCTGCCAGTACGGTTTATATCCCTTACGATGACCGTTCTTGTAGCTTTATGTGTGGTTCTTGCCATAAGGCTTGTCGGCATAATGATGCTTATGGCGGTTATATCTCTGCCGCAGATGTCAGCCGAAGTGTTCACCCGCAGGTTCGGTAAAATAATGTGGGTTTCTACTGTTGTGTCGGTGGGGGGAGGTTTAGGAGGTCTGTTGCTGTCGGCTTATGTCGATGTGCCCTGCTCGGCGCTGATTGTGCTCTTTCTCGCGCTTATCTACATTTTGAGTCGCCTTTGCGCTGCACTACGCTTTAAAGCGCATGGCAGAAAGGAGCGTCGGGTATGACCGCAGATGGAAATATCAGGCGATTCAGCCGCCGGAGGGTGGCGGCTGTGTGTCTGGGGGTGTTTATGCTCTGCGGCGGAGGGTGGTGGTGCTACAACCGATGGTTTTCCGAGCGAGCCAATCCGTCGGCGGAGGAATATCCCATACGCGGTATCGACATATCAGCTCACAACGGCGAGGTGGATTTCCCGCTTCTGAAAAGTTCAGGGATAGATTTTGCCTACATAAAGGCTACCGAGGGTGCCGATTTCCGCGACAGGAGGTTTTTGCAGAATATCGCAGGGTTAAACCGGGTGGGGATCCCAGCCGGGGCGTATCATTTCTTCAGGTTCGACCGCGACGGAGAGATGCAGGCCTGGAACTTCATGAACGCTCTAAAAGGAAGAAATTTCGCGTTGCCTCCGGCTGTGGATGTTGAGGAATGGGGAAACGCGGAGGGGGTGTCCTCTGCCCGTGTGCGCGCGGAGCTGAAACGGATGCTCGATCTTCTCACCCGCGAAGGCTACGAGCCGGTGATCTATTCCAACAAGAAAGGCTATCATCGTTATCTACGCTCACATTTCGGTGATTATCCGTTGTGGATATGCTCTTTCACCGATCCCCCCTTGGGATCAGACACAACCTGGACAATATGGCAGTACAGCCACAGGGGAGACATGCCAGGGATAGAAGGTCCGGTAGACTGTAACACTATCCGCCCGTCGCATCCGATAGCTGAAATGCTTGGAAAGTGACCGCACAGAAGGGGCAGGATGGCTCAAAGGTGAGGGTACGCATGATTTCTATCCTCCCTATCCCTATCCTCCCGCTCTTTTGCTCTTCCGCTCCAGACTTACGCAATAAATAGTGGGAAAGCGCGTTATGTAGTTGACGCATTTTGTGTGCGTGCAACGGGAGTATGTTCTCCCCGATCTATGAAAAAACTGCATGACTGAAAGATATTCAACTCCTTATAACTTACAGCAGAAGTTTGTCGCCATACTGTTTTATATGATGGTGACACTGGTGTTTCTGTCGGTGCCCGCAGTGGTGTCGGCCTTTCCGGTCGAGACCCATGCCTCCTCCTCGAAGCTCGCTTCGGGGCAATGGGTACGTGTGTCGGTCACATCCACCGGTATGCATTGCATTCCTGATGCCACTCTACGCTCGTGGGGATTTACAGATCCATCGAAGGTGAGGGTTTACGGTTACGGAGGCAACAGGCTTCCGGAAGTGCTCGACAGCAAGACATATATGGACGACCTGCCGCAGACACCGTCGGAGTATGTGGCAGGGCGCGGTGTATTCTTTTATGCGCTCGGTCCCACAACCTGGATGGAATCTGCCAATGGTATGTGGCGACCTGCCCATAACCCCTATTCATCCGCCGGATATTACTTCCTGACCGCCGATGGTGAAGGGAGCGATGCTCCCCGCCGCCAGCCTGAGGTAATTCAGCTCTCCCTGGTGGGCAAGGCGATGACAACCTTTCCCGACCGTCTCTATCATGAGAAAGATCTCGTGTCGCTCGGTGAGGCAGGCTTCATGCTGGTGGGGGAGGATTTCCGCTATCAGGCTAATCAGAAGTTTGATTTCACTCTCGCCGGACTTGACACATCGGAAGAGGAGAAAGAGAATATCCAGCTGGAGTTCTCATTCGTAAGCGCCACTCTCCTCGGGGAGGGACGTATGTCGTTATCCGCCAACGGTTCTGCTCTCGAGATGACGCCCCGCGATACCATTGCGCGAATCAGCCCTAAGGATTCATACACCCATGGCGTGCAGAAGTTGCTCCGCAAATCTTGCAATTCCGCTGGAGAGAAATTATCAGTAGGGGTCGGATTCACCTCGCATGGAACAATAAGAGCTGCCCATCTCGATTATATCGCTGTAAACTACCGTCGGCGCATGGAACTTCCTGCCTCGCGCACTCTTACCATATATATGGATGAGCGCGGTGATGCATCGCTCGGCAACGCCGGTGCCGATACCCGTGTGTGGGATGTAACTGATCCGGCGGCCGTCACTGTAATGGAAACGCGTACAGCCGACGGCCGGATGCTGTGGGGATCGAGGAGCGCCAAGCGTGTTTATGCAGCCTGGGATCCTGCCGGAACCTATCCTTCCCCCGCTCTGGTGGGGCATGTGGCGCCTCAGAATCTACATGCGCTGCCGGTCCCCGACATGGTTATCTTCACCCCCGACGAGTGGAAATCGGAAGCGGAAAGGCTCGCTGATTTCCACCGCGCAGACCCTGTGTCGCCACTCAATGTGATTGTGCTGACTCCTCAGGCTGTCTACAATGAGTTCTCGTCAGGTACCCCCGACGCGCAGGCCTTCCGCAAATGTCTCAAGATGTTCTACGACCGCACCGTGGCAGCCTCGGGAAATACGGCGGAAGGAGCGGCTTCAGAGGGCTCGCTGCGCTATGCCCTGTTCATGAGCCGTCCGACCTACGATTCCCGTCGCCTGACCACTACGGTAGCCGCCCTGAACTATCCGATGCTCCCGGCGTGGTGTACGGACCGCGGTCTTTCCGACAACGATTCCTATAATTCCGACGACATCATAGCTTTCCTTGCCGACGGGTCGGGATCGAATCTCGGTAACGACAAGCTGTCTGTTGCCATCGGGCGTCTGCCGATAACCTCGCTGAGCGATGCCAAAGGGGCTGTCGATAAGATTCTGAGCTATGTCAACAATGCTCCTACCGGGCTTTGGCGCAACAATGTGGTGATTCTTGCCGACGACGGTAACAACAACCGCCATCTCTCCCAGTCGGAGAGCATGTGTCGGAATATGGAAGCATCTTTCGCCGCAGTTCCGGGTGCAGGTGCCATCTACAAGAAAATCTATATCGACGCCTACGAGAAGATATCGAACACCTATCCCGACGCCCGCAACGAGCTTTACCGTACGCTCGACGAGGGTGCCCTTCTGTGGGGGTTCATCGGTCATGCCAATCCTTCGTCGCTTACAGCCGAGCGTCTGGTGACATATACCGACCTCAACAGTTTCTATCTGCGCCACTGGCCCATGGTCTATGCCGCCACATGCGACTTCATGCGCTGGGATTCCACCACAACCTCCGGCGCCGAGATTCTGTTCAAGAACCATGAGGGGGGTGTGATATCAGTTATCAGCGCCACCCGTCCGGTGTTCATCAGCAACAACGGTTATTTTACCGAGTCGTTCGGAAATGAATTTTTCCGTCGTGGTTCCGACGGCAATATGCGTCCTATCGGTGATATTTACCGCGATTCGAAGAACAATCTGAAGAGTTCAAGCGGTTCCGGCGATACCAACAAGCTCCGCTATGTACTTCTGGGCGATCCGGCCATGCGTCTGGTTTATCCCAATAATCTTGTCACCCTTGACGAGGTCGGTGATAAGGCAGTGGTGCCAGCCGACGGCAAGGAGGAACCTGTGCAGCTCATGGCGCGCCAGACCACAACCATGCGCGGAACCGTTACCGATCCTGCCGGCAACCGGCTCGACGATTTTAACGGAACTCTTACCATCACTCTTTACGACGCCGACGAGTCTGTGACAAGCAACGGCTACACCGTCGACAACGAGACCAGCAAGAAGATGACCTTCGACAAGCTCGGAGGGCGTCTGTATCTGGGATCGGCGCTTGTGCGCAACGGAGAGTATGAGCTGACCGTATCCATGCCTGCCGAGGTTGCCAACAACTACCGCCAGGCTACCCTCAATATGTATGCTCTTGCCGATGACGGACGTCAGGCCAACGGCGTATGCCGCGATCTGTATGTCTATGGAATGGATGAGAACTCCCTTCCCGACAATCAGCCGCCTGTAATCGAGGCGATGTACCTGAATCATCCGACCTTTAAGGATGGGCAGCGCGTTAACTCAGCGCCTATGTTGCTTGCCACCATTTCCGACGACCGTGCCATAAACCTGTCGGTAGCCGGGCTGGGACATCAGATGTCGCTTTACCTCGATGAGGGAGCCGCGAGCTACACCGATGTCTCGGAATATTTCACTCCGAATACCGACGGAACCCCCGGCGGGACCATAGCCTATCCGCTCTCGGGGCTTTCTGCCGGAGCCCATTCGCTGCGCCTGCGTGTGTGGGACACAGCTCCCAATTCAGCTGAGGCTACGCTCAATTTCACTGTGGCCGACGGTATAGCTCCCACGATCCACGACGTTTACACGGACCGCAACCCTGTATCGGAGAGTGCCAACTTCTATGTGTCGCACGACCGGCCCGATCAGACTGTGACGGTAACTATCGAAGTGTTCGACCTTATGGGGCGTCGCGTATGGAGCCAGACGCGCACCTCGCGAAGCGACATGTTCACTTCCAGTCCAATGACATGGGACCTAACCGATTCGGCAGGACGACGTGTCGGACGCGGCATATATCTCTACCGCGCAATCGTGTCGGACGACGACAGTGGTGAAAAAAGCGCGACAGCCTCGCGGAAACTCGCAGTGACAGGAGGGTAAACCGGGGTATATTTCGCAGTTTGGCGGAAACTTCGTACCTTTGCAAAAAATAAGGCGCGCTTCCGGAGCCGCTGTGTAATTTATGGATAATCAACGTCACGACATAATTCCTGAACCGGCTTTGCGCCGTCTGCCATGGTATCTGGCCTATGTGCGCCTGTTGCGCGAACGCAAGGTGGAGTTCGTATCCTCCACCCAGATCTCACGTGAGCTGAAGGTAGATGCTTCTCAGATAGCCAAAGACCTGTCGTTTCTCGACATCAAAGGTAAGACCCGCATCGGATATGAGGTGAAGCTGCTTGAGCATAAGCTTGAGGAGTTTCTCGGATTCCGGCGCGAGCACCGTGCGGTGATCGTAGGGGTAGGCTCCCTCGGGGGAGCGCTCATGCAGGATTCCGGTCTCGGCAGCTACGGTCTTGACATAGTGGCGGGATTCGATGTCAATCCCGCTATAACGGGCGAGAAATGCCACGGTCTGCCGGTCTATCATGTCAGTGAGCTCAAGGAGCGTTGCCGCGACCTGCGTGCAGGAATCGGAATCGTGACTGTGCCGGTGGAGCATGCCCAGTCAACGGCCGACCGTCTTATCGAGGCAGGTGTGAAAGCCATCTGGAATTTCACCCCCTACCGCATATGCGTGCCTGACGGGATAGTTATATCCAATACCTCGATATATGCCCATCTGGCAGTGATGTACAATCGTATGCACTCCTGAGCTTTTCCCCCACATATCCCGGGACAGAACTTGTAGTAAAGATGAAAATCATAGCTGTAGAACGCCAGTTCAATCTGCATGCCGACCGTTTGCGCCAGGTGGTGGCGTCTGACGCGCAACCGCTTCCCGGCTGTATGGGGGCTTCGTTGCTCGCCGATTCGGCTGTGGTGCGTACAGGCACTCCGCTCTTCCTCCCCGATTTTGCGACGGACTGGGTGCTTGAGATTGTTCCGGGGGTGGTAATCGACCGTCTCGGGAAGTGGATTGAACCGCGGTTCGCTTCACGTTACTACAGTGAGGCTATCCTTGCCGCGCGGCTGCTCCCGCCGGAGGGTGACCCTCAGGGCGCTTTCGCCATGAGTTTCGACGGGGCGTTTGCCCCCGGACGGCATATCCCCTTCCCTGAAAGCGGAGAATTTGCTATTTCTGTTGCAGGATACGATCACCTTACCCTCTCAGCCGATACGCTGTGTATCGACGAGACAGTGGCTCTCGCCAGCCGTTTCATGATGCTCAAGACAGGCGATATCGTTACTCCATGCCGCACACCGCTGCGCATCTCCGTAGCTCCCGGAATGCGTATTAAAGCTACATTAAACGGTTTTCCGGCGCTTGATTTAAAAATACGGTAAAACCAATCACTCCCCCTGCCACTCGTTGCCATATGATCTTCTGTTCTCTCACAGGCTGCGCACCTTTCCGGTTCATCCATAGGTTCATTACCCTATTCCTTATGTCGATTACAAGCATTGTCACGGCTCAGCTGGCATCGGGCGGTGAATCTCCGGACTATGCATCTTCCTCGCGCCTGAGCAGCGGTCGCTGGGTGAAGATCAAATTACGCGATACGGGTATACATCAGATTACCGCCGACGAGTTGCGCGCCATGGGTTTCAACGCTCCGGAGCGTGTGGCTGTTTTCGGTTTTGGAGCAGTGGAGCTTTCCGATTATTCCATTACCGCCGATACTCCCGACGATCTTCCGGCTGTACCCTCCGTGTATAGGAACGGCAAGCTGATCTTCTACGGGATGGGTGACACACGCTGCTCGCTTGCCCGGACCGATAAAGGGATTCTCACTGCATCAGTGATGAGAAATCTGTATGCGGATTACGGCGCTTATTTTCTTACAGACAGCACGCTTCCTGTAGCTCCTGTGGAGAGCTCGGCTCCTGTGGCAGGAGCGGAAGGCGCGATTGATATGGCCTATGGCATAGTGCATATGGAGGAGGAACGGGAGAATCCTACTGGTTTCGGACCGTTCTTTTTCGGTGAAAGTTTTGTCAATGTCCCATGTCAGACCTACAGCTTCCGTATGCCGGGTATGATCGGGGGTGCCTCTGCCGGTATCATGATGGAGAGTGTTTTCCAGACCCCGTCGGGAAGCAAGCTGAAAATCAAATCTCCTTCCGGTGCGACCCGTACGGTGAATATCTACGGTTCTGATGCTGCCGCCTACAAGTATGTTGGTCATTCATCTGCATGGACCGACAATATCCCTGTCAATAAATCGGGCGATTACAGTGTCACCTTTGACGCCTCCGACATAGCTGAGCTGAACTATGGAGCGTTCGACTATTTTACGGTGGCATATCCCCGGTCTACGGAATTCGATCTGTCGGAGGGGGGGCAGCAGATGTATGTGTTCGACAGTCTGGGTAAGGACAGATGTGTGGCGTTCCATTCTCCTGTCTCGGCCGGGGAAGTGTGTATCTGGGATGTGACCGACCCTTTGTCGCCGCTATCACTGTCTGTAAAGGAGGATGTACGCTCAGATGGTAGCCGCGGCATGCTGGTGGCATCACCTGACAATTATTCTCTGGAGGAGGGGAAAGAGGCATATTTCGTGGCTTTTGATCCCACGGAGCAACTCCTTCCGGTGGAGCCGGCCGGTGAGGTGACCCGCAGCAACCTCCATTCGCTTGCGTCGCCTGTAATGGTTATTATTTCGGCGCGCAATTTCATGCAGGAGGCTGAGAGACTTGCCGAAGCCCACCGCCGTATCGACGGGATTGATGTGGCGGTTGTATGTCAGGACGATGTATACAATGAGTTCTCTTCAGGTACTCCGCATGTCAGTGCCCTCCGCCGGTTCGTGAAGATGCTTTACGACCGTGCCCCCGGAGTGTTCCGCTCAGTGCTTCTGTTCGGATCGGCATCGCTTGACAACCGCGACAAAGCCAACGGTGAGCGTCAGAGTTTCCGCGATGCGTATATCCCTATCATCCAGCAGGAGGATAAGGCCCACAGCGCCCATTGCTCGCGCAGCTTCGCAACCGATTCGTATGTCGGGATGGCCTCTGCTCAGCAGAAAGGGGAGATGTTCGATATCTACACCACTCAGATGGATGTGAATGTGTCGCGTATTCCGGCCGACAATGTCGGCGATGCGGCTTCCGTTGTCGACAAGACTATCCGCTTCATGGAGAATCCTCCTCATCCGGTGGCATCGAATGCCGCCATGTTGTGGTGTGACAAGGGTGACGCACTTGAGCATATGAAGGATATGGAGGAGATTACGCGGATTATCGGTGAGGATGCCCCGTCGACAGTGGTCTACAAGGGGTACGATTCCTTTTATCCGCAGCAGAACGGAAATGCCGGTCAGCTCCATCGTTATTTCACTAATAATTTCACCCGTGGCGTATCCTACTGGGCATACAGCGGTCATTCCACTCCGCTTGCTTTGGGTGGTGAACCGATATGGAATATAAATCTGATCCAGTCTACAGATTACGATGTGGCTCCCTTCGCCGTGTTCGCAACCTGTCGCGCGCTCTATTTCGATCATCCGGGCAACAGCCTTGGTGAGGCAGCCCTGTTCCATCCCCGTGGAGGTGCGATAACTGTGATCGGAGCGCTCCGTGAGGTTTATAAGGATAAGAATCTGATGCTTCATAAAAGCATCGCTCATGAATATTTCGCGGCTGTCGAGGGTACCACGACCGGCGATGTGTTCCGAAAGGGGCGCGCCAGCTCGGTGAGCACACCCTCTTCCCAGAGCAACGACTTGATTATAAACACGCTGTCGTTCAACATGATCGGCGATCCGGAGGTAAAGATAAGGCGGCCGGAGATGAAGGTTGTGCTCGCCAAGATCGACGGAAAGCCGCTGAATCCGGACAAGGCCCAGGAGATCGGAGGTGTTACGCCGGTAAAGTTCGAGGGGTATGTAGAGGACGCTTCCGGAAAGCTGGCTTCCGGCTTCAACGGTACGCTGACCTTCACCCTTTTTGATGGAGGTAGAAGGGTAAAGGTGCTTAATGTCGGTGCCGGAAGCGGGGAAACGAAGTGGAAAGACTACGAACTGGAGATGAACGATGAGATTATTTTCGAGAAGGTAACTGACGTGGCTGGCGGCAGGTTCGCTTTCACAGCCTCTCTGCCCTCGCCGCTACGTCCCGGTTCTCCAAACCGCATGACTTTTGCCGCCGCAACCTCCGATGCCTCACGTCAGGCAACCGGAAGCGTCGGGAACATCACAGTGATCCCCTCTGAAGCAGGCTATGATATTTCTGATGCCGATATTCCTGAGATCAGCGCCATGTATGTGGGTGACCCCTCCTTTTCCGACGGTGATATTGTGGGGAGTGTTCTTGATTTCCATGCTACAGTAGCGCCTAACGGTCCGGGTGTGGTCGGCAACAGTGCAGTCCCCGGTCTGGGGGTGAGGCTGGTGCTCGATGGCTCCCGCTCATTCCCTGAGGCATCGGTGGTGTTTGCGCCCGATACCCGCGGAGGTGGCACTGTGGATCTTCTTCTGACCGACATTGAGGATGGCCCGCATTCTCTGACCCTCAGGGTACGGAATTATGCCGGGCAATCGGTAGAGCGCACCATATATTTCACCACCGTAAGTGTCGCCGCCGGTGTATCGCTTGAAGTTGAGGAGTACCCAGCCGTCGAGTGTGCTACCTTGAACCTTTCATCACCCTACGCCGACCCCGTTTCCGGGCGCGTGGTCATCAAGGACGGCAAAGGCACTACGGTCTTCAGCCGTGAAAATGTCTCGTTCCCCTTCAAGTGGAATCTGCGCGACAACCACAGGAAACCCGTTGCCGACGGTCTCTATACCGCTGATGTATATTTCTCCGCCGGTCTCCGCCACGGCTCCGCCGGTCCGACAGAGATCGTAGTGAGGAAGCCGTAGGGACATGCCTTCGGCATGTTTCCCATGTTCCCCCCCCCACCCCGGCGTCTCATATACCTTTTGAAACATGCCGGAGGCATGTCCCTACAATTTCCCCTGCCATCTTCATGACGTTGGCTGGGGAGCGGCGGGCGGCGAGCTCGGTGCGCATGTAGTCCATGTATGGGGCTACGTGGCTGAAGAAGCGGCGGTAGCCTGAGCAGAGGTAATTGAGCCCGGGCTCACCGTCGGCGGTGACGGCGAAGCGGTTTTTGGGGCATTCGCCGTGGCAGGCGAAGAGCCACCGGCATTGGCGGCACTGACGGGGAAGGGTGGCGCTTTTGGCGGCGCCGAATTTGAGCTGACGCTCGCTGCTCATCATCTCTATTACGGTGTCGGTGTGTATGTTGCCGAGGCGATACTGCGGGAACACAAAGTGGTCGCAGGAATAGAGATCGCCATTATGTTCCATCACGGCGGCGTGGCCGCAGTTGGTGTCGAGGGTGCATACGCCTGGGCTCACACCCACCCAGTTGGCGAGCGTTGAGTCGAAAATCTGCACGAACGTCTGCCCGACATCTTTCCTGACCCATTCATCGAATATGGTGCACAGGAACTCGCCCCACTGCCCGGGAGTGACCGACATGGGTGTGACCTCCCCGGCGGCATCGAGCGGCGACGCCAGATGACCGTCAGGTTTCAGGCGCTCCACAATGGGGGTGAACTGTATGTATCTGCACCCTATGTTTTTGAAGAAATTATAAAATTCCAGCGGATGGTCGGCGTTGTAGTCGTTGACTACCGCCATGGCGTTCCATTCCACTCCATATTGCTTCAGAAGCTGAATCCCTTTCATCACTGCTGCCGAGGTGGGTTTTCCGGCTGCGGTGCGGCGGTATTCGTCGTGAAACTCAGCCGGACCGTCGATTGATATGCCAACGAGCCAGTTGTTGTCGTGAAGAAAACGACACCATTCGGGGGTCAGCATGGTTCCGTTTGTCTGCAGGCAGTTGGCAATGGCGCGACCTCCGGCATAGCGCCGCTGCAGCTCCATGGCACGTTTGAAAAAGTCGAGCGAGCGCAGAGTAGGCTCGCCGCCATGCCACACGAATTCTACCGAGGGGGTTGTCTGCGCCTCGATGTATGTGCGGATATAGCGCTCGAGGGTAGTGTCGGACATATAGGGACGCTCGCGCCGCGAGTAAAGGTCCTTCTTCTCGAGATAGTAGCAGTACTGGCAGGCGAGGTTGCATGTGGCTCCCGCCGGCTTTGCCATTATGTAAAGCGGGCTGGAGAAGGGAGACTGCATATCTGTTGTATTCATTGGTGTTTATCTTTTTCATGATATGGAATGCGTTACAAATATAGCGCTTTTCAGTGGTATTCCCACTCCACATGATGAAGTTTAGTGACAATATGAAAAATAAAAAAGTTCCGTTTGATGCAATAGAGCCGGTCACGGAACTTTGATTACCTATGAGGTTTAAGTTGATATTTTATATATTCTTCTCGATAGTTACTTCTGAGATGGACATTCAGTTGCTGCAGAGTTTAAACGGGGTGTCATTCAGGGTCACGATTATTACTTCCGATGACGGCCATGGCATAGAGAAAGAGCCTGTGATTCCACGTTGACGAAATTTTAACTTGCCATCGGTCGAGTATATCGAGAGAACGGAAAAGTCGGGCGCTCCGGAAACAATTATGACACCATCGCGGAATATTACGGTTCCACTCTGCTCTGAACTGGAAAGGAAAGGAGTATATGTTGTAATAGGAGTTTCATATGCACCCATATCCACATGTAAACCCTCGATGCGGTTATGGCAATTTAAATCAAATGCGCTTACAGCGGCATAGTTGTCATCGCCCGCATCAATGCATGGCGAGCCATCAGTCAGCGTGTATGAGTCCGTTGAGAAGTCGGCATCTGGTGAGTATCCCGCGATTGTGGCAGGAGAAGAAAATTTCGGGGTCAATGTTTCCGACAGAAATATATGACCGATATCGTTACCGTCTGTGAATTTATTGCTTCCGCTTTCTACAGCAGAGTATTTCGACACCACCGAGCCACCTCCATTGATGTCGTTGTTCTGCCCGTAGCTGTTGCGTTGCCCTTTCCCGATATTGTTGTATGCGATGGTATTATACAGGTTGATATTGGATTCGTTCGTACCCGTTCCGAATGCTCCTCCAGGACCGGAAGCTGTGTTGTTGGCGAGTGTGCAGTTCACGACAGTGGCGGTGACGCCACCTCCGACCTGAATAGCTCCGCCATTGCCTGCGGAAGTATTGTTGACAAAGAGTGAGTTTTCTATTCTCACATTTCCAAGATGGCAGTGTATTGCGGCTCCGTTCTTTCCGTTCTGCGTGCGGTTGTTACGGAAAATGCAGTTCCGTACTGTGGCCCCGTTTGTAAGAATAGCCCCACCGCCATTCCCGTTTCCGTTGGCGCCGTTCTGATTGGTGCCGTTCTGGATGATTAGACCGTCAACGACCGTTTTAACGCTACCGTCAAGTTTATTGTTGCGAAGTGGCGATACTTTTCCACCACCATCAATTATGGTCTGATTGTTTGCCCAGTTACGTTGGTTCAACTCTGTCTCGCTACCGTCAAACCCTCCGTAAAGTTCAATTTTATCTATGTTGATTGTCTGATATATGGGGTATATACCTTTACGTAACCATAATATTCCATTCTCCACACAAGGCTCTGCTAAAGTGACAGCGTGTTCCAGCGTCGTTGCATTTTCCCAAGAAATGCCATCAGCATCGGCGTCGCCATCAGGGGCTACAAAGATAATCCGGGAAGTTTCCGTTGGAACACCGTTGTCAAATTCATAAGCTCCCATATCGATTTGTGTGCCCGAATAGCGGCGTGAGTGGCTCAGATCAAAGTCTGGTTTGGATGTAAGATTTATGTTTCCGCTGTCAATGCATGGCGATGTTTCTTGCAAGCCATAATCTGCGTTTATAACGTTCTCCCATTCTTCCGGATCGGATACATATCCGCTAAATGCAGCGGGTTGGTTGAAGTCCGGGGTAATCTCTGCTGACAGGATTAGATGAGCAGTGTCATCATTATCAGTGAATTTATTGCTTCCGCTTTCTACAGCAGAGTATTTCGATATCACCGATCCGCCGCCATTGATGTCGTTGTTCTGGCCGTAACTGTTGCGTTGCCCTTTGCCGATATTGTTGTATGCGATGGTGTTATACAGGTTGATATTGGATTCGTTCGTTCCTGTTCCGAATGCGCCGCCGGGTCCGGAAGCCGTGTTGTTGGCGAATGTGCAGTTCACGACAGTGGCGGTGACGCCTCCTCCAACCTGAATAGCTCCGCCATTGCCTGCGGAAGTATTGTTGACAAAGAGTGAGTTTTCTATTCTCACATTTCCAAGATGGCAGTGTATTGCGGCTCCGTTCTTTCCGTTCTGCGTGCGGTTGTTCCGGAAAATGCAGTTTCGTACTGTGGTCCCGTTTGTAAGAATAGCTCCGCCGCCATTTCCATTCCCGTTCGCACCGTTTTGGTTGATACCGTTCTGGATTATCAGACCATCCAACAGAGTACTGACAGTGGCATCAAGTTTATTGCATCGGAAAGGCGATACTTTTCCTCCACCGTCAACGATGGTCTGATTAACATTCCAGTCACGTTCGGATAGACGTTGTTCGGTTCCATTGAATCCTCCATAAAATTTCACATTGTCGGCATTGATAGGATTTTCAACGATGTAAGTACCCTCTTTCATCCATACTTGACCTGCCGAGTCGCCGGCTGTTAGCTCTACGGCATGTTGTAGGGTTGTCGCGTTTTGCCAGGACAAGCCGTCTGCGTCTGCATCTCCATCAACAGCAACATATATGATGTGATCGGCGTATTCACGGTATGCGTTGTTGAACCATTCTATAGCCATTTTTTTCAGACGTTCCGTTATTTCCGGATTATCTACGGCCACGTTGTTGACTTCATTGAAGTCAGTGGCCATATTGTAAAGTTCGGTGCTGGATCCATCGGCATTTACCATAAGTTTCCAATCACCTTCACGTACACCAATGTGCGGGCTGATTCTGTCGGCTTTGGTTTTGCCGAACTCCCAGAAAAGTGGAGTCTCGCGGCGCTCCTCGGAATTCCCAAGAAGTATCTGGCTCATGTCTTTACCATCAAGTGGATAGTTGGTCGTGAAATCGACCCCTGCGATAGAACAGAGCGACGGGAAGAGGTCTACAGTGCACACCATCGACGTATGGTTGACTTTATCGGCCTCTATCACACCGGGCCAACGGATGATAAATGGCATGCGAATGCCACCCTCATATAGAGTTCCTTTTTGTCCGCGGAAGGAGTTGGTGCGGTGTCCGTCGAAGGCTGGTGCAGGTCCGTTGTCGCCAGTGAAAATAACTATTGTATTCTCATCAAGTTCCAAATCTTTAAGTCCTTGCATCAAACGTCCTATCTGGCGGTCGAGTTCGGCAAGAACGATGGCAAATGAGCCGGAAGATTCGCGTAATGAAGCCTCGTCATTTTCGTATACCCATGGCGTATGCACGTCATCGGGCCAAAGGTTCACAAAGCATGGCTCACCTTTATGTCGCGAAAGAAAATCAAGAGTCCTGTCTACAAAATATGCGGTTCGGTCCCATCGTTTTACTTCATCGGTTTGTGCCCATATCCAGTTGCTTGAGGTTAATTTCGGGTCTGGGTCGGGACTTTCCCATGTTGAAGAGTATTCGTCGAAGCCATAGCTGGTTATGGAAGGCGCATTAGTGACATCGCGTCCTCCGCCCATGTGCCATTTACCGAAGTGTCCCGTTGTATAACCTCCTTCCTTGAATGCGCGTGCCATCGAAGGAGCGTTGGCGTCAAGAAAGTCATTTTGTTCGTTTCGTGCATTATTTATCCGTTCCTGAAGGAATGTGTTGATGCCCCATCGTGTGGGATACATGCCGGTGGTAAGTCCTGCGCGTGAAGGAGAACTGATAGGGCATGCAGTATAGAATTGGCGGAGGGTAAGACCCTCTTTTGCCATTTGGTCGATATTTGGTGTAGGCGCGTAGTCCCCGCCAAAACAGGACGGGTCTGAATATCCCATGTCATCAATGTTGATAATCACTACATTAGGCTTCTCAGGCACATCGCTTTGAGCCAAAGCGGATGTAGGCAAAAGAGCCATGGTTGAAAGCATTAGTTTTTCCGAGGGGAATTTTCTCATGGTTATGTATTTTAAAGAATAAATTAATTGCAAAAATAGCAAAAAATTACCCCCCCCATTATTTTAACCAATTTTAACGTATTTGTTTGAGGTAACATTTGATTTGTCTTTTCATAAAAAAGGATATATGAGAAGACGTTGACAAATTTCGGCAACAACAGCCCTCTTCAATCTGCTATTCAGATTGAAGAGGGCTGTTGTTTAAAGACCTATTGTTGTCGTGTAGAAATTTACTCCACTCAGGTGTGAGGAGGGAGCGGTTCAGCGTACGGCGACTTTCACATTCACACCGCCGGCATTCACCATGTAGACACCCGGAGCGACAGGGATGCGACACTGACCGCCTGCTGCGGTGGCGGAGGCTACGAGGCGTCCGTCGATGCCGAACACTTTCACTTCAGTGCCTTCGAATCCTTCGGCTGTTACTTCGCCCGCACCCCCTCTTACAGAGCCTGCGGCTACGGTTTCAATCTCTCCGGTAGCGCCATTGGGATCGTCGAGCACACCTACAGCGTCGACAATGCAAAGGTGATTCTGCGTGGGATAGCTTGCATCAAGATAGATCTGCACCCATTTCTTTCCGCACAGGCTTTCGGGCAGGGTGAAGGTCACGGGTGCCACAGCCTCGCCGGTAGCGGTGAGGGTGCCTACCTCAACTATTCCGTCGGAGCCGTAGGTCTCGCCGAGGATTCTGAGCTCTGCGGCTGCCGCTCCGGTATAGATGTTGAGGGTGACAATCGGGTGGGCGGCTCCTTCGGTCGAGAAGCGGGGCAGTCCGATGCGTCCGAGGTCGCCGGCCGCGGATCCCAGCCCTACGAGGGCATTGCCGTCGTAGCCGCTGCTGAAGAGGTCGGCCATCGGCACGATGGTCCAGGTGGCCTGATATGCCTCTGTGGGGGCATAGAAAATCCATGGCGAGTATTCAAACTCGATGTATCCGTTCTCATCCTCGGTGTCGAAATCCTCGATCATCGGGAGGGAATAGGGTGTTCCGAGTATGGCGTCGGCTATGGCTACCAGGTCGGAACGTCCGGCGATGTTCGAAGCCACGATTCCTACCAGATGCTGATCCTGAGGCGAACCGGCTTCGACGGAGCATGTATAGGTGCGTTCTGTTCCGAGATCCTGTATGAGCTCCCAGCCCCCGCCGATGAACGATTCATAGTAGCGATACACGGCGTAGGTCACAGTTTCGGGATCGATATATCCACCCTCCATACCTTCAGTCGGGGCATTCCATGTCACGGTCATGCTGAGCATATCGGGGCTTACTTCTGTCTTGAGATCGGTTACATACGAGGGCACAGCCACGCCGGTGTAGACATTTACCGACGATTCCTTACCGGTTTCATCGCCCACGCGCGGAACGATGGTGATGGTATTCATCCCCTGGGCGGTCTCTACCGTAGCCGAAACCCTCTCGCCGGGAGCACCTGAAACTTCAGAGGTGGTGACGCCGCTGACGGTGGCTGCCACCGTAGTGGCTGCGTCAAGCGCGGCTCCGTAGTGGGTGGTAGTGGGGAGGGTGAAGCTTACTGTGGCGCTTAGCTCGCCGCCGGGAGCAGCGGTGGCCTCAATGTCGGTCACCTCAGAGGGTCCGTTGGAGGTGAGGGTAGATCGAGACACGCGGATGTTGCTCAGAAGGATACCTTCCTGGAACTCGGCTGAGGTGGTGTGGAAGGCGATATAGTAGTTACCGGCGGCGGGCACATTGAATGTTGCCTCATATGTGGCGGGTTCGCGTGTTGACTGGAAGTTGGGGAGGATGACGGTAGTCATCGATTCCACATCGGGTGCCGCTCCGATGAGCACTTCAATGAATTCATCGGGCGACGAGGAGTTGCAGTTGCGGATATCGGCTGAGAATATATATGAATCGGTAGCCGAGGGAAATTCGATGGCAGGGAGGATCAGCCAGTCGTCCATACGCCCCTTTCCGGGCGATGTGAAGCTTGATTTGATGCACTCCTGATAGAGGCTGTAGCTCCAGGTGCGGCCGTCGTTGTTGGCGTCGATCACGGTCATTGCATCGAAGTCTTCCTGGGTAGGCTCGAAGTATACGCTAAGCTGGAGGGCTGCGCCCAGACCAACCTCGTTGGAGCTTCCGGGAGCGGAGCTCTTACCTCCGCTGCGAGCCACTACCTCGGCTGCCGCGCGCTTCAGGCCGGCGGCTACATCGGCAGGGATAGCAATGGAGGTATCTTTCGTAACTCCGATACTGATCGGCTCGGGCTCGTCCTGACGCAGATCGAGCAGGAACACTTCATATTCCAGTTCCGCGAGGTTCACATATCCGCCGTGAACACCTTCGGTGACAGCTGTCCAGCTCACACCGGTGTTGCTGAGGGTCACCTCCGCGGGCGATTTAGGGGTGTCGTTTCCGACATAGAATGTTTCCGACACGAAATCGCTGTCGGCACCGCTGTCGGTCACATAGAATGTGAATACATGCATACCCTCTTCGAGATCGCTGAAACGGACTTCTACTTCCGAACCCGCAGCGTTTTCACCCGACTGCACTTTCACACCGTCGATCATCGCGCACCAGGTGATGTTGCCTGAGAGTTCGCCACCGGCAACAAGGGTCGCGGGCAGCGCGAGGGTTACCGACGGGCTGAGAGTGCCTTCGGCGTTGTCAATTGATTTAATTACAGGTATTTCGGGGGTGGAGGGTGTGGTTCGGCGGTCGGGCGACACGAAGAATACGAACTGCTCGCTGTTGGGGCAGGTCATTACGCGCTTCATCGTGGAGTTCTTTATGTCGAGGGTGTAGATGGCTGAGCTGCCGTCGCCGAACTGGGGATTCCAGTAAAACAGATCCTCATTGGGGGCGTAGCAGAGACCGCTGTACACGCTCATGGTATTTATCCCTTCAAGCGAATTTACAGCCGTCTGGTGACCATTCTTGTCGACCGTTACGAATACCCCTTCGGCTGTTACGCCGTAGAACTTCTGGTCGTAGCGGTTGTAGGTGAACGACAGGCAGTCCTCGTTGGTTTCGAACTCTTTCACAATGGTGATGTTGCCCGGATCTGCCACCGGCGCTTTCATGAAGGCGAAAAGATAGTTCTTGCTCAGACCGTAGCCGTAGATGTATTTGTCGTCGGTGTTATAGTCGGCGCAGAGGAAATAGCCGTTTTCGGTGCTGAGCTCGGTTGTGCTCACTTCGAATCCGGTTTCGAAATCGATTTCGACATAGTAGTGTTCCCCCAGCGAGCCGTAGTCGGTCACAACATAGTAGCCGCACAGTTTGCCGTCGATGAGCCATCCGCACTGCATCGGCAGGCCGATCTGGCGAATTACAGGGTCTGCCCATTTCAGTTCCGAGCCGGTGGAGGTAAGTCCGTAGAGGCCGTAGGTTACTGTAGAAGCGTCCGACGACCACAGGTTTCCGTATATATTTGCACCACCTGCTGTTACGCGGGCAGGGGCGTCAGCCTTCATTACCGGGGTTGCCAGGGAGCCGATGCGCGACGCACCACCATGACGCAGTAAATTGCTGTTGGATCTGGCGTTCATGCGTTGTTCAACACGCAGTCCGTTAACCATGGCGCGTGAGCCGATCGCTTTTGGAGCTGACGAAGCCCCGCAGGTGGCAAAAAAGAACAATGCCCCAAGGCATGTAGTAAGAATCCGTTTCATATATGTGTGATTGGATGATTGGTTTAGTCGTTTCTAATTAGTAAGCCGCAAATATAGCGCTTTTTTATGAGATACTCACCACACATCAGTCCCCCCATGAAGTTAAGAAGTATTGAAATTGATAATTATTACCCAAATTCCACGTTTCAGTCGGCATATTAAGGTTTATTAACAGCGTTGGTTCGTCGATTTCTTATACATTCACGTCATATAAGCGTAAACATCCCAAACAATTTTATTCATGAATAATACTGAAGAACTTAAGCAGAAAGAAAAGGTCGTGATGGAGAATCTCGATTGTCTGGTTAGATTCGCTTTGTTCAGAACCGGGGACATATGGTTGGCAGAGGATATAGTCCAAGATGCCGTGGTGCGGTTTATCGAGCACCGTCATCCACCGATATCTCCTGGTAATTTACGCGCTTATCTATTCCGGATTGTCTATAATCTCTCCCATGACAGGTTACGGCATATAGTCCCGACGACCGATATTCCGCTTGATTCCATCAATGAACATTCGGCTTCTCCCGAACAACAACTTGATAGTGATGAAGTGGAAAGGATCAATTCTATTCTTGAATCGCTCCCCGAAAAACAGCGGGAAGTGATCAGGATGAATGTTGTGGATGATCTGTCGTTCACTGAGATAAGCAAAATCTTATCTGTACCGGCTTCTACACTTAAATCGCGCTTCAGGATCGGGATGGATAAACTTAAAAAATTGTATTTTAATGAAATGTGATATGGAAAATGATATGGACAATTACGCCGATATAAAGAAGCTGATTACTCCCGTTCGCGAAATCAAGGCGTCGGATGAGTTGCATGACCGTATAGAAACCATCTTCGTCCGGCAACGGCGCAAGGCTGCGATGCGACACAGATTGGTGTGGGGGCTTTCAACAGCTATAGCGGCTGCCATGGTAGTTATTGCGTTTATTTCCATGCCGTTCCGACTTTCAGCAAAAGAGGTGCTGTCCAATGCATTAGATGCTCTTAAAAGGGTCGACAGCGTGTCAATGCAGATCGATGTAAGAACTTCACCGTCCGGAAACTTCTCATACATAGATCTATCGGCCGATTTTGTACCCCATACAGTTGTATCTGCCGGATTTGATTCTGTCCCCTCATGGAGCATTGACAAGGGGGGAAGGGTAGCACTTGGATCGGACAATGGAATTTTCTGCTGGCTCGTGGAGCCGGGATTAGGGTGGACCGGCTATCATTCTGCAAACGCAGTGCTTGCATCTTTCGAGACATTTATATCTCCTCAAAGCATTCTTGAAGCAGAGTTGCGCCTTTGTAAGAATGAAAAGGGTTCTCGCTACAGCATAGAAAAAAATAAAGATGAGATAGTGCTTACTGTCCATGCAGACCCGCAAGGCGATTTCGCTAATACATATGTGTTGAATTCGAGTATACCGGAATCTGAAAACATAAGGAGATATGTGATAGATTCCTCAACGCAGCTGTTGAAGGGGGCTACCGTAAGTGTGATTTATGACGGGAAAGAAATCGAGGTACTCCGGATTACCGATATACGTTACGGTAATGCAAGTCCACTTTTGGCTCCCCCTGCCGATATAACGTTTGTCGATATCAACAGCCTGTCGGGAGGGTTCGGCAATCTTACAGCCGAAGAGGCCACACGCAAATTTCTGACCGCTCTCGAAACGTGGGATACTTCAGTAATATATCAGATGATGGATCCGGAGTTTGCCGAAGGGGAATTCAAGACAATATATAATGGTGCAAACTTGCTTGATGTAGGAAAAGGTTTCCGCTCAGGACTTTATGCCGGGGTATTTGTGCCTTATCGCATCCAGCTCCGCAACGGTGTGGAGAAAGCTTTTAATCTTGCGCTGAAGTGCTCTGCCGACGGAGGCTGGGAGTGGGATGGCGGTATGTAGAGTTTTTAGCAATAGGGTGTGGCAGAATGTCGATAGCTACGACTCAGCTAAGCCATTCTGATACACCCTATTGGGTTTATTTCAAGGTAACCTCTTCCACAAAGGGGCGGTAGAAGCCGTCGGTCTCGCGGGTGAAGATCTCTCGGAGGCGTTGGAGGGTGATGGTATCGGTCGAGGCGAGATTACGGGTCTGTGAGGGGTCAACGGTGAGATCGAACAGACCGTATACGCCGAGATTGCCCAGCTCGTTGCCGGTAAGGTTGGTTTCGGGACCGGTATATGGGGGCAGATAGGCGTAGTTGCCAGCCCGGAGCCCGAGTTTCCCCTGATTTTCGATTACGAGTTCGCTACGTCCTGTCATATCTCTGCCGAGGAAGGTAGGTAGCATCGCGCGGCTGTCGAGAGTGTCAGAGATTTCGCCCCCTATGAGTTCGGCAAGTGAGGCGAAGAGATCCATCTGGCATACGAGCGCATCGCTCACCACAGGTTTGATCCCCCCCTTCCAGTAGATGCAGAGGGGGATGTGGGTACCTCCGTCGAAGAGGCTGTATTTGCCTCCGCGGAGCCCTCCGGCGGGCAGGTGTCCGGCGGCTTCAGCCAGCTCACGCGCCTGGTCGCGGTAGCCGTCGTTGAGAACCGGACCGTTGTCGCTGGTGAAGATGATGAGGGTGTTGTCGAGAAGGTTGAGGCGCCGCAGTTCCTGCATCAGCTGGCCTACACACCAGTCGGCTTCGGCAATGGCGTCGCCACGCGGGCCGAGCCCGGTGGTTCCGGCGAAACGCGAATGTGGAGCGCGGGGCACATGTGGCTCATGCAGACCGTAGTAGAGGAAGAACGGACGGTCGCGGTTCTCCTCGAGAAATCCCTTTACTTTGTCCACAAAGTAATCGGCCATATCCTCGTCGACCCATCGGGCGGCGTTCCCTCCTTTCATATATCCGATGCGGGGTATGCCGTTGACGATGGAGTTCTGGTGGCCGTGGGCCCAATGCATGCGGAGCATTTTGGGATTGGTAAGTGCCGTGGGTTCACCTTCGAAATTTTCGTCGTAGTTCACGAATATCGGGTCCTCTTTCTCAAGCCCTACCACACCGCCATTCTCCACAAAGACCGTAGGCACACGGTCGTTGGTGGCGGCAATTATACATGAGTAGTCGAAACCTACCTCGCGGGCACCGGGACGTATGGTGTCGTTCCAGTCAACGTTGCCGTTGCCCATGCCGAGGTGCCATTTCCCGATGGCGCCGGTGGTGTAGCCCGCCTTGCGCATCATTTTCGGGAGCGTTTCCTGATCGGGAGATATCACCAGCGGTGCGTCGCCGGGGAGGATATGGATGTCGTCGCGCCAGGGATACATGCCGGTGAGCAGGGCGTAGCGGCTCGGTGTGGAGGTCGACGAAGAAGCATATCCGTTGGTGAAGCAAACTCCTCCCCGGGCGAGGCTGTCGATATTAGGGGTGGATATGGTCTTGGAACCGTAGAAACTTACGTCGCCGAAACCGAGGTCGTCGGCAAGAATCACTATGATATTGGGGGTGCGCTGCGGATCACCTGTCTCCGGTGAGCGGCGACACCCGGTCGCGGCCAGCATCAGCGCCGCAGCTACGGTTATAAAGAATTTTCTCATGTCTAAACTTTGTTATATTTTACAAAGTTAATGATTCCTCCCGGTTCTTAAATGCACATATCCCCAAAACGTATGATTCATTTTAGATTTTTGGAAAAACGATGGTGTCAGAACAGCACGGGAGCATGCCGGTGGAGATTATTGTCGAAGAATAGAGAGTAGTATACCGGGATATAGCAGATTTTACCATTCGTTTCTACAATGCGGTTGTTCGATAATACGTATGCCCGCCTGACAGTATATTCATCTGTAGTAACGAAACGGCTGATCGCCACATGGCGTTTGTAATCTTTGCCGGATTTTACTTCCAGAGGCACTACAGACAAATTAGTGTAATCATCGAACAGAAAGTCGACTTCACCGCGTGTACGGTTGTCGTAATAGAAGAGGTTGTTGCCGTTGGCTGCCAACTGACATGCTACGGCACATTCATACACCGATCCCAAGTTAATACCTGTCTCGGTTTGTAATACGGGAACAGGGTTGTCGCGATACAACGCGGCTGTAAGGAGACCTGGATCATTGAAATAGAGTTTCAGCAGATTCTTCGATTCAGTTTCAACCAGAGGAAATCTGGGGTTGGATATGGCTTTTACTTCCAATGCTGTTCCTGAGTTTACAAGGTATTCGATCTCCTCTTCGTAATCTGTAGACCGTTTCCCTCTGATATTCTCTATTTCCTGATATACAATCCTTTTTTTCTTGTTCTCCATATTGGAGGGAATCAGATCGTAGATACGTCCTATTTTCAGGGAGTGGGCGGTATCGTATTTGGCGGCATCAACCCGGTAAAGTGCTGCAATCGTTTGTTGTACTTCCCTGACTTTTATAAGATCGCGTGTCTCAAGATATTTGTTGACCGCTTCAGGCAATCCTCCGACCAGCAGGTATCGTCTGTAATTGTCCATTACCGCATTATGTATCCCTTCGGGTAGACTTTCAAGTGCCGTAAAATGACGGTGCATTGACTCAACCACCTCTTTGCCGAAATTCATGGCATAAAGGAATTCCTCAAAATCGAGGGGGTACATTTTTATAATATCTATGCTGCCAAGTGGTACGGAAGTGGATTTCTTTAGAGTTATACCCAGAAGAGAGCCGCTTGCTATGATTCGATAACGCTGTTCCTCGCGTAAAAATTTCAGCATTGTAAGCAGATGCGGATATTGTTGGATCTCATCAAGAAAGATGATGGTATCATGTCTGTCGCCCAACCCTTTACCTGAAAAAGCAGCCAGGGCGAGGTAGAAGTCATCGGTAGTACGCACGTTTTCAAACAAACGAATACCCTCAGCGTCCTCGATCAGATTTATTTCAATAATATTTTTGAAATACTGTTTGGCGCAGTAACGTATTATATATGATTTTCCGATCTGTCGCGCACCGGTTATTACCAGAACTTTGTCACTGTCTGATTTAAAGTAATCGAGAATTATAGGTTCTATTTTTCTATACAGCATAGAATTAGGGTATTACAGGAGGTTGCTACACTTTTCAATCCGTTTTTGTGGCGCAAATATACACTTTTCAATCCTAAATGGCAAGCATGTCATACACTTTTCAATCCGTTTTGTGGCTCCGAAAACACACTTTTCAATCCCGGAAGGGAAAACTGCGGCCTGGTGGCACGCTCGGTCGGAACCTGGGCACCCGAAAAGCATACTTCGTGCGGAAAATGGAAAATATGACGCGGCATAGCGCGGAAATGCAGAAATTTTCATAAATTTGACATCGCAGACAGGTTTATGTGGATGACAGCAATCCATTCTTTTGATGATTACCATGAAAACTGATAATAGGATAAAAACAGAGGGCGGGAGATTCTTACGTATAGTGGTAGCGGTTATTGTGACAGCAGCAGCTGCCGTATCGTCTCTGCAAGCAAAAACTTTCAGGGAAGGTGAGTGGACGCTGACGGTCGACGATGCCACCGGAGCAGTGGATCTGTCGCTTGGCAGCCGCACGCTTCTGAAAGGCTGTTCAGCCCGGTGGGGACTCGATAGTGTTTTTACCGATTTCTCCGGCTGCCGTCCGATACGCAGCACACAGAGCCGCAATGAGGATGTTTTTGGCAGCGGGTCAGTGGTGACTGTCACAGGTAAGGATGGCGACCGGACAGTTGCGCGCCGTTTCTATCTTTATCCTGATAAATCCTATATTCTTGCAGATTTCACAGTCGGCAGTTCCGCGGGGGTATCTTGCAATTATATGGCTCCAGTTTGGATTACCGGAAGTTATGAGGCTTTCAGTCGTCCAGGCAACAGCGTTCTATTCATCCCCTACGACAATGATGCCTGGGTACGCTACCGGATCACTCCCTTCGGGGAGCAGTCGCCTGAGAGCTACAATGTGACGGCTCTTCTCAATGCCGATACACGCGAGGCTCTGGTGCTTGGGGCGGTGGAACATGATGTGTGGAAAACGGGGGTGAAAACCGCGGCGAAAGGGGCTACCGCAGTCGACTCGCTGGCTGTATATGGGGGCGCCTCGTCGGTCCTTACGCGCGATGTGTGTCCTCACGGAGCTGTATCGGGCAGAGAGGTGAAATCGCCGAAGGTGATGATCGGTGCGTTCGACGACTGGCGCGACGGCATGGAAACCTACGCCGACGTCTGCGCTACCTACGCTCCGCGCATAGCTGCGAAAGGGAGCCGGCCGTTCGGTTGGAACAGCTGGGGCAAGCTTCAGACAAAAGTGAATTTCGACAATGCGTCGGAGACGGGGGAATTTATTCTCGATGAACTACAGGGGGAGGGATTCGTCAATGGCGACAGCACTGTGTATGTCGGGTTGGACTCATTCTGGGATTTCGGTCTCAACGAGGCTCAGCGCAGGGAGTTCGCCGATCTGTGTCACAGCCGGGGGCAGAAGGCGGGCATATACTATTGTCCCTTCACCGACTGGGGCAGGAACCCTGATGCCACTGTAGGTGAGGCTCCGGAGTATAAGTTCAAGGACATCTATCTTTACAGCGGCGACGAGATTCTGTCATTCGACGGGGCATATGCCCTCGATCCCACCCATCCAGCGACCAAAGCCCGCATCGCCCGGCAGCTTAACGAGTTTATCGACTGGGGCTACGATTTCGTGAAGATCGACTTTATGGCGCATGGAGCTTACGAAGCTGACCGCCATTACAATCCGGCGGTGACAACCGGTACCCAGGCATACAACGAGGGGATGGCGTTTATCGATTCAGTTGCCGGCGGCAGACTGTGGATCAATCTCAGTATAGCACCTCTCTTCCCGGCGAATTACGCCCACAGCCGGCGCATCGGATGCGATGCGTGGGCGGATATCAACAATACGGAGTATTCGCTCAACGCTCTCACCTACGGATGGTGGCTCGATCATGTGTATCACTACAACGATGCCGACCACATAGTGATGGAGGGGGTGACCGACGGCGAGAACCGTGCGCGTCTTACCTCATCGGCTATCACAGGTCTGTTCCTGCTTGGCGACGACTTGAGCGAAGGGGGCGACGATGCCGTTAAAGCGCGTGTGAAGCGCACGGCTACCAACGATGATATAAATGAGATTGCCCGGACATGCAAATCTTTCCGTCCGGTAGAGCCGGGCAAGGGGGACCGTGCAGCCGATGCTTTCTATTATTTCCACCCGGAGCGGAACCTGATGTATGTGGCTCTGTTCAATTTCTCTGACACAGCGGTGAGAAAGGAGATTCCTATGAACCGGCTGGGGCTCAGCGATGGAGAGGATTTCGCCGCCATGGAGCTTTGGAGCCATGATCCGTGTACCTTCCATGGAACGCTTTTCGCCGACATACCTCCGCGGGATGTGAAGGTGTTCAGGATTGGAGAAGTAAAGAAGTAAAGAGCGGGAGAGCAGGAGAGCAATAGGACTAATTGGTCTAATTAGTCTAATAGGAGTTAAAAACCAGTTATTATCATAACAAATGAAATTCAACAGAATAGTGTTTACTATGGCGGCTGTGGCAGGAGCGATGATTCCCGCCGCTGCCGGTGTGCAGATTCCGGTGACCACACCATCTACCGCTCTTGTGCTTCAGGTGGGTGACAACGGTCGTCTTTATCAGCAGTATTTCGGAAGGAAACTCGCCAACTCCGCGGAATATGCGCTTGCTTCCCGAGGCGGTGAGGCGTATATAACCCATGGGATGGAGGACTATTTCGAGCCGGCGCTACATATCAACCATGCCGACTGCAATCCTTCTACCGAATTGCGCTACTCCTCGCACAGCTCTGAAGTGCAGCCCAACGGCTCTACACTCACCACAGTCACCCTTTCTGATCCTGAATATGGCTCGGAGGTGGATCTCTGTTACGTTACCTATCCGGATGTCGATATCATCAAGAGCTACACTGTGATCCGCAACGGTGAAAAGAAGCCTGTCGAGCTTGAGAAGTTCGCCTCTTCGATGCTCCATTTCGATGCGCCGGCTTATTACCTGACACAGTTTAACGGCGACTGGATCAACGAGACCACATGTACGGAGGCGCCACTCTCGTTCGGAAAGAAAACTCTCGATTCGAAACTTGGCACACGTGCCAACATGTTTGTATCACCCTTCTTCCAGCTCTCACTCGGAGAGCCGGCTCAGGAGGAGGATGGCGATATGCTTGTTGGCACTCTCGGGTGGACCGGCAACTTCAACTTTACTTTCGAAGTTGACCAGAACGGTAAGCTGCGTGTCATTTCAGGAATCAATCCATACGCTTCGCAGTATACCCTCGGAAAAGGGGAGAGCTTCCGCACACCTGAATTCATATATACCCTTAGCGACGGCGGACGCGGCAAGGCGAGCCGCACCTTCCACGACTGGGCCCGCAAGTATCAGGTCAACAAGGGGATGGACGACCGTTATACCCTGCTCAACAACTGGGAGGCGACATATTTCGGTTTTGACGAGGAGAAGCTTATTCAGCTCATAGGGGAAGCCAGGGAGCTGGGAGTGGATATGTTCCTGCTCGACGACGGATGGTTCGGAAACAAATATCCCCGCCACAGCGATACACAGGGTCTGGGCGACTGGGAGGAGACTGCCGGAAAGCTACCCAACGGAATCGGGCGTCTGACCGAGGAAGCGAAGAAGCAGGGGATAAAGTTCGGTCTCTGGATAGAGCCTGAGATGGTAAATCCTAAGAGCGAGCTCTACGAGAAGCATAAGGATTGGGTGATAACCCTCCCCAACCGCGATGAGTATTACTTCCGCAATCAGCTTGTGCTTGATCTGGCGAATCCCGCGGTGCAGGACTATGTGTTCGGTATCGTCGACGGGCTGATGACCAGGTACCCCGACATCGCTTTCTTCAAATGGGACTGCAACAGCCCTATAACCAATATTTACTCAAACTACGAGAAGGAGAATCAGACCCATCTGTATGTCGACTATGTCCGCGGGCTTTACAATGTGCTCGACCGTATCGCCGAGAAATATCCTGATCTGCGCATGATGCTCTGCTCAGGCGGGGGAGGACGCACCGACTACGAGGCTCTGGGATATTTTACCGAGTTCTGGCCCAGCGACAACACCGATCCTGTCGACCGGCTGTTCATCCAGTGGGGCTTCTCACAGCTGTTCCCTGCAAAGACACAGTGTGCGCATGTGACCACCTGGAATAAAAATGCCTCTATAAAATTCCGCACTGATGTGGCGATGATGGGGAAACTCGGTTTCGATCTCAATCTTCACGACATGTCTGCCGATGATCTCAAATACTGCAAGAATGCCATCAGGGAGTATAACCGGCTGAAACCGGTGATTCTCGACGGCGACCAGTACCGTCTCGTATCTCCCTATTCCGGTCAGCACGCCTCAACCATGTATGTGGCTAAGGACCGCCGGAAAGCTGTGGTGTTCGCATTCGATGTAGCCCCACGCAGTGTGGAGCATCTTACCAATGTGAAGCTGCGCGGTCTCGATCCGTCGGCTGTTTACGATGTGCAGGAGATAAACCGCGCCGATACCTCGAAAGGAGACGTAAAGAGCTACTCCGGCGACTATCTCATGACTGTCGGTCTGCCTCTGTTCTCAACCTCGCGCATGAGCTCGCGCATTTACGAACTGACCGGGAAGTAACCGTCAGTACTGCACTTTCGCCATGCGGATAGAAAAGAGGGTGTGTCGGTTTTTTGAAGTGACACACCCTCTGTTGTACGATTATTTATTCATTTTCTGAATGTCGGCAGGGGTGAGTGTTCCGGAAATCAGTACTATGCTTAGTTCGGTCGGCTCCTGGGCGACGATGAGGTAGTCGTTTACTCCCTTGGCATCGGTCTTGAGATAGATCACCGCCTTTTCGCCATCGTCGTTAGCTGAGAGGAGAATCTCGTAACGGTCTTTTTTGATTTCCGTATTCAGTTCGTTGCTCATCCGGGTAATCATGTCGGTGTTCTCTGTAGTGAGTACGCGGATGCTGTTGATTTTTTGCGTCATGCCGTTTAACTCGAGACCGTTGGTCTTGAGGTCAGGTATCATGCTGAGCATCGTTTTGGAGATGTATACCGAAGTGACACCTTTTGTGTCGGAATAGCGTTCAAAGAGCTTAGAAATTTGGGCAGAGGCAGAAACTATAGCCAATGCAAAAAGTATTGTGAGAATGCAAAAACGTCGCATATAGTCGGATTTTTCAGTTATTTATATTTTGTCGAGTTGTTCGCATGCAAGCCGTATCGCCTTGTCCTGACTGCGTTCGGCGGTTTCTATGCTTTTCATGCTTTTGTCGATTGTTTTGGCGAAGAGATTGAGAACGCGTTGGGTCTCGGCATATGCCTCCATCGGGTCGGTGAATGTGTCGGCCGGTTCATGGGTCTGATTTTGATTGCCAAGATGCATAGCTCCTATTGCGAAGAGCAGGGCGATTGAAGCTGCAATTCCGATAGTCCTGCCGAAAGAGATGAGTTTGAATCGGTGGCGCCTGGCAGTGGCTTTCTGCTCTGCCTTCTCCCATGAAGTGATGGCAGTTGATAGACGCTGTTCAAGATCTTGGGGCACTTCAATCGAATCGTCATCGTCTGCTGACATTGCTTCAAAAAACAGCTTGTCATCGTCAAACTCGTGAGGGGTATCGGGGTTCGCGAAATATTCCCGCAGGAGTGTTTCCTCGCCTGGCGATGTCTTCCCCTCGTAGTAGAGGTCGAGGAGGCGTTTTATGTCGGAGGTGTTATATTCGTTCATATTTCAGGAGTGCGAGATATTGTTCTTTGACTTTTTTACGTGCGCGGCTCAAAAGTGTCCTTATGTTGCCGGGTGAGAGTCCGGTGGCTGCCTCAATATCCTCAAACGGGAGGTCGGCAATGTCTCTCATCTTCATCACATCGCGTTGATTCGCGGGAAGCAGGTTTATTAGTTCCATGACCTTGTCGGCTGCGTCGCGCGATTCAATCTGTTGCCCTACGTCGGTTTCCGAGGCTATGGTAAGTTCGTCGGAGCTAATCCCTGAATCGGCATCCCTGCGTTTTCGCCTGACCGAGTCGATAAACACGTTCTTGAGCGTCGCCATGCAGAAAGCCATAGGATTGGTGGGTTCATAGAGGCGTTCCCGACCGTTCCACATCTTCATGAACGTTTCCTGAACGATATCCTCTGCATCCTCGCGGCTCCCGGTGAGACGGAAGGCCATCCGGTAGAGCTGCCGGTGGCATGGGAGGAATATGCGTTTAAACTCGTCAGTTATCATTGTGACGTGGCATTTGGCTCCGGATAACGCCGTTAAGGTCTTTCATATCAAACTTTCCGTTTATCTCGACAAGGCAGCAGTCGTCGGCACCATAACAAATAACAAGCAGCTTGTGGATCTCCTCATTTTTAATTTTTGCGAGAATCTTCACTTGGTTGCCATCTTCGTTGACGTTGACAAGGTCTTCCATGCCGTTGACAGAAACCTCAGTGGCGCGGTTGGCAAAGCGTGTCTTGATCTCCTTTGAGCAGCTTTCGAGGTCGAGAACCCTTACAGAACTGATTTTCTTGACAATCTCAGCCTCAGGGTCGTTGCCCGCACCGAGTTTTGCAAGCCACATCAGAAATGAATTGACATTGACCGCCTCGGCTTTAGGTGCCGACGCGAATTCCTTGAACAGTTCGTCGGGGGTGGTGAGTTTTGCAGCCAATGTGATCGGCAGGAAGAGAGTCGCGATTAATAATATGATAGCTGTACGTTTCATTGTCGGGGTCTTTATTTTAGTTTTATCAGTATGTTTGAAAGCGCTTTCAAACATACTGACGCAAGTGTCGTCCGGTTTGTTACACTGCAAACGCAAAAATTAAAAAAAATCGCGGGGTTAGCCATACCCAGATGTCCATATACGAAAGTGGCTGTATCGTAAAACTTCGATACAGCCACCTTTACTATGTGGTTGAATGATCCTTGTGGATCAGAATTCGGCAGATTTGGGGGTACGGGGGAAGGGGATTACGTCGCGGATGTTGGTCATGCCCGTTACGAAGAGTACCAGACGCTCGAATCCGAGACCGAATCCTGAGTGGGGCACCGTTCCGAAGCGGCGGGTATCGAGATACCACCACATATCTTTCATCGGTATGCCGAGCTCCTCGATGCGTCCCATAAGTTTGTCGTAGTTCTCCTCACGCTCCGAGCCTCCGATGATTTCGCCGATGGCGGGGAAGAGCACATCCATGGCGCGGACGGTGCTGCCGTCGTCGTTGAGTTTCATGTAGAAGGCCTTGATCTCCTTGGGATATCCGGTGAGGATCACGGGGCGCTTGAAGTGTTTCTCTACAAGGAAACGCTCGTGCTCGCTCTGGAGGTCGACACCCCACGATACGGGGAATTCGAATTTATGACCGGATTTCATGAGGATATCGATGGCCTCGGTATAGCTCAGGCGCACGAATTCACCGGCGATTACCGATTCGAGGCGCGCGATGAGCTCCTTGTCGTAGTGTTCGGCGAGGAATTCGATGTCTTCGCGGCAGTGGTCGAGGGCGTAGCGGATGCAGTATTTGAGGAAATCTTCGGCGAGATCCATGTTTTCATCGATGTCGATGAATGCTACTTCGGGCTCTATCATCCAGAACTCAGCCAGGTGGCGTGGTGTATTGGAGTTTTCGGCGCGGAAGGTCGGACCGAAGGTATAGATGGCTCCGAGCGCGGTGGCACCGAGCTCACCTTCGAGCTGTCCGCTTACGGTAAGCGCTGTGGACTTGCCGAAGAAGTCGCATGAGTAGTCAACGGCTCCATCTTCAGTCTTGGGAACATCGTTGAGGGGGAGTGTGGTCACCTGGAACATTGCCCCGGCGCCCTCGCAGTCGCTGGCGGTGATGAGGGGGGTGTTGAGGTAATAGAATCCTCTTTCCTGGAAATAGCGGTGGATGGCGAATGCCAGTGTGGAGCGCACGCGCAGAACTGCCGAGAAGGTGTTGGTGCGCGGACGCAGGTGGGCTATCTCGCGGAGGAATTCAAGTGAGTGACCCTTCTTCTGCAGGGGGTAGCTTTCTGGATCAGCAGTGCCGTAGAGCTCGAATGAGCGGGCCTGGATCTCGATCGACTGTCCTTTACCCTGACTTTCCACAAGCAGGCCGTTGACGCACACTGCCGAGCCGGTGGTGAGCGGTTTGAGCTCCTCGTCGGTGAAGGTGTTCATGTCGAACACAATCTGTATGTTGCGTATAGTGGATCCGTCGTTCAGAGCCACGAACTGCACATATTTGTTGCCGCGGTGGGTACGTACCCACCCTTTGACGCATACCTCCTGCCCCAGAAGCTCTGCGGAGCGGGCGAAGAGGTCGGAAATTTTTGTACGTTTCATCTGTTCTCTGAGATAAAGTTACTCGAAAGATCCCATTTTGAGGTAGTTGACCTCATCCTGGGTAAGATAGCGCCAGCGGCCGCGGGGCAGGTTCTTTTTGGTAAGACCTGCGAAGTAAACGCGGTCGAGTTTGGTGACGTGGTAGCCGAGCGATTCGAATATTCGGCGCACGATGCGGTTGCGGCCCGAGTGGATCTCGATGCCTGCCTGGTTCCGGTCTGTCTCGGTGGCGTAGCTGATGGCGTCGGCGTGGATAGGTCCGTCTTCAAGCTCTATGCCGTCGGCTATGCGCTGCATATCCTCTTCGGCGATATCTTTGTCGGTCCATACGTGATAGATTTTCTTCTTCACATATTTGGGGTGGGTGAGCTTCGAGGCAAGGTCGCCGTCGTTTGTGAGCAGGAGCACACCAGTGGTGTTGCGGTCAAGACGGCCTACGGGGTATATGCGCTCTTCGCATGCTCCTTTCACTATGTCGAGCACTGTGGTGCGGCCGTTAGGATCGTCGGAGGTGGTCACGCAGTCTTTCGGCTTGTTGAGCAGGATGTAGCATTTGTTTTCCAGAGCCACTACCTTCTCATCGTATTCTACGGTGTCGGTGTGCGAGATCTTTGTTCCGAGTTCGGTAACTACTTCACCGTTGACCTTCACAAGACCCTGCTGGATGAATTCGTCTGCTTCACGGCGCGAGCATATGCCCGAGTTTGCCATGAATTTGTTCAGACGTATCTTTTCATCGGGATCGGGTACGGGTACTTCATACTCTATGCGTTTGGGCCGGGGTGTGAAGCTCTTACCTTGAGCGGGGCGCCCACCTTTCTGGAAGCGGTTGCCCTGACCTGGACGGTTGTTGTAGCCACCCTGACCTGGACGGTTGTTGCCGTAGGGACGCTGCTGCCCGTAGCCACCTTGGTTGCCTTGACCGGGACGGTTGTTGAAGCGTGGCTGGTATCCACCTTCCTGATTGCGGTTGTTGTATCCACCCTGCTGCGGACGGTTATTGTTGTATGGGCGCTGCTGTCCGTAGTTGTTACGTGGCTGGTATCCACCCTCCTGATTGCGGTTGTTGTATCCGCCTTGCTGTGGGCGGTTGTTGTATGGGCGCTGCTGTCCGTAGTTGTTACGTGGCTGGTATCCACCCTCCTGATTGCGGTTGTTGTATCCGCCTTGCTGTGGGCGGTTGTTGTATGGGCGCTGCTGACCGTAATTGTTGCGGGGCTGTCCGTAGTTATTGCGGGGCTGATATCCACCGGTCTGAGGCTGCTGTGTCGCGCCTTCAGAAGCTCCTTCCGATGCCGTTGCAGCTGCTGTAGCTCCGTCTGTGGTTTCGCCGATAGTATCGGGAGCCTGTGGACGGGGCTGGGGGTTGTAGGGCCGCTGCTGGTTGTAGCCGCCAGGACGACGGTTCTGGAAACCGCCCTGATTATTGTTGTAGCGGTTCTGGTATCCGCCCTGCGGGTTGCGGTTGTTGCCGTAAGGACGCTGCTGTCCGTAGTTGGGACGCTGCTGTCCGTAGTTGTTGCGGGGTTGATAGGCACCCTGTTGCTGACGGGGCTGGTATGCACCTTGGGGGCGTTCGCCGCCTTCTGCAGCGTGAGTGTTGTCTGCGCTGTTGAAATTGCGAGTCTCGTAATGGCTTTCGGATGAAGTGCGTGGAGTTGTGTCACCCAATCCTACCGGCTGCCCGATGCGCGGGCGTTTAGGTTTCTTAGCTTCGTTAGCTTCCATGTTTTTTAGAAAAGAATCAATGTAGTTATGCCAACCGTTGAGTCAAGGCTGCCTCGCGGCAATCTCAATAGTCAAAAAATCTACAATAATTTAATTTATATTTGTTGAACTTAGTTGTAATTACTCTTTTTGGTTTCTGATAGCAATCCCTTTATTTTTTCATGTCCGTAAACATAGACACTGAGCCGGACTTATTGATATATGGGAACGCTTTTCTATGGTCTCACAGAAAGTTAACACAAAAGTAGCTGAAAATGCCGAAACTCCCAAAAATTATTTAAGAATTTTTTTGAGATATGATCGCATCCTAACCATTGCTGTACTATCTCAGGAGATAGCAGGCAAGGCGAAAGTGCTCTTTACAAACAACACTTTCCGGCAAAAATGCTCTCTCCAGAGGGCATTTTTGCCGGAAATATAATCACATCCTCTCAAAGGTCCGTATCCGGGTTTATTCCTTTGATATGATATCCCCCGGATTTGTGCGCATCACATTGCGTATGTGCCACCCCACGATAACTACTATGAGCAGCACCACAACCGCGACGCCCGAAATTATTGGTACCCAGGGAGAAAGTACGGCACCCTTTGCCAAATCCTTTGCGACCATCTCAACAAAGTCATTGAACAGAATGCATGCAGGAACGGCAATGAGCAAGGAGATGGTTACAAGAATTACGTAGACCTTGCTGAACATCATGTAGATATCCTTACCCGTCGCGCCATTGACTTTGCGGATCGCCACCTCTTTCTTTCGGGCACGGGTATCGAGGGCGATTGTACTGAATATGCCCATGGCGCAGATCATAAGGCTTACTGTAAAGAGAATCCATGCTCCGGTTCGGGCTGCATCCGCAATCTGGATGAACTCGTTTCTGTTATCACGGAAATTAAACACCATCTGATCCATTATTTCCGGTTCGAGGCGCCTGATCGTTTCATCTACGCTTTGCGCGAGCTCCTTTTCTCTGCCCGGCTTGGGAACCAATGCATATTCAAGTTGCATTGGAGCTTTAAGATCAGGAGAGATGGCGGCGACAATCGAATACTCTGTCGTCTGGTAGGGAATATTCTTTATCACTCCCACAATTGGGAAAGTTAAGGGTATGCTCCCCTGACTGATAGTCAATGTCTCTGAAAGTCCCGATTCGCTGAGCACCGAATATAGTTTTTCACTTATCAGCAGGCATCCGTAAGGATTGATATCCCTGTTTAACCATTCCACATCAATACCGAGGAAAGATACCGCGGCGGTATCAGCAGTGAAAATGGTCATAAAATATGCTCTTCCTATATTATTAAGCTGTTCCTGTAGTTCAGGATTATTTTCGATTCCCTCCACAAATGCGTAGCTCCTGCCACACTGGATAATTTTATCGAGACTGGAAATATGACTGATCTCTTCAATCAATTGGTGAGGATTATCCGCAAAATATGGTTTAAGATACAGGCACTTCTTATAGAAAGCATCGTTGGCGGGAATATTGCACGTTTCGAGCATCTGAATCACTCCATTGGTAAAAATGAATGTGGAGCATGCGAACACTATGCTTATGGTTATCTGAACGCCAAGCATGATGTTGCGGAACAGATGGCTGCGACCCGCACGCATACCCACTGCCAGACCTCGGGATGATTTGCAGATACGCAGCAGCGTGATCCACGCAATCAGGCTACATACCACAAGCAGAAACGCTCCGGTGGCCAGACTGTAGCGCCAGAGATTATTGACAGTCATAGCCGTATCTAAAGATTTCTCCAGAATCTGATTAAAAAAGTCCTGGACCATGTAACCCAACATGACGGCTAATATGACAGCCAGAGAAACGGATATAGCTACCTCGGTGAAAAGCAGCAGGAAAAGCTGCATCCTTGACGCACCGTTGACGATGCGGAGCGACACTTCACGCCTACGTAAACCGATAAGCTGAATCTGCATCCGAAGGAATCCAATCACGGAAGCAAGCAGTATCAGCGCACCGAGAGCGTAGGCTAACAGCCTGTAACCGATGATCGTAGTGATTTCTAAATCTTCCGCTATCTTTGAAAGCACCGCCTCAACTCCAAAAGGCTCGACGCGCCCGTTGATTTCATTCAGAAGCTGTGGTTCAGTATGCCCTTCCCGGAGTTTCACACATATATTGTCGATATAGGAATAATTCCCAATAATTTCATCATTTTCAAAATCTTCGATATTGTCGGTCAGACAATAGCATAGCGCTCCCGCAGGGAAATTGTCGAATAGGGATGGCGCTTTATATACGTCAACAATAGTGACAGGAATTTTCTGAACGGGTGATGTCATTGTCTGGACCGCGCCGACCGGATTAGACCTATAGAAGATCTTTTTTGCAAGACTCTCTCCTATTATGGCCTCCCCGGCTTTGAGCGCCCTGATTTTTTTCCCTGTGAGGGCTGAGTATAATCCGGCATATTTTAAATATTCTGAATCCACGATCTTGGCGGGAATCTGCCCCTTGCGTACAGTGGAGTCTGCCAGATGAAACTCCGTCCTTATCCCGATGCCGGAAAAATTGTTCACGGCCACCTCTGCGGCACTACCCGGACCGCCGTCACGTTTGAGGGCACGGATAATGTCCGGGGTGATTTGCTTATCCTCTCCGTTGTCAACCGACTTAAATTTTACCTGATATGCACGGTCGTAGTAAGGTTCTCCGTAGATAGAGGGGAGCCGGTACATTGTCATCACCGAATGTACGAGCGACAGGGTGACGATCCCTATAGCGATGGTGACAACGCTTATGAAGGTCTGAAACTTATATTTCAGCAGATTGCGTATTGCAACTTTAAGATTCTGGATTATCATGTTCAAATCATTTTACAGTTCCACCTGATTCACGACCTGACCGTCATACAGGTTGATGATGCGGTCGGCAAAGCCGGCGTCGTGCTGCGAATGTGTAACCATAATTATTGTGGTTCCCTCCCGGTGGAGTTCACTCAGCAGGTTCATAACCTCCCTGCCGTTCTTGGAATCAAGGTTTCCGGTCGGCTCGTCTGCAAGGATAATTTTAGGTGTGGGAACTACGGCCCGTGCTATGGCCACACGCTGCTGCTGACCGCCTGACAGCTGGTTGGGAAAGTGCTTGCGCCGATGCGATATCGCCATACGGTCCATCACTTCTACGACGCGTTTTTTCCGCTCCTTCGAGGGAACATCCATATAAAGCAGCGGGAGCTCGATATTTTCATATACGTTGAGTTCATCTATAAGATTGAAGCTCTGGAACACGAATCCTATCAACCCCTTGCGTATATCGGTGCGCTCGTTCTCCTTCATGGTGCTGACATCCTTGCCATTGAGAATATAGGTGCCTTCCGAAGGGTTGTCGAGCAGCCCTAAAATATTCAGCAGTGTAGATTTTCCGCATCCCGACGGACCCATAATCGCCACGAACTCCCCCTCCTTTACTTCTAAATTCACATCCCTGATAGCCCAGGTTTCGATCTCATCCGTGCGGAAAATTTTCTTGATGTTTTCTAACTTTATCATAATTCAATTTTTTTCAGATTCTACTATTTATTCAATATCGGTTTATTCATTCAATCACAAGCTTGTCATTGTCTCCAAATCTGTCGTAGCCTGAGATAATTACCTTGTCGCCGGGCTTGAGCCCTGAGACAACTTCAAATTGCTTCGGGTTCTGACGCCCCAGTTCGATATCAGTCTTCCGGATAGTCCTGCCGTCGGGTGACAATAGATAAATCCAATGTCCGGAAGTGGTCTGATAGAAATTTCCGCGTGGTATGACAAGGGCAGTCTCGGGGCTGGCGAGCTCAATCTGGATCCTGTAGCTTTTGCCGAGCCGTATGTTGGATGGCTTGTCGGAGGTGAAGATAAGGTCGCAGGTGAAATTCCGGTCTATTACCTCCGGGACAACCTTGCTTATCTTCAGTGGAAATTTCCCGTCTTGATATGAGATGCTTGCGGGAAGCCCCGTTGTGATGCGGTCGATGTAATACTCCGATAACGATATGCGCATCTTATACTCTGTCAGAACCTTTATCTCTCCCACACATGAACCTGCCGCTACCTGCTCCCCCAGAGAGACATTGAGGTAACTTAATTGCCCTGCCACTGATGCGCGGACTATGAGATTGTCGATTCTCCCTGTCGAGCGGTAGAATCTGCGCGACGAAGCCTCGCGGTCGGCTCTCAACATATCACGTTTGATAATCGTGGCTGTCGAATCATGGCGCAGACTTTCCATCTGCAGCTGTGCCTTCCGCAGATTGTAGTTGTAGTCTTCCTCCAGAACCTCCATCTCGGCCTTGCTTTTGATTCCCATAAGATATTCTTCACGGCTCTGGTTAAGCGACTTGTCGAGCGACGACATCTGATGCTGTGCATCCAGGGCCTGCTGGCGCAGGGTGATGGAGCGCTGTTCCATCTCAATCTCCTGTTCCTGATAGTTCCGCTGCTGGTTCTGCCATTCCGCCTCCTCATCTTCAATAGTGCGCAGCAACTCCACGTTGGAAAGAACGAGAATAGTGTCGCCTACGCCAAGAACCGCACCCTCTTCCGCTACGATCCTCTCCACAAATCCGCTCTCGAGTGCATTGATCCTTACGGTCTGTATAGGCTGAACCACCCCCTCCACATCGATATATTCCAGAAACGGTGTCTCGGTCGCCTCGGCTATCATATGATCATCCATGTCCAGACTTATTTTCCGCGGACCAAAAGCCCGCGCGGACACATATGCCGCAAAGGTAATGAAAACAATGCCGGCAATGATGTAGTGAAGGTATCTTAAATACCAGGGTTTCTTTTTCAGTTGAATATCCATAATCAGTATGCAGGTAGTTCTTCCGTTAATGGTCTGTTATTCTCAAAGTCATATGAAGTCATGCTGCGGAGGGTGTAATAGAGGCTCCAGTAGGTGCGTTGACTGCTGACGTATCCGCGTGTCGCGGAGTTCTTTTCATTTACAGCCGACATAAGGTCAAGTATACCGATGCGTCCCATGACGAAGAGACGCATGGCTACCGAATGGCGCAGGGTAGCTCGGCGGTCGGTCATCGAGGATATTCTCACTCTCCGCGCCTGCATGTTGAACTGCATCACGAGTTTCTGGACATTCTGGATGAAATCGTTCATACCCTGGTCTGCCTGCGTCCGTGTGAGCGCGAGCTGCGACTTGGCAACCTTCACTTTCCCGCGCCCGCGCCCCCAGTCAAGTATCGGTAGTGAAAGGGTGACACTGGCATATTCCTGATGCATCGGATTGCTGAATGTTCTGCCTAAGTCGGAACCGGTCTGTGAGAGACCGAACTGAACATAAAGGTCTGCCTTAAGCCTTGCGTTGGCTTTGGCATATGACAGAGCACCCTCGCTCTCCATGACTATACGCCGGTAGTATTCCGGGTCAGGACTGTTATCCAGAGCAAGCTCCATTGCCGGTTCAAGCGGCACCTCGAACTGCGGCACACTGTCGGGCATCACAAGTTTCAGTTCTGCCCCTTCTTCCAGTCCGAGAAACGAGCGGATGGTCTGCGTCATCTCCTTCACGTTGATTTCCGCATCCATCACGTTGGTTTCTTCATTGAGGCGGTTTATCTCGAGTTGGAGCATCTCGTTCTCTGTGATGGTGCCTATCTCATAGCGTCCCTGCGCCATTGAGAAAAGTGTGTCGGCTGATGCGAGATTCTGACGTGCCATCTCCAGCTCTGTCTGCGCTGCAACCAGAGAGAAGAAATGGTTGCAGGTCGCGGCAGAAATAAGTTCAAGGGTTTCGGCATAATGTTTTTTCGCTTCACGATAGCGTAGCGGTTCTATGCGTCTGTCCCATTTAAGGGCATTGTACCCGAAGAGACTTTGCTCATAGCCGATGATAAGGGGCTGGCTGCTATAGGCTGTGGTTCGGTTCTGAAATTCATCAAGTCTGTTGATTGAACTTTTCAGAAAAACAGAGCCTCCGGTAAGACTTATGTTCTGGTTGACTTTCAATGTGAGGTCTGCGCCGAATTGGTTTTGTTTCAGAAACATGTCCGTACCGTCGGACTGGGTGATCTTGTTCACCTGCTTATTGACGTATGGCGACGACGACAGTGTGACCGACGGAAGGTAATTGGCGCGGAAGTAGCGGTAGTTCCAGTAGGCCGACAGAAAGGTGTTGCGTGCGCTCTGTGCCGCCGGCGATTGCCTGTGGGCAATGGATATGGCATCCTGTAGCGTCATCTCCATAGGCCCGTCTGCGGCAGCTACAGCAGGCATGCCGTAAACCATAAATAATATTATGATACATATCGTATTCCTCATTGCGCGGATATTTGACGCAAAGGTAACTCCACGCAAGGAACAGGCAATGCTATTTCGCCCGTAGTGAGGCTGTTTGGATGAAATTAATACAGAATATTGTATGATTATCATACACATTGCATGGTGATAATCTTTGATCGCGTCGTTTCAGTCAAAGTTAAATGAGAAATCGCTACATTTGCAATATGAAATCGAATTATGGCACGATACTCGTTGTCGACGATAATCCGGCAATACTCACTGCCGTGAAAATATGTCTCGGCAATGTATTCGGACGAATCATTACCCTTACGTCTCCCGACAACGTTCTGGTCACTCTCGGTCAGGAGCATGTAGATGTGATTCTGCTCGACATGAATTTCTCGAACGGGATAAATTCGGGTCAGGACGGAATTTTATGGTTATCGGCTATCCACCGCCGGCATCCCGACATCCCGGTGGTTCTTATCACTGCCTATGCCGATGTAAAGCTGGCTGTAAAAGGATTGAAGAACGGGGCTGCCGATTTTATCACCAAACCTTGGGATAACGATGAACTGATCCGTGTGCTCAAGGATGCTATCGATAAAACCAAAGAGGTGGTGCCGCTTCATGAAATCGAAAGGCTTCATGTGAAAAAAGTGGTCGACAAGTGTCATGGCAACATGAGCAAGGCAGCGGAATTACTCGGGATCACCCGGCAGACCCTCTACAGGAAATATCAGCAATGATTATAGCCTCAATCATAACGATCGTCGTCGTTCTGCTGCTTTGCGTCGCAGTATATCGCCATCAGTGTCTGTTGAGAGACAGGGCATCGCTGTTACGCGATGCCATACGCCACCGCGATTTCTCCTTCCGTCTGCCTGTAAAAGGGCTGCTTTTCGGGGAACGGGCGCTCCAGGAGACCCTCAACGACATGGGTGAAGAGATCAGGAAACTCGTGGCGCACAATGAGGTTGAATCATGGCAACGGTTAACCCGCGTGCTCACCCATGAGATTATGAACGCCACAGCTCCCATCAAAAGCATCAGCCAGGCGTATCTCGACACTCCCGGAATAAAAGGTTCCCTATATGAGGAGGGGATAAAGGCTATTCTCGACACCACTACCGGGCTGGCTGCGTTTATCGATGCTTACCGCGAAATGACGCTCATGCAGGAACCGGTGTTGGAAAAGATTGATTTTAATGAATTCTGCCGCAATCTCGCAACTCTTTATCCTGATATGGTGTGGAACATCGAACTACCCGATATGCCGCCGCTTACCGGAGACGCGCGGCTTCTGCGCCAGGTATTCATCAATCTGGTGAAAAATGCAATCGAGGCCGACGCACGTACCATCGGAATCAGATATGTCGATATGCCGGAAAAGCGGAGGGGTGCCTCACCCGTATTCGGGAAACTGCTGGTAAGCAACGACGGGCGTCTTATTCCGGATGATGTGGCACGTGAAATTTTCATCCCCTTCTTCACCACGAAACAACATGGGTCAGGAATCGGTCTCTCCCTGTCGCGTCAGATTCTGCTGCGACATGGGATGATTCTTAGCCTTTCGCCTAACCCGATACGTGGATATAACGTAACCTTTATTCTTGAAAAAGAAACTGTTTAGGAGATTCCCCCCCCCCTTGACTTGGTGTGCCGTCAAATGATTACGGCTGTCCGTGCCGGATGCTGTCAGTTCTCGCGGTCGATGATGTAGTCGATAAGGGCGGTGAGGGAGTCGGTGATGTCCGACTGCGGGAAGCGGCTCAGGAGCGCTACAGCCTCGTCGCGCATGCTCAGCATTTTTGCGCGGGCATATTCTATACCTCCGTTCTCTATGGCGAAGTCTATGAGTGTGTTTACCTCTTCCGCCTCAAGGGAATCCTTCCGGGCGAGCGCCACCATCTGGTCGTGGCGTGGATGGGCGGTGTTCTCAAGGGCATGGATGAGAGGAAGTGTCACTTTCCCTTCGCGCAGGTCGTTGCCGGTGGGTTTGCCGATCTTTTCGTCAGAGAAATAGTCGAACACGTCGTCCTTTATCTGAAAGCAGAGACCGAGCAGACGGGCATATTCGCGGAGTGTGTCGAGGCGTTCGTCGTCAACATCCACACCGTAGGCGCCGACCTCCACACACGATACGAAAAGCGAGGCGGTCTTGCGGTATATGATGTTGAGATATGTGGGTTCGTCGAGCTCGTTGTAGCGGGCGTTGTATATCTCGTCGAGCTCCCCGATCGATAGCAGGCGCCCGAGGTTCGAGATAGAGTGGATGATGCGGATATCGTTGGTGTCGGCTCCCTGCAGGAGGGCGTTCGATAGGAAGAAATCTCCTACAAGAACTGCCAGGTGATTGTCCCACAGACCGTTGATTGTCGCCGAACCGCGGCGGGTTACTGTGTCGTCGACCACATCGTCGTGGATCAGCGAGGCGTTGTGCAGGAGCTCTACGGCGGTCGCCCCTCCGAGCACCTTGTCGTTTACCTCTCCCAGAAGCTTGGCGCTCAGCATTACGAGGATCGGACGGATCTGTTTCCCCTTCTTTTCGAGATAATGGTGTATGACGCTGTTCATCAGTGCGTTGGGCGATTCAAGAGCCTGCATGATGCGATCATTGAGGCGCTTGAGGTCGGGAGCCAGTGTCTGTTGAATGGTCTGAAAGGGAGTCATTATTTCTAACGAGGGATACATTATCTCTTGTTTACAACGTACAAAGTTACACACTTTTTCGTAATTTTGTGGCATGGGAAAGAATAAACTGAAAAAATTCCGGGAGATGGAGACGCTCGACCGCGTGTTCCAGTATCCATTCGGCGTGTTGCGCGAAAAGGGATTCCCTCTTCGCGGACGCTGGAACAGCGATTGTTTCCACAACGACGGTCCGATAGTGCTCGAACTCGGTTGCGGAAAGGGGGAATACACCGTCGGGCTTGCCGAACGTTTTCCCGACAAGAATTTCATCGGAATCGACATCAAGGGTGCCCGCATGTGGACAGGCGCATGTCAGGTGCGTGACCGCGGACTGAATAATGCCGCTTTTCTCCGCACCAATATCGAGCTTCTTCCCCACTTTTTCGCTCCGGGAGAAGTGAGCGAGATATGGATCACTTTCCCCGATCCGCAGATGAAAAAGGTGCGCAAGCGCCTTACATCGACCGGCTTCCTGCAGCTCTACCGCAAGGTGATGAAGGATGGAGGCATGGTGAAACTCAAAACCGACAGCCCCTTCCTGTTCACATATACGCGGCTGCTCACGGAGCTAAACAAAATCGTTCCTGAGGTATGCACCGACGATCTCTACTCTTCCGGGCTTGCCGACGACATACTCCAGATTCGCACATATTACGAGCAGCAGTGGCTCAGCCGTGGTCTGACAATCAAATATATCGCATTCCCCCTGGCACAGGAGGGGGCGCTTGAGGAGCCGCAGGACGAAATTCCGCTCGATACCTACCGCAGCTTCTCGCGCGGGCATGTGGAGATGAAGGAAGAGCATCAGAGCTGAAGAGCCCCAGCAACACCCCATTACTAATTGCAAATTACTAATTACTAATTGCCTCAGTGGACCGTTTATATCCCCAACTGATTATCGACGCACTAAAGAATGTGCGCTATCCCGCCTCCGGTAAGGATATCGTTTCTGCCGGAATGGTTGACGACGACATACGCATCGACGGCAACAAGGTCAGCTTCTCGCTGATATTCGACAAACCTACCGACCCCTTCATAAAATCGCTTGTAAGAGCTGCCGAAGCCGCCATTACAACATATATCTCTCCTGAAGTTGAAATCAAGGGGAACATTGCCGTGAAAACGCGCACACAGGCTCCCGAGCCGGCGCCACGTCCCCTTGCACATGTGAAAAACATCATCGGTGTCAGTTCCGGTAAAGGTGGTGTAGGCAAATCCACAGTTGCAAGCAACCTTGCTGTGGCTCTCGCTCGCGAGGGTTATAAGGTGGGGCTGCTCGACGCCGACATCTTCGGCCCGTCGATGCCGAAAATGTTCGGGGTGGAGGATGCAGAGCTTTACATGCATCGTGTCGATGGGCGCGAGCTCATAATCCCTCATGAAAAATATGGGGTAAAACTTCTGTCGATAGGATTTCTTGTCGACCGCAACGCCCCCGTTCTCTGGCGTGGCAGCATGGCGTCGAACGCCCTTCGTCAGCTCATTGCTGAAGCTGACTGGGGTGAGCTCGACTATTTCCTGATCGACATGCCCCCCGGCACGAGCGACATCCATCTCACTCTCGTGCAGACTATCGGCATAACCGGCGTGGTTATCGTGTCCACCCCCCAGCAGGTGGCGCTCGCCGATGCCCGCAAGGGGATTGCCATGTTTACAGGCGAAAAAGTGAATGTGCCTATCCTTGGAATCGTGGAGAATATGGCATGGTTTACCCCGGCAGCCCATCCCGACGAGCGCTACTATATCTTCGGACGCGATGGCGCCGTGGATCTGGCCCGCGAACTCGGTGTGCGCCTTCTCGCCCAGATCCCTCTTGTCGCCGACGTATGCGAGGATGGCGACAGCGGCTCGCCAATCGCTCTGAAAGATTCGGTAATGGGTCATGAGTTCATGCACCTCGCCCACGAGGTTGTCGATGCTGTCGACGAGCGCAACAGCCAGCTCCCCCCGACCGAAAAGGTTGAAGTGAAGAAAAAATAATTCCGGCATACTCTTATCCCCCGTGAACTCTTAGATTATGGTAAAAATATTGATTGTCAACGGACCCAATCTCAACCTGCTCGGAGTGCGTGAGCCCGATATATACGGGCGCGTTTCGATGGACGAATATCTTAAGGCTCTCGCCGTGGATTATCCCAATGTGGATATCGATTACTTCCAGAGCAACCATGAAGGTGAGTTGATCGACCGTATCCAGGAGGCGGGATTCGACGAATCGCTCCGCGGCATCATTCTCAATGCCGGAGCTTACACACATACGTCGCTTGCGCTCTATGACGCTATCAAGGCGATAGAACGTCCGGTTGTGGAGGTGCACATCTCCAACCCTCAGGCGCGCTCCGAAGAGATACGCCATCGTTCACTTATAGCCCCGGCATGTCGCGGCACCATAGCCGGATTCGGCATGGACAGCTACCGCCTCGCCATAGAATCGTTACTTTGATCCCTCCCACACAGCTGTAATGGAGCCTGCCGACCTCGACCAGTATATTCTCGACCACATCTCGCCGGAGCCTGAAAATCTCAGGCGGCTGGGGCGCGATGTGCATCTGCGTCTGCTATATCCGCGGATGTGTTCGGGCCATCTGCAGGGGCGGCTGCTTACCATGCTTACCGCCATGATCGCCCCCAGGAGAGCTCTTGAGATAGGCACATACGCCGGTTATTCCGCTCTATGCATCGCCGAAGGGCTATCGGATGGTGGAATCCTCGACACCGTCGAGATCGACGACGAGATGGAGCTTTTCATCCTCCGCAGGCTCGCCGAATCGCCTTACGGTTCCCGGGTGACGCTGCATATCGGTGACGTAGCTAAGGTCGCCGCAACGCTCACACCAGGTTACGACATGGTGTATATGGATGCCAACAAACGCACATACCTTGCCACCTTCAATACGATTCTACCGCTGGTGCGCCCGGGAGGTTTTATCCTCGCCGATAATACCCTTTGGGACGGGAAGGTGACAGATACCGTCGCCAACCACGACCCTCAGACGCGGGGAATAGCCGAGTTCAACGATGCCATAGCCGCCGACCCACGTCTGGAAAAAGTGATTCTACCGCTGCGCGACGGGCTCACCCTTATTCGCGTGAAGCCATGAATGATGGGGAGCTAAATTGCGGAAGGATAGCAGTCGTGGGGATGTTCGACGGTGTCCATACCGGTCATCGCCATCTGCTCACACATCTGAAGGAGGAGGCGCAAAAGCGCTCGCTTACACCAATGGCGGTAACCTTTTCCAATCATCCGCTTGAACTTATCGCGCCCGGGAATGCTCCGGAATTGCTCACCTTGCCGCAGCAGAAGCAGCGTCTAATCGAAGAGCTTGGTGTGGAGTGCCGGATGATACCTTTCGATGAAAAGCTGAGGAATACTTCTGCTGCCGATTTCCTGCGTTCACTGCGCGACAGCTATGGAGTTGAGGTGCTTGTAATGGGCTTCAACAACCGTTTCGGTCACGACGCCCCGCGCGACTTCAATGAATACCGCCGCCTTGGTGAAAATTGTGGCGTCACTATAATCCCCGCAACCGAATATGCCCCTGACGGTAGAAAAATCAGTTCTACGGAGATTCGTAAACTTATATCCGCAGGCGAAGTAGCCGAGGCTGCCCGGCTGCTCGGGCGCCCATACACAATTGAGGGAACAGTGGAAGAGGGGAAACAACTCGGACGAACCATCGGATTCCCCACAGCCAATCTGCGCCTTGCCGATCCGCGCCAGTTGATTCCGCAAGGGGGCGTATATGCCACTTCGACGCTTGGTCACAATGCTATGACAAACATCGGTTCGCGCCCTACCGTCGACACGTCAGGCAATCCCACTATCGAGACACACATCATCGGTCTGGAAGCCGATCTCTACGGCGCCCCACTCACAATCGCCTTCCGTCGCCGCCTGCGCGACGAGCAACGTTTCCCCTCGGTCGACGCCCTGCGCCGCCAGCTCGAAGCCGACCGTGCCGCCGCCAGCGAGGACACTGACATCCAGTCATATTGACAACTTGACAATATGACAATTTGACATAATGACATTCTGACAAAAAACTACCCCCCCCCAATGGCTATAAAATTCAGCTCAGCACCGTCATATTTCTGGCTCAACGCATGGGTGCTTGCAAATATAATAGAGCTTGCCACACAACGCTTCTGCGATCGTTTTGTGGATTATAAGATCGATCCGGGTCATCGTCTCTATGACCAGATGACGCAAGCTGCCCGCTCCATACGCGCTAACATAGCCGCCCGCTCCCGCTGACTTTTTTTGAAAAAATTATGCGCCGGGTATTGGTTTGTCAATATTAATGATTAACTTTGCGCAAACGATTGCGCAAATTGCATACGTACTGTTTTCCCACCATGAAATACCTTAAAAACTATATCTTATAAAAATGATTAGCTTCAGTAACCCCGCATGGCTCCGCAAGGGAGCCGTAGCGATGGCTGCCGCCGTCGTGTCGCTTTCGGCTGTCACATCTTTCTGCACCAAGGCGGAGACAGTTCCCGATGAATTCACTATTACAAAAGAAAACCTCCTTGACAAGATCAAAGGTGGATGGGCCGGTCAGGTGCTCGGCTGCACATATGGCGGTCCCACAGAGTTCGTATATCGCGGAACAATGATGCAGGACTATATTCCAATCCGCTGGGACGAAGGTTTTACAAAGCAGATGCTTCAGAATAATCCATCGCTTTACGATGATATCTACATGGACCTCACATTTGTGGATGTCATGGAACGTTGCGGTATCGACGCTCCTGTCGACTCCTTTGCTACAGCCTTTGCCAATGCCGGCTACTATCTCTGGCATGCAAACCAGGCTGCCCGCTACAATATTCTCCACGGCATCATGCCTCCCGCTTCAGGTCACTGGAAGAACAATCCCCACGCCAACGATATTGACTATCAGATCGAGGCAGACTATGCCGGTCTGATGTGTCCGGGCATGCCCAACTCGGCATCGGAGATCTCCGACAAGATCGGTCATATCATGAACTATGGCGACGGTTTCTACGGGGGTGTTTATGTTGGTGCGATGTATTCGCTGGCATTTATCTCTAACGACATTGAGTTCATCGTGGAGGAGGCTCTCAAGACCATTCCCGCCGAGAGCGAATTCTATCAGTGTATGTCTGACGTGATCGCGTGTCACAAGAAGAACCCCGACGATTGGAAACAGGCATGGTTCGAATGTGAGCGCAAATGGACAAGCGACATAGGCTGCACAGAAGGTGTCTACATGCCTCTCGATATCGACGCTACAATCAACAGCGCTTACGTGATTATCGGTCTGCTTTATGGCGACGGCGATTTCGAGAAAACACTCGACATATCCACCCGCTGCGGTCAGGATTCAGACTGCAACCCAGCTACTGCCGGCGGTATACTCGCAACTGTGCTTGGCTACAACAATATCCCTGAAAAATTCAAGGTTACTCTCGGCGACGGAGCTGAAGATATCAACTTCGCATATACCGATATCTCCCTTAACAAGACCTACGATCTCAGCTACAACCATGCTCTCCAGATGATTGAGCGTAATGGGGGTAAAGTAGAAGGCGACGATGTGGTCATCAAGTGCCAGAAACCGGTGGCTGTGCCTTACGAGAAGAGCTTCGAAGGGATCACACCTTTCGCAAGGAAGGGCCTCCACCGCAATCTTCCCGATGTAGGCGAATTGAGCTACGATTGTGCAGGAATCATATTCTCCGGTCATGTCGACTGCCCTGACAAGAGCTATGTGGCTGAAGTGGAAATGTATATCGACGGTGAACTTGCGGAGACTGCCCAGATCCCCGCTTCCTACCGTACACGTCGTCTCGATCTGTTCTGGAAATACGACATGCAGAAGGCACCCCATACCTTCACTTTCAAGTGGCTCAATCCTCAGGAGGGCGCCAACGTACGCTTCACCGACATTATCCTCTACGATCCCGTAGAATAACACGCGGGCGATTAAAAGTAAAACAGAGTGCTTAACATGGGTAAGGTGATTAAGGTCAACTCCAGTAGTTGCCTTAATCACCTTGATTATTTTTATAAGTAAGCCGGGTGTTCTTGTAATTAACCCGGACAAATTGTTTAGTACATCGGGGTGAACGGAGCCGATTTCATGAGGTGGTCGTTGGCGCAACCAACGATCTGTGTCTCCTTCGAGGTGTCGAGCTTGAGCACCGGAGCACCGGGATAGAGGTCGAGCTTCATGAGATCGATATAGTACATGCCCGGATTGGTGACGATGTCGAAATAATAGCGACGGTCGCGAAGTTCGGCGAACGAGCGCCACTGGGTTGAGGAGAGGTTGGGCTCACCTTCGATCATATAAGTGTAGGGCACTGATGCGTCCTCCACGATGGAGCGTGTGATGCTTACTGCCAGCGAGGGATCGTCGACAGCTTTCACATGGTGGGCAAAATAGTTGGCGCGTACGCAGCGGCTCGGGCTGGTGACTGTGCCCGGAAGCATGTTCTTTCCGCCGATATTTTCCCAATAGTCGATAATGGCGGTCATTGCAGGCCAGTTGGGGTCATTGGTCATGGCGCGGTAGTCGCCCATGTCGTAAACCTTAACTTCGCCGTTGTCGAACTCGAGGATCGCCGACTGACCGGTAGCGTCGGTGATACCCCAGTGGAGAGCCGATACTGTACCGTTATCGAAAGTAGCGCCTCCGATAGAGAAGTTATGCTGTTTAAGCACATCCACAACCTCGGCGGTGGTGGCGTTCATGTCAAGAAGCCAGCCTACAAACATTGCCATCGACATCGGGGGGCGGTTCTTGGTCTCGGCATTGTTGTAGACAGTGCCTTTGCAGAACAGACCGTTGATCACCAGCCCCATCTCGTTCATACCCTCGGTGATGCCACCGTCATAGCCTACGGCGTAGACCGCACCATATTTCGAGGTCCATTCAACCGCACCGGGAGCGTCGGAGCCTTTTTTTGCCATACCGCGCGGATAAACATATAGATTTGTCGGGATAGGGGTCTTCCAGTCGAGCGAACGACCCACTACCATCAGTGAATCCTGACCTTTATAGAGCACTCGTGAGCAGGCTGCCGCATCTGTCGGAGCCATTCCAGCGGCTGCAAGTACCACTGCGCTTGCCATTGCCGATTTGATGAACTTTTTCATTTCAGTGTATTTTTTTGTTATTATTTCTTTTTTAAATCCCTCTTGTTATTAGAACACACGTCGGTTAAGATAGGTTTACGCTGTAGCTGAACTATCCCTTATTTTTTGCGTATTAGGCATAAAACCGCTAATTTTGTAGTGGCGCACATCAATGTCGCCTGAAACAATCCAAAAAACTGAATCCCATGAAAGTTTCGAAAGTCATAGTAATGGCTGTCATTTCGGCGGTAGCCTCGCTCAACGCCTGGAGCATCGACGCAGACAATGTATCCTCCACACCTGAGATCATAGCCCACCGCGGTTTCTGGAAATCGGATGGTGCCGTTCAGAACTCCCGCGCATCGCTGAAGGCGGCTCTCGCGCTGGGTGTATTCGGTTCGGAAACCGATGTATGGATCACCACCGATGATCATATGATGGTCAACCACGACCCTACGTTCAACGATGTCCGCCTTCAGGATGAGTCATCTGAGGTGTGTACTGCCCTCACTCTCGGAAACGGCGAGAAAATGGCACAGCTTTTCGAACTGCTCGATATAATGTCGCAGACCGAATCGCCCACAAAGCTTATTCTTGAGGTGAAAGATCACGGTAACCGAACTAACGATGTGCGCGCTGCCAAGGCTGCCGTAGCCGCAGTGCGTGCAGCCGGTCTGCGCGACAGAGTAGATTACATATCATTCAGCACTGACGCCTGCGAGACCATCATTGCCGAAGATCCTGATGCCCGTGTAGGATATCTGAAAGGAGGAATAGCTCCAGCCGAGCTTCATAAGAAAGGATATTCGTCAATCGCATACCATATGAACGAGCTCCGCAATAACCCGACATGGGTCCAGGAGGCCCACGACTTGGGTATGAAAGTGAACGTATGGACAGTAAATACCCCTGAAGAAATGGTTGAGATGCGCGACAAAGGGGTTGACTATATCACAACCGACGATCCTCTAACCCTCATCGGAATCCTCCAAAAGTAACCTTTCTCTCCTGTCCTCACTACTACAGGCAAAGAAAAATCTTATTCCACGATACATTTAACCACTCATTACCAAATTATTCATCACAGATATGAAAAAAACCGCAATCTCGGCGCTTGCTTCTGTCTCGATTCTCTCCATGGTTGCCGCCGCTCCTGTCGCAGCACCGGCAAATTACCACAAGCCCATTGAAATAGAGCGCCAGTGGCGCCACTATCACCCCGGCAAAATCAATTTTCATATAGATTCCCCTGAGAAGGATGGCGCTAAAATATACACGAGCATCGTTACTGATCCTGATACGTACATCACCGACAATGCGCGCCGTGTGATACAGACACTATACTTCTCACCGGCCGACAGTATTCCGGATATCCATGTCATAGACTATGTAGTGCGCGATTTCGACGGGATCTCCTACAAGAGCGGAGGGGGCGACAATGTCCGCATAGACTACAGCACCGACTGGATCGAGAAAAGCTTTGCAAATAACGACACTTTAAAACTCGATTACGAAACCCGCGGGGTGATTTACCACGAGCTGACCCATGCTTTCCAGCTTGAGCCGAAAGGATGTGGCAGATACGACGGCAAGAGCCCTTACTGGGCGTTTATCGAAGGTACTGCCGACGCTGTGCGTGTGGCTTGCGGCTGCTTCGAGCAGGATTTCGCATCGAAGGATCGTCCGCGCGGAGGCAACTGGATGAGCGGCTACCGCATCACCGGATATTTCCTCTATTGGCTCAGCCAGAACAAGGATAAGGATTTTATCCGTAAGTTCAACCGCACGGCGCTCGATGTGGTGCCCTGGTCGTGGGACGAGGCAATGTACCATATCCTCGGACGCGATGAGAAAAATTCCGTGGCGTCGCTCTGGAATGAATATATGGCAGCTATAGGCGATGAGGCAGATAAGGCTCAGGCAAAACCTTTCGTTCCCGAAGAGCAGCAGCCTGCCGAAAGAAAGCACAGAAAGGGCAAACACAACCGTAATCGCCGGTAAGCAGATCTGACTCTTTGCAATGTAAAACCCATCTGGACCTATAAAGGTAATGAAAGCAATATCATATCTGTTGACGGGTTCGCTTCTCCTGACAGCCGGGTGCAAGCCCGCGCAGACCGCAGGGGAGCAACCGGAAGCCAACCTTACCCAATATGTGAATCCACTTATCGGAACATCGGGCTTCGGCAATGTCTACCCAGGAGCACAGATACCCTTCGGGGGAATACAGATTAGCCCCGATACCGACAACGACGATTACGACACGGCTGCCGGGTATAAGTATGACCATCCGACAGTGTTGGGATTCAGTCTCACACATCTGAGCGGCACTGGCATTCCCGATCTTGGCGATTTCCTTTTCATGCCAGGTACGGGGACGATGAATCTCACTCCAGGCACCCACGAGAAGCCGGATGAAGGTTACCGGTCGCGATACAGCCACGAGCGCGAGACGGCAGAGCCCAACTATTATGCCCTGGAGCTCGACGATTACGGAACCAAGGCAGAAATGACTGCGGGCAAACGTGCCGGCATACTCCGCTTCACCTATCCGCAAACCGATAGCGCTTGGGTGCTTCTCGACCTCAACCACACTTTGCGCCAGAAATGCGAGTGGGCTAATCTGCGCATAGAGAACGACTCGACCATCACCGGCTACAGGCTCGTGAACGGCTGGGGACCTGAGCGCCACGTCTATTTCGCTGCCACCTTCTCGCGACCGCTCACCGATGCCCGCATCTACAAGCAGGATCAACCGGTAATCTACAATACCAACCGTTTCCGCAGCCACAAGGAAGCATATGGGGAGAACGTGAAATTCGCCCTGAACTTCGCTGCCGGGGAGGGTGATACCATCGAGGTGCGCACCGCTGTGTCGGGCGTCAGTGTGGCAGGCGCGTTGGAAAACCTGAAAGAACTCGAGGGGAAAAGCTTCGGCAGTCTCCGTGCCGAAGGTGTCAGCGACTGGAACTCTCAGCTCGCTAAATTCGAGATCGAGGGTGATCAGGCTCAGAAAGAGACATTCTATACTTCGGTATATCATGCCTTTCTGCATCCATTCATCTTCCAGGATGCGGACGGCAGCTACCGCGGTCTTGACAAGAACATACACACTGCCGAAGGCTTCAATAACCTGACGGTTTTCTCGCTATGGGATACATATCGCGCGCTCCATCCGCTGTTCAACCTCGTGCAGCGCGATGTGCAGGCTGATATCGCTAACTCCATGCTGGCTCATTACGACCAGAGCGTGGAGAAGATGCTCCCCATATGGTCGTTCTACGGCAACGAAACCTGGTGTATGATCGGTTACCACGCCGTGTCCGTGCTGGCTGACATGATAGTGAAGGATGTTCCCGGATTCGATGCTGAGCGCGCATATGAGGCAATGGTCACAACTGCCACCAACCCTCACTACGACTGCCTGCCTGAATACATAGCCAAGGGTTATGTGCCTTTCGACAAGGAGAAGGAATCAGTGTCGAAAACACTTGAGTATGCCTACGATGACTACTGTATCGCAATGGCTGCCAAAAAGCTTGGGAAGATGGACGACTATCAGAAATTCCTGAACCGCTCGCTGGCATATCAGAATCTGGTCGATCCTGAAACGGGATATATGCGCGGACGCGATTCTGAAGGCAACTGGCGCACACCATTCTCCCCCGTGGCATATGAGGGACCCGGCTCCGTCAACGGCTGGGGCGATATTACAGAAGGTTTCACCGTTCAGTACACATGGTATGTGCCTCACGATGTGATGGGGCATATCAACAAAATCGGCGCGCAGCTTTATACCCAGCGCCTCGATTCGCTCTTCGAGGTGGCTCTTCCGGAGGATATTCCCGGAGCACACGACATATGGGGACGCATCGGAGCCTACTGGCACGGCAATGAGCCCTGCCACCAGGTGGCTTATCTCTACAATTATCTGAAGCAGCCATGGAAGTGTCAGGAACGTGTGCGCGAGGTGGTCGACAAGTTCTATGGCAATACTCCCGACGCGCTTAGCGGTAACGACGACTGTGGGCAGATGTCGGCATGGTACATTTTCAACTGCATGGGTTTCTATCCCACGGCACCATCAAGCAACGTATATAACATCGGTTCGCCCGCACTCCCGAAGGTTGTCATGACCCTCAGCAACGGTAAGAAACTGGAAATGACCGCCGACAACTGGAGCAAGGATAACCTCTACGTAAAGGAATTCTATCTCAACGGCAAACTGCACGACAAGTCGTATTTCACCTACGACGATATCCGCGACGGTGCAACCCTACGCTTTGTAATGGATTCCGAACCCAACCGCCAGCGTGCCGTCACCGACGACGCTGTGCCCCCTTCCCCGGGCTTCACTCCGGTCTCCGGAAGCTGACCTGCCCATTGAAATCATTATTTGAAGGGTGTTGCCTACCTCACTACAGGGTTCCGCAACACCCTTCATGCATTATCTACCATTTGGTGCAGAAAACGATGTGACACAATGATGTGGTCTTGCTCATGCTGTGCAGATTTTACTCACCGATGCGGCGGAGCACCACGCGGTCAATCAGGGCGTGGTTCACCTTGAGGTTCATGTTCTCATTCTCGGGCATGAACTGGAGGGTGATACTGTGTGTGCCTTCGGTGAGTGGAACTTTGAGGGTATTTGTCATTCCCCAGTCGCTCCAGTTGCCGGTGCCGCGCTGAGGCATCACGATAGTGCCTGTTACTTTACCGTTGACGGTGAGGGTGCGGACGGCACATTTGTTTTCCGTGTTCACCGGACCGTTGCCGTTGGCGTAACGCAGGCTTATGGAGTAAGTTCCCGGTTCTTTTATTTCGACTTCCGTGCTTACGGTGCGCAGGGCGTGGTCAGTTTCCACGAAACCATTGCCGCGGTAGCCTGCCACCCCGTTGCGCGGGCGGTTGAGCGCCTCCTTCGACGATATGCTGCTCTTCTCACCGGGGAAATCTGCCTGCACTTCGGGGGCGTTGCTGCGCGGTTGTGATGCGAATGATTCCACTCCGTTGCCATCTACCCCTACCACCTGATATTCTCCCGCTACTTTAGCTTCGAATGTGGTCTCGGTGGTTTCCGCTATAGGTTTTCCGTCGCGCAACACTACATAATGGTCGATATATTCTATCGGATTCCATTGAAGCAGGTTGTTAACCGGTGTTCCTTCCCCTTTCACAGACTGGTCGTTGCTCAGCCATGCCACAGGGGTTAGAGGCGCTTTCGCATTGGCGACTTCGTTGACCTGCATCGGAGGTATGGCGTTGTCGGCCATTATGATAGAAATGTTGTTTTCTCCCTGTATGTCGGCTGGTAGAAATGCATTTTTCTGATCTTTCCCGTTGATGGAAAACTTCTTGATTTTCGATCCGTAACCGCTTACGGTGATATTCAGAAGGGCATCGCGGTAGCGCAGGCCTTTTAGCGAGCGGGTATCGGCGAAGGCTTTCGGAACGAATGGACTGAAGCGTATTCCATCTGTTTCGTAGTGGATACCGAAAAGGATGTCCATAGTCATGGCAAGGTTGCCTGCCAGACACCATAACATGTTCGATGAGTTGAGCTGTGTGCCTATATCTCCGTTGTCGAGAACGAGATTCTCCTTGTTGGTAGCGAACAGGGCAGCCGGGCGGAATATGGAGCCGATACCTTGCATCACTCCCGTTTCGTTGCCTGCCTTCGCGTTTGCAAGCGTCCAGTAAGCAGCCACCCAGGGCCACAGAGCATTGTTGTGATAAGGTGGTTGATCAGCAATCTGAGGATAGAACACCGCGGTTCCGAATGGTGTTGTAGGCAGTTTTTCAGTTATGGTGCGTGCTCGTTGCTCGGTAGCCACCCCGAAGAGTATGGCGAGGGCTTCTCCGAGGGTTTCAGCCCGTGGATTGCTAACCAGGAAATCACGTCCGTAGAGATACATGGCGTAGTAACCCTTGTTCTCCATCCACAGCCGCTCGTTGATGGCGTTTGTTATTGCGTCGGCGCGCTCAGTATATGTGGATACCTCATTCTCTTTCCCCAGAATGGATGATATTTCTGCGAGGGTGCGCCATGCCTGCGCGTGAACTACCGATGTTCCGAGCGCTTCGCTGCGGTAAATGTCGGCGGTCTGCATCCATGTGGGGTAACTCTGCTCGCGCCAGTCGATGAAAGAGGTCTCGCCGCGTACAAGCCCGGTCTCGCGGTCGTAGATGGTTTTGTAGTCATCCTCAAGCGAGTTTTTTATCACCGGATATATCTTCTCGAGCCACTGACGGTCGCCGGTGGTTTTATAGACCTGAAAGGCGGCTATAGTCCAGATCTGGCGGTCGGAGCTTACAGGCCAGGCACCCCCGGAACCGGTATCCTGAATAATGCGGCCGTTGGGCGATATCTTATGTTCGAGCGAGATACGCGATGCTTCCGGCTGCAGGGCCGCCATCGCAAGGATTATGGAGTAGCTCACGTCGCGGGTCCACACTCCTGGCCACTCTCTGCCTGTGCGGAGGGTAGTGTCAGCTTCCACGGCGTTTACCATCTCGTCCAGACCCATGTTGTAGATCGCCCGGTGGAGTGTGTTAGGAGTGTCGAGTTGCGGATAAGCCGATATGTCGTTTTTTAGGATCCACTGTTTCTCAACAGGCATATGGTAGCCCGGAACAGCTGAATAGTCCGAAATGATATGCCGGTCGCTGGCTGCGTAGGCTTTGAATGGTCCCTGCACGATACTGTCACCGATCCAGCGGTAAGCGCTTGTTTCCACTATTGGCGTCTCTTCCTGAACCTTGTGGGGTCTGGCTGGAGCGGTGATTGCGTTGGTTGTGATTAAAGCTGTCAGTATGGCAAGGTGAGTTTTCATGGTTCGGCTTTGGGGAATTGTCAGAGGGTGAATTTGAAAGTCCTTATCAGATTCGCAACCTGCGGTGAGTGCTCTACCAGGTGGGCGAGCACATCGCGGTCGGTCCATGCTACCGGTGATATGGCACTCTCGTCTACCACTACACGCAGGTCGAAATAGTCGTTCTGTAACCCGTCGCGCATGAAACCGAGAAGGCGGCTACGGTTTTCGTCGATCAGTTCCACCTGACCCCGGTTAACTACTGTAAGCAGATAAGTCTCGGGAATCTCTCCGCCGGTCTGTACCGGTGTGTGGGCGCGCATAGTGTTGACAAGCACATGCTCTTTCGGATGGGCTGCGATGAAAGCCCCCCATAATTTCATTAGCTGGCTGTCGGTGAAGGGGGTGCGGCGTTTGGGCGCGGAGGGATCGACGGAAGAGCTGTTCTCCTTGGCTTTCTCCTCCATCACTGATGCGAAACTCACATGAGCACGTGTGGCAACCGGTGTGCGGCGCGGCGTGCGTGCCGGTGTGGGAGTTACCGGAGTGGTATGAAGCGGGCGCGTCTGTGTCTGTATCGTGGATGTAGGCCTGGGCTGGGATGTGGGTTGCGTGGATGTATCTGTCGTCTCGGTTTTCGCTGCGGTAGCCGGTTTGAACGCCGGTGCCGGTTCGGCGGCTACCATTGTAGCGGGCGTGGCGGTCTGGGAGGTGTACGCCGGGTTCACCTCTATTTTTTGCAGTTTACGCCCCTCTCCGTCGCCACTAAAGATGGGGGAGGGGCTTGCTTGTTGGCACAGTCTGATCAGCAGCAGCTCTACCAGGAAAGTCTTGTCAGATGCCTGGCGGTAGTTGAGATCCGCCTCGTTACAGAGGCTCATGGCTGCATAAAAAAACTCAGGCGTGAGTTTCGCAGCCTGTTCAGCCATCTGTTGCTTCATCTTTTCGTCGGAATCAAGCAGGCTGAGTGTGCGCGGATCGCGTGCCACCATAAGGTCGCGCAGATATTGAGCCAGACCGTTGATGAAAAAGTGTGAGTCGAAGCCATGTTCTCTCACATCCTTGTAAATCAGCAGCGCCTCAGCCACATCTCCTTTGCTGAACGCATCGAAGAGCCGCGAGAAATATCGCTCGTCGAGCACATTGAGGTTTTCTATCGCAGCTTCGTAAGTGATGTTGCCGCGCGATGCCGCAGCCACCTGATCGAATATCGAAAGGGCGTCGCGCATTGCGCCGTCGGCTTTCCGGGCTATTACGTTCAGCGCACTCCGCTCGGCGGTGTACCCTTCCTGGCCGGCTACATATTCCAGATGGTCGGCGATATCTTCAACCGTGATGCGGTGGAAGTCGTAGATCTGGCATCGAGAAAGGATTGTGGGTATAATCTTATGTTTCTCGGTGGTGGCGAGTATGAACACAACATACGACGGGGGCTCCTCAAGTGTTTTCAGAAACGCGTTGAAGGCTGCTTGCGACAGCATGTGGACCTCGTCGATGATGAACACGCGGAACCGTCCCTCGGTAGGAGGAACCATTACCTGGTCAACCAGATCGCGGATATCGTTTACACTGTTGCGTGAGGCTGCGTCCAGCTCGAGGATATTGAGCGAACGGTTTTCGTTGAACTGGCGGCATGAGGGACACTCATTGCAGGGATCTCCATCCGGCGTGGGATGCTCGCAGTTTATACTCTTGGCGAAAATACGTGCCGTTGATGTCTTGCCGACGCCTCGGGAGCCACAGAACAGGTAGGCGTGTGCCAATCTGTTGGTGGCAACGGCGTTGCGTAGCGTGGAGCAGAGTGCTTTCTGCCCTACCACCGACGAGAATGTCGTCGGGCGGTATTTTCGTGCCGATACTATATAGTTTTCTTCCATAGGTAAGTATATCCACAAAGATAGCGCTTTTCACCCGATTCTCTATAAGTGCACACTGTTAAAATGCGTAAAGATTTAAGAATCCAGGGATTAAGCCAAATTTAACTACTGTTAACACGAAGTGTGCGATATATTAAACATTGTCACTTGCGGCCTAAAGTAAAAATCTTTTCTTAAATTGCAGCCGTTTTCAAGTTGCGTATTTAAATTGCGCAGGGGTACAATGGGCTGAGAGCCCGTTTCAATAGGTATAAAAGGTAAAACTATGGTAGAAAGATTTCTTGCCCGGACGGAGTTCTCGGGCTACGACGATTTGGTAAAGAATTTCAAGGTTAACGTACCCGATAATTTCAATTTTGGCTATGATGTTGTCGATGCATGGGCAGCTGAAGAGCCTGATCGTGAGGCTCTTCTGTGGACCAACGAGAGTGGGGAGGAGCGTCGTTTCACCTTCGCCGAACTCAAGGAGCTCACCGACCGCACCGCATCCTTCTTCCAGACGCTCGGTGTAGGTAAGGGTGACCGGGTGATGCTGATTCTGAAGCGCCATTATCAGTTCTGGCTCTCGATCGTGGCTCTTCATAAACTTGGGGCGGTGGCTATCCCCGCAACCCACCTGCTCACTCCGGAAGATATCGTGTATCGTTGCGAAAAAGCGCATATCAAAGCTATCGTGGCTGCCGGTGATCCGGTAATAACAGCCCATATCGACAAGGCGCGTCCGTCGTGTCCCGGCTTGCAATGGTGTGTGTCCACCGGGCCTGACATTCCTGCCGGATGGGTAGATTTCAATGCCGGAATAGAGACAGCTCCCACATTCAGCCGTCCCGCAACTCCCAATACCAACAACGATGTGATGTTGCTATACTTTACTTCGGGAACTTCCGGTGAGCCCAAGATGGTAGCGCACGATTTCACTTATCCTCTGGGACATATAGCCACCGCTTACTGCTGGCACAATCTACGACCTGGCGACCTCCATCTCACCCTCGCCGACACCGGATGGGGGAAGGCTGTATGGGGAAAGCTCTACGGTCAATGGATCGCAGGTGCGACGGTTTTCGTTTACGACTATGATAAGTTCGAACCTGCCGAACTGCTGAAAATGATGGAGAAATACCGGATCACATCGTTTTGCGCGCCCCCTACAGTGTTCCGTTTCCTCATCCGCGAGGATGTGGCGCGCTACGACCTTTCCTCCCTCCGCTATTGCACCATTGCCGGCGAAGCGCTCAATCCCAGCGTGTTCGACCGGTGGAAAGAGCTCACCGGCATATCGCTTATGGAGGGGTTCGGACAGACGGAGACAACACTTACTGTGGGCAACTTCCCCGGCATGACACCGAAACCGGGGTCGATGGGGCGCCCGAATCCGCAGTATGATATATATATCGCACGCCCGGACGGCACACCTGTCGACACCGGGGAGCATGGCGAGATTGTCATCCGGATTCCCGAAAACGGGGCCAAACCTTTGGGGCTGTTCCGCGAATATCTCGACGATTCCGAACTTACTCATCTGGCGTGGCACGACGGGCTCTATCACACAGGCGACGTTGCCTGGAGCGACGACGACGGTTATTTCTGGTTCATCGGCAGAAAGGACGACGTGATCAAATCCTCGGGCTACCGCATCGGCCCGTTCGAGGTTGAAAGCGCCTGCCTCACCCATCCTGCCGTGGTGGAATGTGCCGTGACCGCTGTCCCCGACGAAGTGCGCGGCCAGATAGTGAAAGCCACCATTGTGCTTGCCCGCGATTACGTGAAAAAAGCCGGTCCGGAGCTTATCAAGGAGATCCAGAACCATGTGAAGCACGTCACCGCCCCTTACAAATATCCCCGCGTGATTGAATTTGTCAGCGAGCTCCCCAAGACCATATCCGGAAAAATACGCCGTGTAGCCATCCGTGCCACCGATGCTATGGCGCGTGCCTCCGAAGCGGTCTCCAACGCAAAAGCGTCCGTCGCGCGTGCCTCCCGCCCCTCTGCTTCCCCTTCCGGTGGTCGTCTGCGGCTCGCAGGTATCCCGGTGGTCCATGTCGGTCCGGCTCGCCGTTCCCGTTGATAGCCATATAGCCTGTTGTCGCCTGTCAGATTCTTCCGCCGTTTCTCTGACGGTAGAAAGCTATCAGATCGTCGTAGGGATTCTCCTCGCCGGGCAGAAGGCGTGTCTCGGGATACTGCTCTCTTATGGCATGCAGGGCTATGGCTCGGGTCATCAGTATGTCGTCGTGGTGTCCTTTACGGGCACCGTAACTGCCGTTGTCCATCTGTTCGTAGACCGAAAGTTCGCGACAGGCCTCCATGTCGCGTTCCTCATATGTGGTATCGCGGACGGCTCCTATCAGTTCGGTGATAATCATCTGTTTCGTGGCCCGGTTGGTGTGGAATCCAGGTCGGGGGCGACCGCTCCCGTCGGGGCTCGGGCGCATATACAGATTGCTGTAATGCTCACACAGCTCATGCAGTATATATTGCCCCTGATCGGCAGCCTCGGTCTCGAGGGTGTTGCTTTCGAACACGAGCATGGCATTGTTGTAATAGCGCGCTATGGCGGCGGCTTTCCAGGTCAGGAGGTCGTGGTCCGTATGACCGCGCCATTGTGCCACTACCCGTGGGCGCCTCCCAACCGACAGAACGGCTATCACACTCCAGTCGGCGCTGACGCTCCGTCCGCCCACATCTACCGCCGCCACATATCGTTGCCCCTCCTGCGGTTTCTCCCATATGGCGAGCCTCCCGGTGCTGTCCGTGGCAAATCTGACATTCCGCAGGGCTCCCGCTCCGGTGAGAGTAGTGCCCGCAACCTCTCCACGCCATTGTGGTTCCCTGCACTCATGGCTCATCCTGTCAACAGCCTCGGTGGAGAATACGTTGGTGCCGGTGTTGGCGAAAGCCTCGTGGGGTGTCGACGGATATTCCGCCATCATCGCCTGATGGTCGGCATATTCCCTACGTTTGGCGTGATACCAGCTGATGCTCTCGAGCGTGGCGCCATCTTCCCAGAGCTGCCGTTCGTACGCATCCATGCTCCCCCAGAGCTTTGCCGTATCCTTTACTGGGCGGCGATACATCTCTATCTCATGCCAGGGCACGAATACAGCCATCTTGTCGCTCTCCCCCTTCTGGCTTCGCTTCCATTCCGAATGGAAGAAATTACCCATCCCGTTGGCTGTCGATTCATATACGATAAGGGTGTCAGGTTCGGTAGCTATCGCGCCGCATATCGCCCTTACGAAATCCTCGGGGGTGCTTTTGGGTGTATCCTTCCAGAAAGCCACCTCCGATAGGTGAGCCATGGCGTAGTCGGCGCCGCGGATCGAATCCTGCCGCTCCGACGAGCCTATCGTCACCCGGCAATCCCTCCCCGCTATCTCCTTTATCATCTCCTGACCCTCGAAACGGTTAAGCTTCGGCGCCGTGTCCCCCTCCCAGAGTTCCGCGGGATAGTTGGCAAGCATCGTGCTATACATGCCGCGGATGGTGGCCGACGCCCGCGCAACGTGGGCGCAGATCAGCGAGTGCCAGTGGCGCATGCGCGTACACTGCATCCATGCCATATACATCTGAACCAGTGTGCTCCCGCCCCATTGCCTCGCCTTGAGCATTATCATGCGTATCGGCTCCCCCTCGGTGCGCTTCTCCTCCATCATCGCCAGAACCCTACGCTGCGGACGGTTCAACCTGAACGGAACCAGCTTCGACGAACGCTTGTCCTTGATCTTTACGCAGGTTACCGCCCAGAACTCGAAATCGTGGCGACACCGCAGCCGCACCCACTCCTCGCGGCTCTTCACCCTGCTGTACTCCTCCGAGCCATACATCTCCGCCGGGATATATTCGTAGCGGTTCAGTGTCAGTTCCGGATGCCTGATTCTCCGGCGGCGCCTGCGCCTGTCGGGATTTCCATATCCGAAAGCACCCGCGCCGGTCAGCGGGTCGTAGGCTTTCTCATCCCTTTCAGCCTCTTCGATGCGCCGGCGGTTCTCCCTTTCAATCTCTGCCATAAGCTCCGCATCCGGGCGAACCTCCCCGTTGCAGCAATCCAGTGTCATTCCCTTCTCCTCCATCTTTTTTGCCGCAAAATTACGCCACTCCCCCCTGCCTCCCCCTCCCTGTTTCGCGTAAAACATCGCTCCCCGGCTTCCGAGCAAACTGCCGGGAACCGGGGAGCGGTATCTGGAATCGGAGGGATTTGCTACTTCACTACGAACTTTCTGGTGCTGTTGGGGGTCTGGACAACATATACCCCGGGAGCGAGGTCTGTTGTCGGAATGCTGCAATGCGTGTCAGATACGTTTAAACTCCTCACGGTGCTACCCATAGTGTTATATACCCTCACACTTCCGATTGCCGCATCCCCTGCAATCTCAACCGAAGTCTCGGTGATGGTAATGGTTTCTCTGTCAGCGCTCACAGCCTCTACAGAAGTCAGGTAACCCGGTCGCGCACTATCCAGAGAGTAAATCACCTCCCCGTCGCCATTCACCACTTCATACACTTTTGGTAAAGTTATATCTGTAGCTATAGACATATTGGGAAATAATATATTTCCTGGATTATGTCGGTAAGGATAGGGCTCTACTGTGGGTCCGTGCACTATACCGATTCCTTCAATTTGCCTAACTATTGAATCTTCCCCAAGTATGTAACTGTTAAATTGCTTGTCTCCATAGTTATATATTTCATATTCAGGTTTGGAATTCAGATTTACGATGTTCCATAAATGAGAGGTATTCAACGGATTGGCAAAATCGTAAATAAGTTCTTTTCTAAATGTTTCGTGACTCACGAGATACACCTTCTTGTTCTCAATATCTTCTGTCAACCATATATTATCAAAATCGTAGCTATCACCCTCATATGAACCGTCATATGAATTATATGACTCTTCCAATGAATAATATTTTTCACCATCTATTTCGACGCAATCTGTAATTTTTATGCTACACTCCTTATCCTCTGCATGAGGCTTCCACACATCCCAATGGAAAATATTGTATTTCCACTCTTTGCCAACCTCCAACAGTGGAGTGTAAGGAATCGCCTCCGACATGACATCAGAGGTGAATTCCACCTTGTGATGAATTGAAGCGCTGAAAAGGGTGCAGATCGTGCTCGCAAATACTGCAACCAATAACAAATAACGTTTCATAACTGTGCATTTTAAAAGGATTTGGCAAATCTAAAAATAATAGTTGGTAAATACAAATTTCTACAACTTTATTTGCGGCAAAAATTTATGTTGTTTTTCACAGGAAACTATAGCCCGTTCTCCCTCCCTCTTTCGCGTAAAAACACCTCTCCCCGGCTTCGGGGCAAACTGCCGGAAACCGGGGAGAGGTATCTGTCATAAAGGACTTACCTGCGGGCTGGTTCAGTCCATGGAGAAATCTATAGAGTTGCGGTTGGGAGCCGGGGGGGGCGGCGTTTGATTCTGCTGCGCGTGGTCGCCAGGTGTGCCGGGTTGCTGTGTCATCGGATCCTGCTGAGGCTGCCGGGGAGCGGGTGTGCGCGGTGTGCGGTTACGCACCTCGTCGGCCACACGCTTCTCGCGGTTATATGTCGGTGAGCTCTCGAAGGTCTCGATCACTGCATTGTCGTCGAACTGGTCGGGACGGAGCACAATGTAGCGCTGGGCTGCGCGCAGGCGTTCCTGCTCCTTCACGCGGCTTGAACCGTAGTTGGCCTCGATCGCGCTGATGGTTGAGACAGGTGCCTTCTCTGCCGCAGGTTTGCGGGTCGGGAAGCCTGCCAGTCCCCCGACAGGGGCGGCCTCCTTTTCCCCTTTTATGGAGAGGGGGAAACCGGCGGCAAGAATCGTCATCTTCACCTTGTTGCCAAGGGTGTCGTCGAAGCTGATACCATGGATCACATCCACATCCTTGTCGATAGTCGAGATGAACGCATCGAGTTCGCGGGCCTCTCCCATCTTGAAGGCATCTTCGGCGTTGCGCGAATAGCAGAGGTTGAACAGCAGGCGCTTCGAGCGCGAGATGTCTTTATTTTTAAGCAGCGGAGAGTTGAGGGCATCGTCAATCGCTTTGCTCACACGACCTTTCCCCTCGCCGTAGCCGGTAGAGATGATCGCCGCCCCGCTGTCGCGCAGGGTGGTATCCACATCGTTGAAGTCGAGATTGATGTGACCCTCGGCGGTGATCAGTTCCGAGATTGAGCGCGCTGCGTTCGTCAGGGTGTCGTCGGCTTTACCGAAGGCGTTCATCAGGTCGAGATCCTGATATATCTCCGTCAGCTGCTCGTTGTTGACTACAAGCAGCGCATCCACGAATTTACTCATCTCTTCTGCCCCGTCGAGAGCTTTCAGAATCTTTTTCTGACCCTCGAAGAGGAAGGGGATGGTAATGATACCGATGGTGAGCAGGCCCCGTTCCTGTGCGATTCGCGCTACCACGGGAGCGGCTCCCGTGCCGGTGCCGCCGCCCATGCCGGCTGTGATGAACACCATCTTGGTCTCATCGTCAAACAGATGGGCGATATCTTCGGCGCTCTCCTCCGCAGCCTGACGCGCAACCTCCGGCTTGTTGCCCGCTCCCAGACCGCGGGTTGTCTCCGGTCCGATAAGCAGTTTGTTGGGAACAATGGAGTTTTTAAGCGCCTGGCGGTCGGTGTTGCACACTACGAACGACACCTTCTGAACGCCCTGCTGATACATGTGGTTGACAGCGTTGTCGCCACCGCCGCCCACACCTATTATCTTGATTATCACGTCGCCCGGTTCGTCTTCTACGAATGCGGCGGTCTGGTCTATATCTTCTATGCTCATAGCTCTGTATAGTTAGGGGAGCGGTTTGTTTTATTCTTCGTCGGTATTTTCTTTCTCGTTCCAGATGAAGGAGATCCGTTCCTGCAGGCGGTCTACCCACGATTTGCCTGTTTTTGAAGGATCCTTGGTAGCCTGAGGCTTTTTCGGCTTACGGGGCTTGGGATCATCGTCATCATCATAGTCGTCATCGTCGCCATACAGCTTGCCGATCCGCGAAACCTCCTTCTCCTTATTAGCCTGGGAACCATTGCCGTAGGTCTTCTCATAGCCCGATGCAGGCTGTTCAGGCTCCTCATCCTTGTCGATGGTTTCGGTCTCAGGCATTTCGGTGCATACCTCATCGCTGGGATGTTTCGACGCGTCCAGCAGAATCGAGATCACGTCTACGGCATCGGTGCCGTGGATCGATCCGTCGGAGATGCGTACCGAGGTGTTGGGGCTTCCTTGGCGCACGCTCAGGTTGCTTGCCTGCGCAAGCAGCTCGTTGAAGCCGCGCAGACGGGCACCACCACCTACCATTACGATCCCCTTCCCCAGATCGCGCTCACGAACTCCGGCATACTCCATCTGTGCCAGGATGTTGGCGATGATCTCGTCGGCACGGGCATGCACATAGTTGTTGATCTCCGTGTAGTCAACGCCGTCGATCCCCGACGATTTGCGCATGGTTATGTCGTTGGGAAGCGCGTTGCCGCTTACGCGTTTTATCTCCTCGGCGCGCTCCTCGGTATAGTTGAGGGTCGTGAGGTCGAGAGTGATATTGCGCGAGCCGATCGGGAGGGTGGCCTGATAGATGGCTGCTCCGTTTTTGAAGATGGCGACAGAGGTGGTCTCCGCACCGAAATCCACCAGCATGCATCCTACCCGGCGCTCCTCGTCGGTGAGCACCATATCAGCCTCGGCGAGAGTGCGGTTCACATAGCCCACGATATTGAATTTGGCGCGCTCGTTGACTACGCGGCGCAGCATGCGCTTTATCTTAGGATCGCAGCTTATCACGGTCATGCGCGCTGAAATCTTGTCGCCGTAAGTGCCTACCGGATTGGTCTGCGCCTTGTCGTCGACAGTGAAACGCACCGGAACCACATCAACCACATCGCGGTCCGAATCGACCGTGGCAGCCGCTTTCTGCATCAGTTCGGCTATGATGGGGCGGGTGATCTCGGTCTCGGAAGGGAGAGTAAGATCTACATCGACCTTACGGCTCAGCACCGAGCGGCCGCCGATGCTTACATACGCACCGGTGATTATCCGGGGAGCCACACGCTTATAGCCTTCCAGACGGTCGGCGACGCGCTGGAGCGCCTCGCTCACATCGGTATTCTCGATGCTGCCGTAGCGCACCTTGTCAATCAGTTTCTCCTCCTCAGTGGCTACCACATCGACCACTCCGGAGCGGTCTACGATGCCGACGGCACCCCTGATTTTGGAGCTGCCTATCTCAAAGGCAACTATATAGCGTTTCTTATCTTCCATATGCATGTTGGGTTCTGTATTCCGGTTTGGTTTCATGGATTATCTTTTTTTCATGGGACCGACGATGCTGGCAGTGTCCGAGCCGGTAGCGGTCAACATCGAGTTCACATCTTCCTCGTAGATCTCGTCGTCGGCCTGATCGAAGCGGATAAGCGGCTCGGGGATAGATTTCTGCCTGCGGGTAGCGACAACCTGTCCCCGCCATTTTACGGAGATGGTATCGTAGTAATTCCACCCTTTCACAGGCATCACCTTATGGTACATCAGCATCACACGCTTGAGTTTGTCGTCGAGATCATCGGGATCGCCGAGGTTTATTACATGACCCCGGATCATCGGAACCAGTATCACGTCGCGGCTACCAGGCTCAACGGAAACATGCGATACTATGGCGTTCCAGGCTGAGTCGCGGGATATCCGGTTGATCAGCGGCAGCAGCGATACGGGGGTGCGTACAGAATCGAAAGTCCCCGTCACTATGGGCACATCCAGGCGGAAACGGGCATTGGCTGTCAGCCGTTTCCCCTGCCGGTTGATATAGTATGACAATCCCCGTTGATCGAATATCCTCGCCACAGGCTGCATCGGTGTGACCGTAAGGCGTAGCCGGCGGTCGGCCAGACGTTCTACATTGGCATGCTCGATATTGTCGATAGCCTCGAGGCTCTCCTCTATCCGTCGGGTGTCAATAGTCTGCAGGGGGATGTCGGTGCTGTCGAGTTTCCATTCTGAAAGGAGCGATTTAACCTCTGCCGGGGTCACGAAGTCGCGCGATGTCGGGCTGTGAAGCACATTGACGTCGATTCCCGCGCATACCTCACTCGCTGCCATACGGTTCACCCATATGAGCGCCCACGCCAGATACCCTATCAGTATCAGCGATAACACACACCGTATGACTGCTGTTTTCGACACTTTTCGGTAGCTTCTGAATATAAGTAAATTAAATTACTAATTACTGATTCCCGATTACTAATTGACTTAGTTTTTCGGTCAGGAGAACTATGTCGCCTGCCCCGGCAGTCAAAAGTATCTCAAAGTTACAGTTTTTTGCTGTATCTATCAAATCCTCACGCCGTTCAAGCAATTTTTTTTCTGTCGTTACAAGATTATACACCATTTCGGAGCTTACACCGGCTATAGGTTCCTCGCGCGCCGGGTAGATAGGAAGCAGTATCACCTCGTCGGCAAGCGACAGCGCGCCTGCGAATTCACGGTAGAAATCGCGGGTACGGGTGTAGAGATGGGGCTGGAACGCCACCGTCAGTTTTCTACCGGGGTAAAGCTTCTTTACCGATAGAATTGCAGCCTTGAGTTCGTCGGGGTGATGGGCATAGTCATCGATTATGGCGCGCCCTCTCTCGCCCGGTTCCTTCAGGTAAAATTCGAAGCGCCGTTTCGGTCCCATGAATGTGGCTATCGCCTCCCGTGCCCTTTTGGGCTCCATATCGCCGGTGAGCCAGCAGGCTGCCAAAGCCGCCACCGCATTCTCGATATTGATTTCCACCGGAACTCCAAGGCTTATTTCGTCGATCCTCCCACCGGGATACACGAAGTCGAAACGGATCTCACCATTACCCTGACGGATGTTTTCCGCATGAAAATCACCCTCATCCATCGAGTAATAGTAAACTCTGACTCCCGGTCGGGGACGCGGTTTGAGTTTCAGCCCGGTATGTAGCACCAGCGCTCCGTCTGGACGCACAAGCTCCGTAAACCTGGCGAACCCCTCGAGATACCCCTCTTCGTCGCCGTATATGTCGAGATGGTCGGGGTCTGTGGCTGTTATTACTGCCACGTAAGGGGTGAGATGGTGGAACGACCGGTCGAACTCATCAGCCTCCACCACTGAGTATTCACTGGCCGCGTCGAGTAGATAGTTTGAGTTGTAGTTGCGGAGCACACCGCCGAGGAAAGCGTTGCAGCCTGCCTTGCAGTTGTGCATTATATGAGCCGCCATCGACGATGTTGTTGTTTTTCCGTGCGTTCCTGCAAAACAGAGCGCTTTGCTGTCGCGGGTTATCTCTCCTAACAGTGCGGCGCGCTTTACGATGGTAAAGCCGTTGTCACGGAAATAGCGGAGCACATGGTTGTCGGCAGGGATAGCCGGAGTGTAAACCACAAGTGTGGTTGCCGGATCGCGGAACCCCACAGGGACAGCTGTATCCGGATCATCATCGAAACATATCATTGCACCTTCATTCGCAAGCGCTTCGGTGAGTTCCGAGGGGGTGCGGTCGTAGCCGGCCACCGCCACACCTTTTGCAAGGTAATAGCGCTCCAGGGCTGCCATACCTATTCCTCCCGCTCCCACAAAATATATCTGTCTGGTCTCCATCTGTGATGTCTCAGTTTTTAATCATGTTCAGAAGTTCATCGACTATGCGCTCGTCGGCGTTTTCAAGCGCCATGCGGCGAACATTGGCGGAAAGCATGTCGCGGCGTTTTTTGTCGCGGAGAAGTGCCGTTACCGCATCACCCAACTGTGTGCGGCTATCCTTGTCAAGAATCATCACGGCAGCATCGCGGCTGGCAAGCGCCTCAGCGTTCTTGCGCTGATGGTCCTCGGCCACATTGGGCGATGGTACCAGTATGGCCGGTGCCCCCACGAGCTGCAGTTCGCTGATTGTGCTTGCTCCGGCGCGGCTCACCACCACGTCCGCTGCCCTGTAGGCCAGATCCATCCTGCTCACGAAAGGCATCGCTTTCAGATTCGGATCATTGATCTCACGGGCGAAGTCCTCGCACTCGGCTGCATAGAATTTCCCTGTCTGCCACAATATGGAGGCACCGGATTCCAGAAGCTGCCGGGCGGACGCTTTTACCGATTCGTTGATGGTACGCGCTCCCAGGCTGCCCCCCACCACTACCACCAGCGGGCGGTTGGGGTTGAAGCCCAGCTCACGCTTGGCATCCTCGCGGCTCACTGTGCTGCTCACGATATCTTTTCTCACCGGATTTCCGGTTTTCACTATCCTGTCGGCGGGAAAGAAACGCTCCATGCCGTCGTATGCCACACAGATGCGTTTCGCCTTGTCAGCAAGCAGTTTGTTTGTAACTCCGGCATATGAATTCTGTTCCTGAATCAGGGTCGGGATTCCGTTTTTCTGAGCGGCCTTAAGCATCGGGCCGGAGGCATAGCCACCTACACCAACTGCCACATCGGGGCGGAAGGTGCGCAGTATGCGTCGGGCGCGCCTCATGCTGCGGTATAGCTTGGCAAGCACGGCAAAATTGCGCCACAGACGCTTGCGGTCGAACCCCGCCACGGGCAGACCCTCTATCTTGTAGCCGGCGGCGGGAACGCGCTCCATTTCCATGCGTCCCTCGGCGCCTACAAAAAGGATCTCAGCGTCGGGGCAGCGGCGACGAACGGCGTTGGCTATGGCGAGGGCGGGAAATATGTGTCCGCCTGTTCCTCCTCCGGATATAAGTACTCTCATTTTTTTCAGTAAGTTACAGTTTCTTTGATCTTTCAGCGCACTGAGCGCTAAGGGTATGGGAGAGAGCCGGGTCAAAAAAGTTTTCCACGGTTCTCGGCTGCGAGCTCGTCGGGGAGCTCGAGCTTTTCGGCGTTGATCTCGCGGGAGTTGTTCGACTGCACTGCGTAGCGGCTGACACTGAGCATAATACCGAAGGCTATCGACGTGACTATGATCGACGATCCCCCCTTTGAGATCAGCGGCAGTGGCTGACCCGACACTGGGAACACTCCGGTGACGATAGCCATATGGAACAGCGCCTGCAGAACTATCATTATCGCCATCCCGAGCACCAGCAGCGCCGGGAAGGCGCGCGAGCAGCGGGCGGCGATATTGCCCGCACGACCCAAAAGAGCCAGATAGAGTATCAGCAGCCCCATACCTCCGATGAAGCCCCAGTCCTCCACCACTATTGCAAAGATATAGTCGGAGAAAGCAAGGGGCAGACGCGACGTTTCGCGGGAGTTGCCGGGGAGCACCCCATGGATCCCCCCGTGGGCCTGAGCCATATAGGAATACATCTCCTGACGGTTGGCTGAAGTGATCGGTTTCATGTATTTCGGCACGGAGTCGCCGAGCCAGTTGGCGATGCGGCCTTTCTGAAGATTCCCGCGGTCGAGTGTGGTCACATTGCCTGAGGCGTCCCTGCCGGTCTCGAGAATCGTGGTCTCCTCAACCTGGCTTATTTTTTCGCCACTGTGTTTTATGGCGTAGAAGCATCCCCCTGCCGCCGCATAGATCAGCAGCATGATAGCGAACTTGCTCCAGGGTACCCCCCCTACGAGCATCATGGCGAAGGAGATTCCCATCAGCAGGAGCGTGTTGGTAAGCCCCTGGGTGAAAAGCAGTCCGCCGCACAGAAGCACCGCGCCGGCGCTCCAGATCACCGCTGAGGTGTCAACGCCCTTGCGCGTCTGTTTTATCGACATGATATAGGCAATGAACACCACCACCGCCAGTTTCAGTATCTCCGACGGTTGCAGCGGGATGCCGAGTATGGTGGTGCTTCGGCGGGCACCGTTGATGATATCCCCTTTGAAGAGGACATATATTCCCAACACTATCGCCAGCGCTCCGAAAAGCAATGTGCAGCGATACACCCAGATGTATTTCACCCGGGAGAGCCCCACGGTGATCGCCACTCCGATCAGGAGCAGACGACCGTGGCGCAGAAGCGGTCCGAATACATTCGTAGCCTGAACCTCGCGCGACGACGCGCTATACAATTCAACTACCGACACCAGTAGCAGAAGAATATAGATCGCCCATATATATTTGTCGGCTTTGGGGAGCGGCTTGCGCTCCTTCACCTCCGTTGCCCCAGCTGCGGGGGCGGTACTGTTGTTTATTGCCATGGTGAGAGAAATGGATCAGTTGCGTTGTTGATTAGAGTTCGCGCTTTTTCATCTGGCGCACTGCGTTCTTGAACTTGGTGCCGCGGTCTTCGTAGCCGAAGAAGAGGTCGAAGCTGGCGCAGCAGGGGCTCAGAAGCACGGTGTCGCCCGACTCAGCGAGCTCGCGGCAGGCTGCCACGGCGTCGGCGAGCGAATGGGTGTCGCGGACCACCTCCACCTTGTCACCGAAGAAGTCGAGAATCTTGGTGTTGTCCTTACCCATGGCCACGATGGCCTTCACCTTCTCTTTTACCAGCGGGAGGATGTCGTTGTAGTCATTACCCTTGTCCTTACCCCCCAGAATCAGAACTGTATGTTTGCCTTCAGGCATAGACTCGAGGGCATACCAGCATGAATTCACATTGGTGGCTTTGGAGTCGTTCACCCAGCGCGCGCCCCCTATGGTCTCGACATGCTCCAGCCGGTGTTCCACACCCTCGAAGTCGCTCAGGGCGCGGCGGATGTCCTCTTTGCGTATGTCAAGCAGGGCAGCACTCAGACCGGCAGCCATAGAATTGAGAAGGTTGTGGACACCCCGCAGGGCGAGCTGCTTGCGGGGCATCACTAACTTTGTCTCGGTAGTGTCGAGGCAGAGATCATTTTCCCCGTCGAGCCAAGCTGCGGAATTCTCTGTACGGTGTTCGGCGAAGGGGAACAGGCGCGCTTCGGTGGTGATCTGTTCGAGCTGACGGATGATCACCGGATCCTCCTCCCAGAACACGAAAGCATCCGTAGGGGTAAGGTTCTGGAGAATGCGGAACTTGGCGTTGATATAGTTCTGCATCTTGTAGTCGTAACGGTCGAGATGGTCGGGAGTGATGTTCATCAACACAGCGACGTGCGCCCGGAAATCATACATGTTCTCGAGCTGGAATGAGCTGAGTTCCACTACATATACGTCGTGATGGTCCTCCGCAACCTGCCACGCAAGCGAGCGCCCCACGTTGCCGGCGAGCCCTACGTTGATGCCCGCCTCCCGCAGAATGTGGTAGATGAGCATGGTGGTGGTGGTCTTCCCGTTGGAGCCGGTGATACATACCATCTTGGCATCGGAGTAGCGGCCGGCAAGTTCTATCTCGGAGATAACTGGAATGCCACGTTTTACGATCTCCTCCACTATGGGGGCAGTCGGGGGGACCCCTGGCGATTTCACAACTTCGTCGGCGTTGAGAATGAGTTCGGGCGTATGCTTGCCCTGTTCGTAAGGTATCTTGTAGCGGTCGAGTGCCTCCAGGTAGCGGGGAGCTATCTTTCCGCTGTCGCTCAGAAACACATCCATTCCTTTTACTTTTCCCAATACGGCGGCACCGATGCCGCTTTCACCGCCTCCGAGTATTACGAGGCGCTTGGCTGAAGTTCCGTTCATATATCTTAATGCTGAATATAGCTTTGTTATCCTGTTATCTGATTTTGAGGGTTACGAAGGTGATCACCGCCAGAAAGATACCGACGATCCAGAATCGTGTTACTATCTTCGATTCGGGAATGGCGCCCAGCGGTTTCTGGATCAGAGCCTCAATCCCCGAGTTGCCCGGCTTCTGGAAGTGGTGGTGGAGAGGGGTCATCTTGAATACACGCTTCCCGGTTCCGGTGCGGTGTTTGGTCCACTTGAAATAGGCAACCTGTATCATTACCGACAGATCCTCCACGAAGAAGATTGCGCAGAGAACCGGAATCAGAAGTTCCTTATGGATGAGGATTGCAAGAACCGCTATTATGCCTCCGATTGTAAGCGATCCCGTATCACCCATGAATACCTGGGCGGGGAAGGCGTTGTACCAGAGGAATCCTACCAGAGCGCCGATGAAGGCCGCGCAGAATACCACAAGTTCCTCGCTCCCCGGAATATACATGATGTTAAGATAACTCGAATATATCACCGAGCCACCCAGATAAGCCATTATTCCCAAAGCAACCGCTATAATGGCCGAACACCCTGTGGCGAGCCCGTCGAGCCCGTCGGTGAGGTTGGCACCGTTTGAGGTGGCCGTGATGACGAAGATGGTTACCAGGATGAACAGAATCCATCCGCCGGTCTGTCCGTACTTGCCCATCCATTTTGTCAGCGACGCATAATCGAAGTTGTTTTCCTTCACGAATGGGATTGTGGTCTGGGTCGACTTGATATTCTGCGATTCATAGATGACCTCCTCTACTATATTGGTCTCTACATTGGTGACCTCATGATTCTGACGGATTACGATATCCGGACTGAGCATCATCGTCACACCTACTATCAGCCCCAGACCTACCTGACCTATGATCTTGAATTTTCCGCTCATGCCGTCTTTATTATGGCGGCGCATTTTCAGGTAATCGTCGGCAAAACCGAGCGCCCCGAGCCATACCGGAGCCACAAGCATCAGAAGCATATACACATTGCTCAGGTTACCCATCAGCAGGCATGGAACCATTATGGCTATTATGATTATGATACCACCCATTGTGGGGGTACCCGTTTTCTTCATCTGGCCTTCCAGACCGAGATTACGGATAATCTCACCGACCTGCATCATCTGTAATCTGTCGATGATTTTTCTGCCGAACACCATAGCGATGAACAGCGAAAGGATAAGCGCCGCTCCCGAACGGAAAGTTATGTAATCCATCAGGCGCGCTCCAGGCATTCCTGCCTCACCCAGATATTTGAAAAGATAGTATAACATTCAACTTATCAATTTCTGATTACTAATTACCAAGAGCCTTTGCAATCTCTTCGCGGTCGTCGAAATGATGTTTCACTCCGCATACCTCCTGATAATCCTCGTGACCTTTTCCAGCCACAAGAATCACATCGCCGGGCCGGGCGATGGATGCCGCATGGCGGATGGCCTCGCGGCGGTCGGTTATGCTCACAGAAATTTCACGCAGCCCGGGTGTGTCAAGCCCTTCTTCCATATCCCTCAGTATATCTTCGGGAACTTCGAAGCGGGGATTGTCGGAGGTAAGCACCACAAGGTCACTCAGCCTGGCGGCTTCGCGCGCCATGATGGGGCGTTTCCCCTTGTCGCGGTTACCGCCGGCTCCAACTACGGTAATGATACGTCCACGGTTGCCGACAACTTCACGGATCGCGCTTATTACGTTGACAACTGCATCCGGGGTATGGGCATAGTCAACTATCCCGGTAATCTTTCCATCGGGAGAGCGGAAGGTCTGGAAGCGCCCTGCCACAGGAACCAGGCGGCTCATGTTGAGAAGAACCGTTTCAAGCGGCCATCCTGACAGTATGGATGCCCCGAACACTGCCGTGAGATTGTATGCGTTGAAACGTCCGGTGAACAGAACGTTCACCTCCCGGCCGTTGAAGCTCATCAGGGTGCCGTCGAGACGGCTTTCGATCACCTTTCCGCGGAAGTCGGCCATGGAGCGCAACGAGTAGGTGTGACGGGCTGCGCGGGTGTTCTGAAGCATCACTTCCCCTACCTTGTCGTCAATGTTGGTAAGTGCGAATGCTTCGGCATCAAGACCATCGAAAAACGATTTCTTGGCTTCGAGATAGGCCTGCACAGTCTTGTGGTAATCCAGATGGTCGCGGGTAAGATTGCTGAATACTCCTCCGGCAAATTTAAGTCCGGCTATGCGGTGCTGGTGAGCGGCATGCGAGCTGACCTCCATTGCGGCGTAGCTGCATCCTTTCTCAACCATGCGTGCCAGCAGGGAATTGATGGTCATAGGATCCGGGGTTGTCTGGTTGGCGTGTACCGCCTCGGTGTCTACATAATTTACGACCGTGGAGAGTAACCCTGCCTTGTAACCCAGCAGGCGTGCCATCTCGTAGATGAGTGTTGCGGTTGTCGTCTTGCCGTTTGTACCTGTCACACCTATCAGTTTGAGTTTGCGTGACGGGTACCCGAACCAGCACGAGGCCAGTTCACCCAAAGCTACCGCGCTGTTTTCTACCACGATGTAGGTAGTGGCGGGGAACAGCTCCGCCGGAAGTTGCTCCACTACGATGGCTGCCACCCCCTTCCCATGGAGCGAGGGGATGAAGGTATGACCGTCGACGGTCACCCCTTTTACCGCTACGAACATGGCTCCCTTTCCAGCCTGACGGGAGTCGGCGGTCAGCGACGCGATTTCAATATCGCGCGGACCAGCCACCTGCAGCGGTTTTATTGCATTGAGTAATTCGGTCAGTTTCATTTTGTCGCGTTGTCAGTTTGATAGCGCAAGGGTTACGGTCTGTCCTTTGCGGACAGTCGTTCCGTGCGCCGGTATCTGTCGGGCTACATAGCCTGTGCCCTGGAATTTTACGTTAAGTCCGCGGCTCTCAAGCTCTACGACAGCTTCGCGCAGCCCCAGCCCGAGCACATGGGGAACCGTAAGTCTTTCCCCTTCCACTGCCTTCTCTTCGGGGATGGACGGATGGGCTATGGTCTTGATGCCGGCAGCGCGGCGTATCGTTGAATAGCGCCGCTTGTTATTGGAGCCGTAAAGCGAGGCCCGGTTTTCAGCAACGCCCCCTTCCGCATAGTCGGGAGTATTGTTGAGAAGTCCGCGCGAATACATCTTCAGTGCGATGTTTTTCATCACCTGCCCAGAGGTGGAGGCTGCGCCAAACATGTTGCGCTTAGGGAAGAATGTGAGTACCATGCAGGAATACTGCGGTTCGTCGGCAGGGAAGAAGCCGCAGAAAGCCAGACGCTTGCGGGCAGTGTTGTACTGTCGGGTCTCGGGATCGACGCTGTAGCAGGTGCCTGTCTTGCCGGCGAGCGCCACTTTGTCGTTTTTCAGCGAGCGTCCGGTTCCATGGTCGCCCCATACAACCTGTTTGAGCATGTAGCGCATCTTGCGTGCGTTTTCCTCCGAGCATATGCGGTCGCGGATATAGGTCACAGGCATCACCGAATCGAAGTTCTCCATATGCAGACCTTTCACCAGTCGTGGGCGCACGTAGCGTCCTCCGTTGGCGATGGCATTATAGATCGAAAGGGTATAGATGGGCGGGATCTGCGACGTATAGCCATAACACATACGCGAAAGGTCCACGCGCGCCGGATTGCTCATGAACATGGGGGTGGTCTCGCCTGCTATACCGGTATTCATCGGGTCGAGGAAACCTATGGAGCGGAGGCGCTCCACGAACCCTTTGGGATTCTTATCGTAGCCGCGTGTGATGATTCTCGCCATACCTATGTTGGAGCTCTGTTCTATCACTTCGCGAACGCGCAGGGAACTGTTGTAGTGTGAATCGGTGATTGGGCGTCCGCCGGCATAGGCCCATGATGCGCCGATGGGTATGACTTCCTCCATATTGTTGACGAGCCCGTCCTCAAGGGCTATCATCATGGATATAGGTTTTACTACCGAACCCGGTTCAAAGCCTACCACAGCATAATTGAGCGCCTCGATGTAGCCGTTGCCGTTTTTGGCGCGTTCGAGGTTGGAGATCGCCTTGATGTCGCCGGTTTTTACATCCATCAGGATGGCGCATCCCCAGTCGGCGGAGCAGGAGTCGAGCACGCGGTTGAGCTCGTTCTCCACGATATCCTGCAGTTGGATGTCGATGGTGGTGCGTACCGAATAGCCGGGAGTGGGTTCCACTTCGGTCCATGGTACTATGTCCTTTGTCAGGGCTATTCTTTTTGCAAGACCGGGAACTCCATAAAGCAGCGAATCGAGCGCTTTTTCCAGACCGTAGATGCCGTGCACTTCCTTGCAGGTCTTGGTCTGTCCGACACCGCCGATGGAGCGGCGTGCCATGGAGCCGTAAGGATTCGAGCGACGCAGAACCGACTCCACTGTCATTCCTGTCTTGTTGGAGTTGCCGATGTTGAAGAACGGAAATGTCTTTATCTTCTGAAGGTCAAGGAAGCTGATGTTGGATATCAGCGGCCATGCACGCGGGCGCTTTTTGGGGTCTTTTTTTATGGGCTCTTCCAGGCGGGTGCGCCATTCGCTTCGTGAGCGTATCGGGAAGTTCGTCGCCATCGAATCGGCGAGTTCATCGAGCGCCGCCAGATAGAGGTGGTTCTTGAAGTTGTCGCATCTGAAGTCTACGCGCACTGTGTAATAGCGCAGATTGGTGGCGAGGATGTAGCCTTTGTCCGATAGTATGTCGCCACGCTCGGGCAGAACTGTATCGACCCTTTCGAGCTGGCGGGTGGCAAGTTCGTTCCAATGGTGGGCATCGAGCACGGTTGTGGAGAAGAGCTTGTAGCTTATGGCTCCTGAAAACAGCAGTATCAGGAGGGTTACAAGTCCGTAGCGGAAGAGAATGTGGATGAGATGCTCGTGTTTCATCTGGGTGGAGGAGTGGATGTGAGGGTTAGGTTGTTTTTTGTTTGCAGTAAAATGAACTTATAGGAGTTATTTGCTTTTCGACAGTTTGAAGGGTGGCTGTTCCTGAACTGTGATTCCCAAATGGAGCGAATCGACAAGGTGTTGCATCGACGATTCGCGGATGCGGCTCATGTAGGCAGACTTGGCGCGGATGCGTTCCGTTTTGGCCACTTCGAGTTCGCGCTCGAGTTTCTGTATCCGTTCCATCTGTGTCTGACAGGTGTAGCGGTTTGTCATGTAAACCATCAGCATCACGACTACGGCGAGCACTACAAGCCAGTTCCGGCGGAAGAAGTCTACCGAAAGAATTCTCCCGTGGAGGGCGCGTTTCCATATGTTGTCTTGCCGTTTTGTCTTTTTTGCCATTGCAGGATTGGGGCTGATGTAGGTTTATGTGTTATCCGGTCGGGTGAGAGACGCGGGTGTCGGAGATGCGTGGGTGCATACTGGGTCAGCTGTCGGTTTTCTTTTCTGCAACTCTGAGCTTGGCGCTTCGTGAGCGAGGGTTGCGTTCTATCTCGGTGTCGTCAGGGACAATCGGTTTTGAAGTGAGCAGGCGGAAGGGTGATAGATTTCGACCGAAGAAGTCTTTTTCCTCTTTCCCTTCAAGGTTGCCGGTGCGGAAGAAGTTTTTCACCAGACGGTCCTCCAGCGAGTGGTAGGTTATGATGGCGAGGCGCCCTCCCGGACGCAGGGCGTCGCGTGCCTGTATCAGCAGCGAGCGTAGGGCGTCGAGTTCGCCGTTGACTTCTATGCGGAGCGCCTGGAAAAGCTGGGCGAGCTCTTTTTTCTCCTGGCGGGGATTGATGTGGGGACGCACAACTTCGAGCAGGCGGCTCACCGTGGCGATCGGTTCCTGTTGGCGTGCCTTGACTATGGCTGATGCAATCTGGCGTGCCTGACGCAGCTCACCATACAGGTGGAAGATGTCGGCGAGGCGTTCGGGAGTGGCATCGGCGAGCAGTGTCGCAGCCGAAAGTGATGAGTCGCGGTTCATTCGCATATCGAGTTCTCCCTCCTCCCATCTGAATGAGAATCCCCGCCCGGGATCGTCGAAATGATGGAAAGAGACTCCCAGATCTGCCAGAATCCCGTCGACAGTTTCTGCACCGTAATAACGCAGGAAGTTGCGTAGATAGCGGAAATTGCCGTGCACGAGGGTCAGCGCGCTGTTTGAGGCGAGCTCTTCGTCGGCCAGCGCGCGGTTTATGGCGTCCATATCCTGATCGAACGAGAGCAGACGTCCGCCACCGGCGGCGGCAAGCCGCAGAAGAATGCCGCGGCTATGACCTCCGCCGCCGAGCGTGCAGTCAACATAAACGCCTGAGGGCTTTATGTTTAAAGCGTCAAGCGATTGCTCGAAAAGAGCGGGTATGTGATATGGCTGGTCTGTCATTGGCGGAAGAATGCTTTGGGAATGTAAAGTTACTAATTTTTCCAGACGAATTTACAATACGAAATAGTAAAAAACTCTATAAGTCACGAAAAAAGTTATCGACATGCCTCACGGAGGATGCCGATAAATCTGTCTGTGTTCTCAATTGTAAATTCCGACAGTTCTCTTTCATTCGCCGCGTAGTATCCGGGCGAGGCGGGCGACACCTTCGGAGGCGGTCATACGAAGAACTGTAACGCCGTCGGGAACCTCGGCCGGGTGGGGGTCGATGTAGTAGACCGGTACTCCCTGCCGCACGAATTGAATGAGCGAGGCAGCCGGGTAAACGGCAAGCGAGGTGCCTATGACCACAAATATGTCAGCTTCCATGGCAAGCTGGATGGCAGGTTCGATATTGGGGACCGCCTCCTGGAAAAACACGATGTGGGGACGGACCTGATGACCGTCTATACGGGTGGCGGGTGTGGTTTCGAGCGCTCCCGGCTTGAGTTCCCACACGAGACAGGGGTCGTCCATGGCGCGGACTTTCATAAGTTCGCCGTGGAGATGGAGCACATGGCTGCTCCCGGCGCGCTCGTGTAGATTGTCGACATTCTGGGTGATTACATATACATCGTAATCCTTCTCGAGATCCACCAGACCGCGGTGACCGGCGTTCGGTTCGACTTCCACCAGCTGTTTGCGGCGGTCATTGTAGAACTGATGGATCAGTGCGGGGTTGCGGCGGAAACCGTCGGCCGATGCCACATCCATCACATTGTAGTTTTCCCACAGTCCACCGGCATCGCGGAAGGTGCTGATACCGCTTTCGGCGCTCATGCCGGCGCCGGTGGAGATTACGAGTTTCTTTTTCATGACTTATTGATCAGAATTTCATGAAGGTAAGGATATAGAATCCGGCATGGCTCAGAAGCAGAAGTACAAGCACTATCCAGGTGAGCAGCGTGCGCCTTCCGTAGCATTGCCATGCCAGAAAGCCTGAGAGGAGCACATAAGCCGGGTAAAGCCATGTGAGCCCCCTTACTATCGGATTGCTGTTGTCGAGAAGCGATACAGCCAAGGGGTAGCATAAGCCTGGGAGCATGCATAGGATGATTGTCAGATACATCCACCAGGGTACCCGGCGGTCGGTAATGTCTGAGACCATAATCGTGATATAAAAGTGAGCTGGATGATTACTGCAGGTGGCTGACGGTTATTTTTTCTTGCCTTCGAGGTAGGCTGCTACTGTTCGCCGGATGCCTTCGCGAAGGTCTACCTCAGGGGAGAAACCGAAGTCGCGAACGGCGTCGGAGATGTCGGCGTTCCAGTTGCGCTGACGCATTATCCGGAACTTGTCGCGGTTTAGGGTCGAGGTCTTGCACTGTAGCTTAGCTATCTTTTCGGCAACCGCCGAGGCTGTCCATACTGCCCATATCGGCAGCTTTACAGGAATTACCCATTTGCCACCCAACTCCTGTGCGACTATGTCGCGAAACTCCTTCTGGGTATAGGCTTTTGGCTCGGAGATAATATATTTACGGTTCTCAACCCCTGCGGCGAGTGCGTCGAACATTGCGTTGACAAGATCGTCGACATAGATGAAGGTCAGCATCTGCTTGCGGTAGCCGACTCCGAAATCGAAATGACTGTCGATGCTCTTTATCATCATCAGGTAATCTTTTTCGTGAGGGCCATAAACGCCTGTAGGACGGAAAATTATGTATGGGATTCCAGCGAAGTGCTCCAGATATTGCTCCGACATCACTTTCGATTGTCCGTAGCGTGTGTCCGGCTGGGGAAACATATCGGAGCGCAGAGGTGCATATCCCTTCTCATCGCCCGGACCGAGCGCGGAAAGCGAGCTCATATAAAGCAACCGCGATGGAACGTGACCGGTAGCCTTCAGCGCTTCACAGAATGTTCGCAGATATTCGTAGTTGATGCGCTTGAAGTCAAGGTAGTTGAGCGCCTTGGTAGCTCCGAGGTTATAGATGATGTAGTCCCACACCGGAGCCTGACCGACCGCAGCTGTGACAGCGTCGCTGCTGTCGTAGTCGAGTACAAGAAACTTCAGCCTGGGATCAGTGAGATAACGCCGCGAGGTCGAGCTACGTACGCCGACAGTGACATCCATCCCCCTCCTTAGCGCTTCCTCGGCTATGAAACCGCCTATAAATCCTCCGGCGCCTACTACGAGCACCGATTTACCTTCAAGTCTGTCCATTTTCATCGGTATTAACTGCTGACTCCCTGTTTGTAATTAATAATTGTCAATTACTAATTTCTAATTGCTGATTACTTTGCCCAGCGGCGCGCTGTCGAGAGCGCGGTTATATACGGCCATGGTGCCTTCAGCCATGGCAAGGTCATTGAAGCGGGTCACATATTCGCGCCCTTTTTCGGCTACATTGTGGCGCGCTTCCGGGAATTCGATAAGTTCTTTCACTGTGCTTACCCATTCCTCCACATCGAAGGGATTGACAGCCGGAGTATCCGGTCCCCCCGCTTCTTCCAGGCAGGAGCCAGTCGCGACCACAACAGGTGTTCCTACCGACAGGCTCTCGATTACCGGAATTCCGAACCCCTCGTAATGAGAGGGATAGGTGGAACAGAACGCACCGGCATACAGCGCTGGCAGATCTGCGAAATCCGCGTGGTCGATAAATTTTACCCTGTCGTTCAGGTTGAACTGCGCGATATACTGATCGAGAGTGCGCGCATAGGAGGTGCGCCTCCCCACAAGCACAAGGTCAAGCTCTTCGGGCAGTCCGCGCAAGCCTCTAAGGGGGAGTATCTGGTTTTTACGCTTTTCAATCGTTCCGACGCATATCACATATGGACGGTCCAGTTTATATTTCGTCTTCGCGGCATCTATCTCAGTTTTAGAGGGGGTGCGGTGGAACTGCTCATCGCATCCCTGATACACCACGTCGATTTTGTCTGGTTCGATGTCGTAGTAGTGGATTATGTCGCGTTTCGTGCATTCGGAAATAGCGAGTATCCGGGATGCGTTGCGGGCGGCGCGCATGAATTTGTAGTCGTATATCTCGCGGTCTATAGCCTTGTAACATTCAGGGCAACGCTTGAATATCAGGTCGTGGATGGTGACGACCCCCGGTATGGAGAGGCTGTCGATATTGAGGGGAAGTTCCCCGGACAGACCATGCATAAGGTCGATTCTCTCCCTGTCAAGCTGTGATGTCACACCCTGTAAGCGCCATATCGAGGAGGCTGCGCGTCCGATCGTTGTGTCGGGTGTGCGTAGCTCCACGTTAGGTAGTTTCAACAGCGGTTCGAGTCGGGAGTTACGCTGTAGTTGCGGTGTGTAGAGTATGTATTCGTGTTCGGGATAACGCTTTGCAAGCACATCTACAAGCAGGCGTGAGTAGTTGCCCAGTCCGGTGTTGTTGTAAACGGCACGTTTCCCGTCGAATCCTATTCTCATATTTTTGCGTTGATATTGCCTGGTTTATTATTTAGCGGTAAATGGGATGGAGCGGAATAGGCGCCGGAGGTCATGCCTGTCCCGGCTGCTCGTCGTAGTACATGGGTATCTGGCGCATTATCGAATTATCGAGTGAAATGAGGGTCTCGGTTCCGGTAACGCCGTGGATCATCTGTATCTTTTTGTTGAGCAGTTCCATAAGGTGCTCATTGTCGCGCACCATAAGTTTGATGAGCATGGTGTATGGCCCGGTGGTGAAATGACATTCTATCACTTCCGGGATCTTTTCAAGCTCGGGGACTACGTTCGAGTACATGGCACCCCGCTCGAGGTTTACTCCGATGTATGTGCAGGTGCTGTAGCCCAGCAGTTTAGGATTTACGGTATACCCGCTGCCGGTGATGATGCCCAGTTCTGTCATGCGCTGTATGCGCTGGTGGATGGCGGCACGCGACACACCGCATACCTGTGCCACATCTTTCGACGGAATGCGGGCGTTATGCATCACTATAGAGAGAATTTTACGGTCAAGGTTGTCTATGCTGTCCAAACGATCCATGTTGGTGTATTCGTGTCTTAATCTGAGGCACAAAATTACCAAAAAAATCTCACATGGCTAACATTATGCCAATAAAATTGCCATATCTGTGCCATAAAGTCTGCAATTATGCGCTATTTTGGGCTATTTTCTCCGGTTATACTTGCTTTTGTCACCATTGTGACAAACTGACCGGGCTATTGCCGGCTACTACTTGCCGCGGGCAGTGAAGTAGCGGTCGTAGGCTTCAAGGAGAGTGCGTGAGGTGTGTTCCCAGCTCAGCTGGTTCACGATGCGGTCGCGGCCGATAGCCGACATCCGGGCTCGGCGGGAGGGGTCGTCGAGCAGTTCCACAACCTTGCGGGCGAGGTCGGCGGCATCGTTGGGGCTGGCATATAGCGACGCCTCCGCTGCCGAATATCTCCCTTCGGTGAGGTCAAACTGGACTATAGGTTTACCCAGAGCCATATATTCCAGGATCTTGTTCATGGTCGACTTGTCGTTCATCTCGTTGTATTCATCAGAATTGACGCATACATCGGCTGTGTTGAGATAGTCGAGGAGCTTTTCATCGGATACGCGGCCGGTGAATTCAACTATGTCGTCGAGACCCATTTCTGAACACTGTCGGCGCAGCTCGGCAAGGTGGGGACCGCCGCCTACTATTCCCCAGAAAATATCGTCGCGCCCCATTTTGTCGCGTACATAGAGCGCGGCATCGAGCAGATACTCGATCCCTTCCTGCTGTCCGATCACACCAAGATAGCCGACCATATATTTTTTGCCTCTCTTTATCTCAGGCTTGGGAGCCTGTATGCGGAGACGTTCCAGTCGCGGACCGCTCCGGAGTATCCATACATCTTCCGGTTTCATTCCGCCCCGTTCTATGGCGATCCGTTTGTAGCTCTCGTTGGTGACGAAGGCGAATTTGCAGTGGCGGTATGTCTGCCGTTCAAGCCACAGCTGGCTGCGGTAGAGCACTCCTGATTTCTTTCCGAATTTCGCTTCGAATAGTTCGGGGCAGATGTCGTGATGGTCGAAAACATAGTCTACTCCCTTGTGGCGGAAAGGGAGAGCTACCATATAGATGTCGTCCGGCGGATTGCACCCGTGGATCACGTCGAAGCCTATCTCTTTGTAAACCTTGCGGGCAAGGCGATATTCCTCTTTCAGGGCGCTGAAATATTCGCGGGCGTAGCCCGCAGCGCCGTTCCCTTCGGTGGGAAGGTCGTGACGGAATATATGAACGCCATCGAGATGCTCGTAGTCTTTGTCGTATCCTTTCCCTTTCGGGCAGATTACCGACACCGTGTAGCCGTTGGCTGCCAGGGTAGAGGCTTCCTGCCATACGCGTGTGTCGAATGGCACCGGCAGGTTTTCAACTATTATGAGGATCTTTCTGTCCATTGTGTAGCGTGGTAATGATTGGTTAACGGTGCGTCTCACTGCTCTTTGTCAGCAAGAGTTATTGAGACGTGGCAAGCTCCTTCGCGGCCGGAGAGCCTGAGAGCTGTGGCGGGAATGAGTTTTCCGAATTCGGGTGCGATATGTATTTCTTCAGTATTCAGTACACCTTTGTCTGTAGTGAGTGTCCAGTCGCCGACCGTAGCGCTCTTTTTGTCAGCGGCGATCTCTACGGGTTGGCTGGTCAGGAAAGTCGTGATGTCGTCAGTGCAGGGGATATTGTCTGTGATGGTCAGCGCGCCATTGGCGGTGTCGAAACTGAATTTTCGTGTCAACATCGTCTTGTCTGTCATCGTGGCGGCGCACTCCACGGTGTAGACTTTTCCATGTTTCTCTACCTTTTCTGCGCGTGATGCTCCGCGTTTTCCCCATAAAAATGCACCGCGCATCTCTCCCTGTGGATGATCCTTCAGACTGATTGTGTTGTGCATCAGCTCGCTGCGTCGCAAATTGCGGTCTGATAAGTTGATGTGGTATGTATTTGTACCCCCATCTGTGAAAATCGCCTGACCGCTGTCGAAGAGCTGGAAACTGAGCATGTCGCAATGGGCGTGGGCTGCGATTGATCCGAATCCGAACGGCGCGTGGTCGATCCCTACAAGCACGCTGCCGTCGTCGGAGCGCAGGAAGGTGTAGCCTTGACCGGTCCGGCTCTCGTTGCGGGGAGCTGCGTCGAATGATGAGTAGTTCGTGATCGGGTTGAGGGGAGCGGCGGTGGTTTTCTTTATGTCGTCCGGGTAGAAGAGATGCGCGATTGTCGGCTCCACTGTATCGAATGAGATGTAACGTGTTGTGCCGTCGAGTATCGATGCAAGTTGCAGGAAGTAACGGTAGTAGTCGAATCCTTCTCCGGTCAGGTCTATGAGTTTTCCCCCGTCGAAGTCGCCGAATTCGAGCGGAGTGCTCTCAGACGCCATTGATGCCTGAACGAAGCGGGCCATCTTTTCAACCACTTTACGCAGCTTTGGGGAAACGTCGCGTCCGGCGCGTCGGAGGATAAACATTGTATACATGTATGCCTCGGCTGCAAAGGTGTGGTAGTGAAGAGACGATTCGAGGTTGACGCCATCAACGGAGAACTGACGGGCATATTCCCTCTCGAGCTCGGTAAGAGCTGTCCCGACCCAGTTCTCGTTGCGCAGGCATACTCCTCCAACAGCAAGTGCAGTCAGCTCTACCAGCAGATGATTGTTGGCAGATGAGTAGCGGCTGCGGTGACGCTCCACATACGAGAGCATGTTAGCGGCTCCGGTAAGAAGATTCTCGCGCAATCTTTTTACGGTGGCGTTGTCGAGTTTGTCCCCGGTGGGGAGATTGGCTGCGGTGAAAAGCCACTGCATCGCTCGTATGGCGATTTCCATCGGCGACACCCACGCTATGCCGAACAGGAATGGATTGTTGCGGTTCCATCTCGCAAAGGCCTCGTTGAGACGGTCGAGAGTGGATAGGTCGCCTGTGCGGGTATAATGGTATGCCAGGCGTGGCCATGTGAAGTGGCGGTGTTTTTCCCATGCAATACGTGCGTCACCCTTGTCCTCGCGCTGCCGGTAGTCAAAGGAATACGCCCAGATTGGTTCCCAGCCCTCATCCTCAGCTTTATTTTGAAAATCCTCTGATGGAGTTTTGGGCAGATTGGGTATGGCGGGATAGAATTTAAGGGGAACCAGGTTGGCGTGATCTACCGATAGGATTCCTTCCTGAGATGTTGTGTATTTCCGCAAATCTGGATATAATAGCCTTTCGGCAACACTGATTCGTCTGCCGAAACTCCTTTTTTCCGAGATTTGGAGCGCTTTTTGTCTGATACGCCAGGCTATCTCCGGGGCGGACATAGCTTTTAGTCTGTTGATGTACCAAGTAAGGCGCTCTTTGGGTGAATAAGCCATAATTTACGGTTTTCCGGGTACAAAAGTAACAATTTTTCGGCTAATCTCAAATAGAATCATATTTCGCTTAACGAAAGAATAAGGGTATTCCATTGAGGAATACCCTTATTCACATAGGATAGCTATTTTTGTTATGGCTTATTTTGCGGCGGGAGCTGCAACGTTGCGTCTGTTTGTGAGATAAGCAACGGGAGCTGCGATGAAGATGGTTGCGAGTGTGCCGGTGATTACACCGAAGAGCATCGCGAAGATGAACGAGCGGATCGAGTCAGCGCCGAGGATAAAGATGCAGAGGAGCACCAGAAGGGTCGAGGCCGAGGTCATGATCGTACGTCCCAGGGTTGAGTTGAGCGACTTGTTGATGGTGGTGTAGAAGTCCTGCTTGGGATAGAGGGCTACATTCTCACGCACACGGTCGAATACAACCACCGTATCGTTGATCTGATAACCGATGATGGTCAGGATCGCTGCTATGAAGGTCTGGTCGATTTCCATCGCGAAGGGGAGTATGCCCCAGAAAAGCGAGTAGAAGCCGATGATCGAGAAAGCAGTGAAGGCTACTGCCGCAAGTGCACCAAGTGAGAAGGCTACGTTGCGGAAACGGAGCAGGATGTAGAGGAACATGGCGATGAGCGACAGGATCACGGCGATGTAAGCCTTGTTGCGCATATCGTTCGCCACGGTCGGACCCACGGTCTGCGACGACAGGATACCCTGGGTCTCGTCGGTGGTCGAGAAGTCGGCGAGGGTCATGCCTGCGGGGAGAAGACCGTCGGCCTGGAAAGTCTCATAGAGTTTTTTGGTAATCTCCTCTTCGATAGCCGATGCGTCCTCTGAACTGCGGATCTTATAGTTGGTTGAGATACGTACCTGGTTGGAGTTCTCGATAGTGATAACCGAAACTGCTGCTGTCTCTCCGTCGGCATTGAATACCGGGGTGAGGATTTCCTGAAGATGACCTGTCTCTACCGGTTTCTCGAATTTTACAACATAGTTGCGGCCACCCGAGAAGTCGATACCCTGATTCAGACCGCGGACAAAGAGCGATATGACCACGATGGCTACGAATGCCGCAACTACCAGGAATGATACTTTGCGGCAGCCGAGGAAGTTGAAGTGGGTTTTGGAGAACATCTTGCTCGACAGCGGGGTGGTGAAGGTGAGGTTCATGAAAGCCTTCTTCTTCGCGCATGCGATAAAGATGATGCGGGTCAGGTAAACTGCTGTGAAGAACGAGCAGATGATACCGATGATAAGGGTGGTGGCGAAGCCCTTGATGGGACCTGTTCCGAAGAACAGAAGGATTACGCCTGTGATGATCGAGGTGAGGTTCGAGTCGAAGATAGCCGAGAATGCGTTGGAGTAACCGTCGGCGATTGCGGTGCGGACAGATTTGCCTGCACGGAGCTCTTCCTTGGCGCGCTCGAAGATAAGCACGTTGGCGTCCACTGCCATACCGAGGGCGAGCACGATACCTGCGATACCACTGAGGGTAAGCACTGCCTGGAACGAGGCGAGGATACCGAAGGTGAAGAAGAGGTTGCAGATAAGACCGAAGTTGGCGATCAGACCGGGGATGATGCCGTACATCGCGCACATGAAGATCATCAGGAGCACCAGTGCCACTACGAACGACCAGATACCTGATTCGATAGCCTGCTGACCGAGCGACGGACCGATAACCATGTCGGAGATAATGTCGACCTTAGCAGTCATCTTACCGCTCTTGAGCACGTTGGCAAGGTCCTGAGCCTCCTCTACGGTGAAATCGCCTGTAATCTGTGAGCGACCGCCTTCGATTGCTGTGCGGATATTGGGATATGAGTAAACGAGGTCATCGAGCACGATGGCTACGGGGTGACCGATATTACGCTGTGTGATGCGTGCCCAGTCGCGTGCACCCTCTGAGTTCATTGTCATCGAAACCACGTTGCCCTGCATCTGCTCGTAGTCGCTCGATGCGCTGATCACGCAGCTGCCGTCAAGCGCGGGACCGCCGTTGGTGGCGCGGAGAGCCAGAAGCTGGTAGGTGTCGATCTGGCTCGCTTTGCCTGTGACGGTATCGTTGAAGTTCACCGGTGTGGGCTTGACGCTCCAGCGGAGACGCAGGTTGGAGGGGAGGAATTGCTTTGCCTCGTTTGAAGCGAGGAGAGCGTCGATCGCTTCGCGCTCCTTGGCAGTGGCGATACCGAATACCGGGGTAGCGTCGGAGTTGATCATGAGGAAATGCTCGCGAAGACCAGTCCCTTCTTTTGCGCGGAGGGCGTTGTCAAGCTGGGCAACCTGACCGGCGATTTCGTTAGCGCCGTAGCATTCGTAAAATTCGAGGTTGGCCGAACGCTGCAGGAGTTCGCGTACACGCTGGTGTTCCTTGACGCCGGGGAGTTCAAGAAGAATCTGACCGTCGTTGTCCTGAAGCACCTGGATGTTGGGTGAAACCACACCGTATGCGTCAATACGGCTGCGGAGCACATTGGTCGCCGAGTTGTTCACGCGATCCTTTACTTCCGACTTGAGGGTGGATGTCACATCCTTGTCGCTCTGACCTTCTCTTACGATGCTGTTGAATACAACTGAGAAGTCGGCCTCCTTGTTGAGCTTGCGGTACTGGTCTACGAAAGTTCCGACGTAATCCGACGAGTGGTTGCCGTTGATGATTGAGTCGGTGTTGGCCAGGGCCTGATCGAAGGCGGGATCGGCGTCTGAGTTCTTCATGGAACGGAGCATGTCGGGCATCGACACCTGAAGGATCACGTTCATACCTCCTTTGAGGTCAAGACCGAGACCTACGCCCCATTTCTGTACTTCATTGTAGTTGTAACCCAACCATACAGGCTGCTTGCTGATTGAGTCGATGTAGGCTTTGTAAGCCTTGTTGTACTGCTCGGAATTTTTGCCGTTCTGACCGGCTGCTACCAGAGCATACTGCTCTGCCTTGGCTTCCTGCTTGCTGCTTACCAGCGAGAACGACAGGTAGAACAGACATACCAGCACCAGGAAGATTGCGATTACTCCCGCAATGATGCTTCCGAGGGTTCCTTTGCTTTGCATGTGGTTTGTTAAAAAGTATTGTGTTATGTTATTATTTTTTATTTGCACTGTCAGGGAATGATCCGGCTCCCCCCTGTCGGTCCTTCATTTGATGTGGAAGAGGGTCTGCGCGGGCGCGTCGGAATACATTCTTTAATGTTGAAAAACAGCCTGCACGCAATGCCAATCCTTTGAAGATCAGCGCTGCGGATGTCAAAACCAAGCCGCAGGGCTCCGTTTTGCCTATTTTTCAGCTTGCAAATATACGAATAATCCGCAATACATCAAACTTTTTCGCTCAACAGTCAACGCAAACGTGTCAAAATACTTACACAAAATATGCGCCCGATGCTCACACAGAATGCGGACACTCTGTTTATATGTCTCCACGGAGCGCCGGATGCAATGGCTATGGATCCTTTGTTAAAAAATCGCATTCAGTCATGATAAAAAAAGATGGCGTGTCGTTTTTTTGACACGCCATCTTGATATGTTTAGAAGTTCAGACTCAGCAGGCGCTTATTTCACAGCGACCTTTTCTACCTTATTGCCCTGACGGATGATGTATACGCCGGGCACGAGAGCTTCGATGGAAGCGCCGACAGGAACACCGGCGAGAGTGTAGATCTCGCAAGGCTGCGAAGGATCAATATCAGATTCCACCTCCTCTACGCCAGAGAAATCGTACTCTTCGATAGCAGCGAAGTTTTTCCACGGTTCAGTTTCCTTGATCTTCTCCATTGCCGCCGCCGGAACGTAGAGGGTGGCAATGTCATAAGTATTATTTCCAAAAATATTTTTTATGGATGAAACCGGCTGATCACAATTGTAGTACACCTCAGTCAATATACTTCTCCGGTTCGAAGTAAAAAAACATCTTTCCCCGAAATACGATACAGACCCCGGGATAGTCAGCCGCGCCAGGCTCGAGCAACCGTCGAAAGCCGATTTTTCAATACGGTCAACTGAATTTGGAATATCAACCGAAATCAGACCACTGCAACCTTGGAACGTGCCTTCCCATATGGTAGACTGAATCAGGAATTTTTATTGAGGTCAAACCGTAACAATTTCTAAAAGCGAAATCAGATATCTCAGTAACTGAATTCGGTATTTCTACAGATACCAGACTGGAACAGTAAGCAAATGCGTATAGTCCTATCCAAGTAACCGAATTTGGAATATTAACTGAAGTAAGATTGCTACAACCATAGAAGGCATTAGGTCCTATAATATTAAGTGAATTAGGAATTTTTACTGAAGTTATGTCTGAATCGCAGAATCCATAACCGGCGATACCATCAACCGTATACATCGAATTTTCGTATGGAACTTCAGCGGGGATTTCCAGATCGCCCGATAGGTGCGAACCCTCAGGTTGCTTTACACTGACTTGTTTCTGCTCGGAGCTTAAGATGGTGTAGAGGAGCCCGTCGTAAACAAATTGTTCATACTCGGAATAGGCAGAGAGGGTACAGATTGCCGCAACAATCAGAAGTAGATGTCTTTTCATGAGCTTATGATGTGAATTTTGTGCAAAAGTACATAATGCTCATAGAATTACCCCTCCCCCGTAAGTTAATTTATGTTAACCAAATAAAGCGCGGAGAGGATCGATCTACCCTGTTAAAAAATTTCAAGTAATTCTATCGGGCAGTGAGGGGAGTATATCATCAGCGGCGACGGAATCGCGCTGAAAAAAAGCCGCAAGGCTTACACCATGCGGTGTTCCTTGCGGCTTTGTTCTGCGGCGAAGCAAATGCGGTGACTTTCTATAGCTTCTTCAAGCTCGGTGCGTACATTTCGCGTCGGGTCGTTGACAGCTTTCAGGAAATCCTCCACCAGCCTTAGGTCGGCGCCGGCGTGAAACGGTTTTCCGCACAGATGCGAGAAATCGAACACCTCGCGCCTCCCACTGCGGAAATGAAATACCTCTATGGCGCGTTCATTGCCGATTATCTCACCCTCGGTGAGGCATATGTGGGTTTCGCGGTTGTCGTGGAGTGTGAAGCAGTCCATCGACATTGTTATGGTGATATCGTTGTCCATCTCCATTGCCACAACCTGGTGGTCAACTACGGTGTTGTCGCAATGATACACACATCTGCCGAATCGGCCATGCGCGAGTTCCTCCTCGATGACCTCACCTATCGTTTTCCCATAGGGCACATCGAAGTTCGCGATCCACTCGCGGCGGTTGCGGTAGAGATTTACCGCCGAGAAGGGGCAGTCTTCCTCTACCGTGCAGGCTATACAACGGGGGGCTGAACCCTCAGGCGCTTCCTCTGCGCAAAACCATCGCAGCGATCCGAAGGAACTCAGTTTCCGGTAGCGGCTTCCTGTGAGCCATACCAGAAAGTCGAGATCGTGGCAGCATTTGCTCAGAATCATGGGGTTCGATGTATCCTCGCGGCGCCATATACCTCTTACGTAGCTGTGAGCCGCGCGGTCTATTCCCACGGAAGCACGGTGGTTGATGCTCACTATTTTACCAAGTCTGCCACTTCGTGCTATCTCCTTCATCTTTTCAAAATACGGATGATAGCGGAGAACATGGCACACGCTCACGGTGGCACCCTGCCGCTGCGCTTCCTCCACGATAGCCTGACACTCCTCGGGAGTGCGGGCCACAGGTTTTTCGAGCAGCACATGATATCCTTTTGCCAGAGCCGCCATGCATTGATCATAGTGCATGCGGTCGGGTGTGCATATCATCACCGCGTCGGCGCAACGTTCCGATGCGAAAAAGTCGCGCCAGTCGGCGTAACACTGGTCCTCTGGCAACCCTGCCAGGCTTGCCATATGGCTCCGGCGAAGGTCATTAGGCTCAACAACCCCGACAAGACGTGCCTTGTCAGGGTTTTTGAGAATGTAATGGATATATTTCCCGGCGCGGTTGCCGGCGCCTATTGCTACTACAGACACCGGCTTCCGCCCGGAATTTTCGGGATTAATCATTTCTTATCTTTCTTCCCTTTGCTAAGATCCTTTACACGGATATTGCGGAACTTGACTCCTGATCCGTGACCGAGGAATCCGATATGGCCGCTCTTGTTGAACAGACCGGGATGGTTGAGGTGGTCGACAGTATAGGGGTTGCGGTCGCCGCCGTCGGGGTCGACATTATGTCCCTGACAGGCCTCGCGGATATTGCCGTCGACAATCACCTCGCCGTTTACAGTGACGGTGATGTGGTCCCCTTCGGCGCGGATCTCCTCAACGCCCCATTCGCCGCGGGGTTTGTGGACGATGCGCTTGGCGGGAATGATGCCGTAAACCGATCCGTGTACCTGATATTCACGCAGACCCTTGTAGATGGGTGCGTCATGGTCGAGAACCTGGATCTCCATACCTCCGTATGCGGCGTCAACTCCGGTGGGGGTGCGGATGCCGATACCATTGTTCACACCTTCCACATCGAAGCAGAATTCAAAGCGGAAGATGAAGTCGCTATACTCCTTCTTGGTGTAGAGGTTGCCTCCGCTGCCATACTGGGCTGAAACCAGAATGTTGCCGTCCACAGGGATGTAGTCGGTGGTGTTGCCCATGAAGTTGTGCATCGAACGGCCGTCGAAAAGCAGTTCGAAGCCCTCGGCTTTCTCCTCGGCTGAAAGTTCGGTGAGTGGTGTGGATGGGAGTTCGCGGATGTAGATGTCGCGGAATTCAACAGGCGCACCCGATTCAGTAAGAGTGATGACACCCTTGTCGGCTGCTGGAACACCTTCCTTGGCACCTACGAGGGTGGCATTGTCGAGAACTACAACACCGTTTTCAACCAGAGTGATGCGGTCGTTGACAACTTTCACGTATACGGGGTTCCATTCATCATTATATACTCCCTTGGTTCCGAGGTCGTAGTTCGAGCCTGAACGAACGCCCAGAGCTCCGCGTCCGTTGTATTCGAAGAGCATCTCGAAGTTTTCGTAAGGCTTGGCGAGATCGGCTATCTCAGTCTCCACGAAAGCTGCTTCAGGGAGTTCGGCAAGGATTCCGTTGACATCGTCGATAGCATAGCCGTCGTCGGCGGAACCGCCTGCCTTATACACTTCGCGTGCCTGCTCGAGAGCAGCGCGCACGGGTGCGCCGCCAAACGAGCCTGTGTTCTTTGAGGCAATGGCACGTACGGCCTCTGCTGCTTCGCGGCCGTTGTCTGCTACGGTGAGCGAGTTGGCTGCCACCATCATCGCGGGATATAGATTGGTCGATGCCAGTCCGCGGAGCATCACGTTGCGTGCGTGAGCGTTAGTAGTGTTCTCGATGCCCTTGCGATAGAGCACATATTTTCTTTCGGGGCTGAAGTCGCTGTTGCCTACCAGAGTAGCATAGCGAACCATGGCTGCTCCGTTCTTATCTGCAACTGCGATGTCGTAGAGCGGATGGATCATCAGACCGGGGTCTTCCACTGTCAGGAGTGCCTTGAGGGCTGCATCCTTGGCAGCACCTTTACCACCCTTGTAGCCGTCGAGAAGGATTGCTACGCCTTGTGCGGTGTTCGACTGGGCGAGAACAGGATAATAATATTCCGGATGAGCCGACGACTGGATATATGGCATCACTTTGGCATACTGCTCCTCGCCCGGGAGATTGCGGACTGCTGAAAGCATAGCATCGGAAAGAGCGGGGCGGCTATCCTCTGAAGCTGTTTCCAGCATCTTGCATACGGTATCGAAATCCGCCGGACCTACAACGCCTGCAAGCGCTGCGGCAGCAGCGGCGGCAACAGACGCATCCTGCGAGTTCATCAGTGCGAACACTTTAGGAGCGGCTTCGGTCATGCGGCGCGCTGAAGCTATCTTGAGAGCGGCAGCCTGGGTGGCGGCGTTTCCGTCGAGGGCTTTTACGATGCCGGGGTTCACCTTGCCGTTGAACGACATGAGGGCAGCCTCGGCTGTTGCCGCACGCGGACCATCGAGCTGGGCTACGAGGGCGTTGAGAGCCTTGTCACCGCCTATTTTAGAGGCTGCCTTTATGGCGGCGTCGGCAATCTCCGCATCCTTCGAACCGAAGTTGGCGATGATGGCGTCGATCTGTCCATCTACATGATTGGTACCGAACCAGTTGATGATATCTGCTTTTACAGGCTTGTCTCCTTTGGCAGCAACGATCTTGCCCAATGCGGCATAGACCTCTGTGTCAGCCCACGGTTCGGCGCGGCGGAGGGCATTCACGCGGTATGCGCGGTCGTTGTCCTTCATCGCAGCCAGCAGAAGGGGAAGCGCTTTCTTTCCTTCGGTAGCGAACAGTACATTGGAGGCAGCTCCGCGAACGTGGGTTTTATCCTTAACTTTAAGCAGCTTGGCCGCCTCGGCGGCAGCAACCTTTTCAGTAGCTTCGTCGGCAGCGAGGCGTTCGATAAGACGCAGATACGATTCGGTGGCGCTGTTGCCTTCCCATGAGTAGTTCTGAGCTTTGGCTGCCTTGGCAAGAATGGGGAGCGAAGAGGCGGAACCGATTTCGCCGAGAGCCTTGTAGAAGGGGCGTCCGTCGGCCGCAGCTGCCTCTGCAGCCCATGCTGCCACAATGGGCTCGGCGGCTTTCAGACCGCGTTTGCCGGCGGCGTAGGCAAGCACATCGCGGGGAGCCTTCCCTGCTTTGATGACCTCAAGGAGAGTGTCGTCGCTGTCGGGGAGCACGGTAAGACCGTTGATGGCCCACTCCTGCAGGTATGGATCCTCCACAAATCTTGCGAAGAATGGGGCGTCGGCAGCTGTGCCGCAACGCTGCAGCAGGAAGAGGATGAAAGCGCGGTTGGGATTGTCGGTGCATGTTTCCATACCCTTTTTGAGACCCTCACGCACTGCGTCGCGCTGAGCCTCCATTCCGGGCTGGTGAACATAGCCGATAAGACCGTTGAGCGCATATTCGATCTTGTTGTTTTCACCCTTGTCGGCGGGCACAAGCATGCCGGTAAGCTGAACGACACCTTCGGCACCGGTGGAGGCGAGGTCGTTCATCACCTCGTCGAATACTTTCTGGTTGCGGGCAGGAAGCTGTGCGAGAGCGTCTGCCACTATGGTGGATGCTGCGCGGTTGCGTGCATCCTGCGCCATAAGGGTGCAGGATGCCACAACGGCGAGCATCAGCGATATAATCAGTTTTTTCATTGTCGGTTTTTGTGTAAAGGTTGGTTTCGGAAAGGTTGATTAAAGTTTCCAGGAACCGCGCATAGGCTGGTCGATAAGGCGGTTGGCAGCCTCGTCGTTGACGAATACCTGCGCAACGGGGTCGAACTCGAGGGTGCGGTTCAGACGGAGCGCGGCGAGCGCCATGTTCACCAGGGTGCTGCTCCGGTGACCGTTCTGCTCGTTGAGCGCGAACAGCTCGCGGTTACGGATACATTTGAGGAAGTCGGTGTTCTGGGGCTCGGGATCGGGTAGCTCGGCGATGATGGCCATGATGTCGGGAGCCGGCTTGCCGTTGAGCTCGCATTCGAATCCTTTGAATACCTTTCCGTTGGGACCTTCGATGTAGGGGATCTTGCTGCCGGTTTCGTAACCTTCTCCTTCGAGCACTATCTGGCAGCCATCGTCGTAGGTGTAGGTTATCTTGCGCCAGGTGCCTACGGCGTCGGAGTGCTGCTGGGGTGCGTCAACCTCAACTTTTACAGGGGAGGTATTGTCTTTCCCGAGGATGTACTGGACGGGGTCCATATAGTGCTGACCCATGTCGCCAAGACCGCCGCCGTCGTAGTCCCAGTAGCCACGGAAGGTCTGGTGAACGCGGTGGGAGTTGTAGGGCTTGAACTGGGCCGGACCGAGCCAGAAATCATAGTCGAGTTCGGCGGGAACGCGTTCGGGTGTGAGGTTTTCCTTACCTACCCAGAAAAATTTCCAGGCGAAGCCGGTGGAGCCGCTGATGGTAACCTTCAGAGGCCAGCCGAGCAGACCGCTTGCCACCAGTTTCTTGAGCGGCTCGACGGTTGTTCCCAGTCCGTAGAATGTATCGGTGAAGCGGAACCATGTGTTGAGGCGGAAAATGCGGTTGTTGCGTTTTACGGCCTCGCAAACGCGCTTGCCTTCGCCGATGGTGCGGGTCATGGGTTTCTCGCACCAGATATCCTTGCCGGCATTTGCAGCCTCGACAGCCATGATGCCATGCCAGTGGGGTGGTGTTGCGATATGAACCACATCCACATTGGCGTCGTGGATAAGATCGCGGAAATCGTGATAACCCTGAAGGGTTTCGTTGAATCTCTCCTTACCCAGGTCGAGGGCTTTCTGGAGGTGGTTTGAGTCTACGTCGCATACTGCAGTGAGGCGGCATGCGTCGTTGCTTGTGAAATGGTAGCTGCTTCTACCTATCCCGCCGACACCGATGATACCTTTGGTAAGCTGGTCGCTCGGAGCCACATGCTTCGGGCCACCGAGAACTTTTGCCGGAACAATGGTGAACAGCGACAGCGCCCCCATCTGTTTGAGGAAAGTTCTTCTGTTTGTCTTTTCCATTGAATAATAAGTGAATAAGGATAGTTATGATATAAGGTTATTTAAAGTTTCGTGATGTTGAGGTTCTTCCAGAGAACCTTGATGCCTCCTCCGTCGTGGATCTGTAGTGCGATGCGCCCCTGTGCGTCGCCGATCTTCTCGTCGTTGAAGTCGGTCATAGGTTCGCCGTTGAGCCATGTCTGCACATGATCTCCCTGTACGCGGACACGCATTGTATTCCAGTCACCCTCCTTGAGGATTTCCTCCTTCTCGTCGGGGATCTGTACGAGCCAGCCGCGACCGTAGCTTTCATATATGCCGCCGCTGTCCTGACCCTTGGGTGCTACCTCGCACTGCCAGCCGTGAACCTTTACCGGCGGCTCCACGAAGGAGCGGAAGAAGATGCCGGAGTTGCCGTTGGCAAGCTGTTTGAAATCTACGGTAAGATCGAAATCCTTGTAATATGCGTTGGTGGCGAGATAACCGTATTCTTTATCCGGACCGCTCTCGCACACGAGGTTGCCATCCTGGTCGACATACCACAGCTCGGTTCCGTAAGGGGTCCAGCCGGTAAGGTCCTTGCCGTTGAAAAGGCTTTCCTGGGCGTGTTCCTTTTTGGGAAGCTGTTTGATCTTGATGTTGCGGAAGGAAGCGGGGTAGCCGTGATCCTGAAGGCAGATAACGCCTGTCTCAGCCAGGCCATATTCGGGAGCCATCTCCCATTTGCCGCTGTTCTTGCGCTGGAACCAGTCGTCGGTCCACGCTTCGAATTCCAGAATCTTGTGGCCGTTGAGCCAGTGCTCCACATGTCCGTTGTCGAACACGATGCGTGAGTTGTTCCACTCGCCCTGCGGGTTCACGAACATCGAGTCGGGGTCGGGCAGGTGCATTGCGTAGTCAACGCCGAGGCGCTGCCAGGGCTCGAGCTTTGTTGGAGCGTTTGTCTCTTCCCAGCCGTCGTTGTCGATCAGCTGATATTCCGGTCCGGTCACGTAGGGAACCGGGAAATACGGATCCTCCACCACGTGGTAAAGCATGCCGGAGTTGCCGCCGTATGATAGTTTCCAGTCCCAGTCGAGGATGAAGTTGTCGAATTTGCGGTCGGTCACGATGTAGCCCGAGAGGTCGCTGCCGTCGCCGTTGGCCTGAATGCAACCGTCAACCACATGCCATGGCTGTGTGAGCGAATCGCCGTTGTAGTCTTTCCACCCGTTGAGGGTCTCGCCGTCGAACAGTAGTTCCCATCCGTCGGCAATCTCTTCCTTGGTAAGGGTGTTGTGGGTTTTCTCTGTGGAGCATGAGGCAACGCCGATGGTAACCGCCATGCAGAGAGGAAAAAGCTTTTTCATTGGAGTATGATTTAAGGTACCTTTTGCCTGTCGTCTCTCAGACAGGCGTAAATTGTCTGCAAATATAGCATATTTTCGTAAGAATCCCCAAGCGGCGGATGAAAAAAATCTAAACATCCTCCTCTTACGGTTATTTTCCCGTGGCAGTGATATGGAAACAGGCCTGTTTGCGCTCATATTTCACATGGCAGCGTCCCTGCTCTCGCATGGCGTAGATAACCTCGCCGAGCAGATTTTTCATATCTTCCTGGGTGCGGATAGTCGCGCCCGCCGAGTCGCAGATAAACTTCGAGTAGCTGATGTCGAATGTGGTGCCGAACATGTGGGCTGAGGTGTCGGTAGCGTTGATGTTGCGGCGGCGCAGGCGTTTTACCATGCTCGGCGATCGCAGCACGCTGGTGACCTTTATGCGGTAGTCGCCCCCTCCGCGTGCCTGCAGCGAATCGCGGAATGCGTTGCCGATATCTGTCAGCAGGCGGTGGGCCTCGGGCACCAGATAGGGGAGTGAATGAGTGAGATTGTCGAGATAGTAGGCTTCGCAACTCTCCAGCCGCTCCATGGATGCACCGGCTTCCCAGGCTTCGCGCAGAGTGTGGAAAGGCTTTATCCCTGCCGAGCGCGCTGCCGACAGGTGGGTATGGTTACTGTCGTTGAACACGCGCGCCAGAGGTCCTCCAAGATAGTTGATCTTCATTTTTACCCCTCCCGACGGCATGGAGTCGAGATGACGCTCGAATGGGTTGGAAGCCCGCGCAGCCTTTGCCGGTGCAAGAAGAGCAAGCAGATCTGATACAGCATCAAGGTTCTGACGGCTGGCGTTGTCAACGTCGCTGCTTTTCCCCTTCTCTTCAGGAGTGGGAGCGGGTGTTTCCTCTTTAGTGGTCTGCTCTGCAACCGGGGGAGCTGCCGGAGCGGGCAGCGGCACCTCCTCGGCCTCATACATGGCAACTTCATCCTCAGCAATAGCGGCGCCGGCGGCGTCGCCTCTTCCGCCGAACGATACCCACAGCACCAGCAGCAGCGCCAGACCTCCCATCACCTGAAGCGTACGTTTCTTTATCTCATCCATTTGTCACACAGTTATAAAGATTGGCGATGGCTCCCTGAAGCAGGTCGAGAACGAGTTCGAAGCCTTCGGCTCCCTCATAATACGGGTCGGGAACATAATCGTAGCGTGTGGCATGGCTGAAGAAATCAGCCATCCCCACAATCTTCTCCTCTGCCTCTACGGTGGGAGCCAGTGCGCGCAGATTACGAAGATTCTGGGCATCCATCCCTATGATGATATCAAAATCATCGAAATCCGACGTCCGCGCCTGGCGGCAGCGGTGGGTGAGTTCATAACCGCGGCGACGCGCATGGATGCGCATGCGTTTATCGGGAAGGTCGCCGATATGATAATTGCCTGTCCCGGCTGAATCTATCACCCATCGCGGGCCGTCGCCGTGAGCTGCGATCTCACCCAGCATGACCCCTTCGGCAGCCGGTGACCGGCATATGTTGCCGAGGCATACGAAAAGCACCCTCACCGGCTTCCCTTCGGCGTAGCGCCTCCTCATATTCTCCACCAGGCGTTCCGCCCGTGGAGAAAGTTTCCCGTATGCTCCGTTATATTCTGTCATATTTAATTCTGTATTCATTATTTCAGTCTGCAAATTTAGCTCAAATCTTCCATATTACCCTCCCTTTCCCCTCTTCGTAAACATTATTTAAGGATGAGAAACGCCATGTATCCCTTTCCCAAGTAGCGGATAAATCCCCCTGCGAAATATCCTTAAATAAATTTAGACAGATTATGCAATATAAAAACAGTGGATTGTTATGATGATTTGACCTTATGAGAAAAGTCTTTTTGAGAATTTTAAAAAAAACTTTCAAAATATTTGCGTGTTTGTGGATATTATCTTAACTTGCAACCGAATTAGACGAGAGCGAACCAACTAATACATATATCATGAAAAAACTGTATTCACTTCTGTTTGTTTCAGCCATCCTGACACTGGTTTTTACTAACGTCCAGACAACCTGCGCCCAATCGGTGGTTGCCCGCGATGTACCTATGTATATTAGCGGTGATGAAAAAGTTGCTTTCGACGGGTATGCGGTGTGCTTATCCGATGAGGAAAACGGGAAATATTTGCCAAACGCCACTATTGTCGAGGTTCTTGATAGTAAACTGGATGAGGCAAGGGAAAGCCGCCATCTGGTTCTGCCGGATAAGGTGGTATATGAGAATGTGGAGTATTATGTGACGGCGATAGGCGGTAATGTTTTTAAAGATAAAAACCTTGAGACTATCGAGGAGCTTACTCTACCTGAACGGCTTCAGATGATTTTCGGTATGAATTTCTATGATATGCCGGATCTGAAGAAAGTAAACTCCGGAAATATGATTACCTCCATAAGTTCCGATAATTTTTCTGATATGCCGCTTCTTGAAGAAGTTAACTTTCAGGATATAGATGTGATAACAGCCGGCACATTCTGCAATATCGGAATCAGAAGCCTGCGCCTTGTAAAATGCAGGGCTACCCTCAGCGGAGCCGTTCATGCCAACAGCAACGGCAATAGCTGGCGTCAGCGGGGAACGGCATGTTCATATATGCCAAATCTCGTGGAATTGGATCTCGGATCCATGGTGACAATAGAGGATGATTCGTTCAACAACCTGCCTGTCTTGCGTCGTGTCACAATCCCAACGTCATGCGAGCTGTTGGGAGCCTATACATTTTCAGCGATGGAAAATCTTACGGAAGTCTCTTTTGCCGGACGAAACGGGAAATCAATCTCAATTTCAGTAGAGACATTTGCCGATTGTCCTAAACTGAAGGATGTTTATGTGAATGATGCAGTTCCATTTTCAGTGGTATCTGATATGCATATGAATTATGAGGTCGACAATCTGTTTGATCCGGAAAACGTAACCCTTCATGTTCCGGCTGGTGCAGCGGAGGCTTATGCGGCAGATCCGTATTGGGGCAGATTCGGCGCGATTGTGGACGATTCGGCGGGAGTTGATGAAATCGGTGCAGATAGCGGTGACGGTCCGGCTGAATATTTCACCTTGCAGGGTGTACGTGTTGAAAATCCCTCGCCCGGCATCTATATCCGCCGCAGCGGAAGCGCGGTTTCGAAGGTTGTAGTACCTTGAGAATCATCTTAGTTTAATCCCCTCCGGCTCTCTGTAGGCGATCCAAAACGCCGACAGAGGGCCGGATGTGCGTTTGTCAGGCAGTATCCCTTTGATTTGGTTGCATTGAATATGAGATGGGTGGAGTTGGAGTTTTGATGGGGTTTGATTAACTTTGCGATTGATATGACCCGCCTCTGCCTGGAATATATGTCAGGAAAAATTTGTGGAACGCGTTGTTTCCGCCTGTTGGCTGCGGTGGCTATGATAGTAGCCGGCGCGGTATGGATGAGTGCGGCTGACTACCGTCAGCTGTCGAATCTGCCCACGGTGTATGTCGAGACCGAGGGGAGGGCGGATATTACGAGTAAGGAGACATATTTGCCTGCTACTTTGCGCTATGTGGATGCAGACGGCGAGACGCTGTATGACGCTCTCGGCATCCGCGGCCGCGGTAATTCCACGTGGGGGCTGGCGAAGAAGCCCTACCGCATCAAATTCGACAAGAAGCAGGAGTTCTTAGGTCCGGAGCGCGCCAAGGCCAAAAGCTGGACACTGCTTGCAAACCATGCCGACAAGACATTGATACGCAATGCGGTGACCTCTTGTATCGGATCCTTCGCGGGGCAGCCTTTTACAGCGGCGGCCCAGTTTGTGGATCTGGTAGTGAACGGAACCTATCAGGGCAATTATCAGATTTCCGATCAGATAGAGATTCGGAAGAAGAGGGTCGATATATTCGAGCAGGAGGAACCGGCATCGCGCGATGCCGATATAAGCGGTGGCTACCTGCTTGAGGTTGACGGGTTCGCTTACGGGGATCCGGTGAATTTCCACACTGACCGCGGGGTGTTCATCAGTGTCAAGTCGCCTGATAGCGATGTAATCAACCAGCGGCAGAAGACCTACATACGCAACCACATAAATAAGTTTGAAAGCGCCCTTTTCTCTGACCGTTTTACCGATCCTGTCGAGGGCTACCGTCAATATGTCGATTCGCTGACCCTCGCGAGCTGGTATATCTCATCGGAGCTGACCGGAAATCCCGATTGCTTCTGGAGTACATATATCTACAAGGAGCGGGGGGATGACAAAATATACTGGGGGCCGCTCTGGGACTATGACATAGCTTTCAATAACTGTGACCGCGTGGGGGATGTGTCGCGTGAACTGATGGTCAACCGCGCGTTTGCCGACGATCTCGCGAAGCTATGGGTGAAACGCATGTGGGAAGATCCCTGGTTTGTGGCGCTTATCGACCGCACATGGCGGCAGCTTGTAGAAGATGGAATCGAGGCTCACATTCTGGATTATATCGACACTGTCTCAGCCCTTATCGAGGAGTCGCAGAAACTCAATTTTGCAAAGTGGCCTATCAATCAGCATGTCTACAACGAGCTGGTGCTGTTCAGTAGCTATGCCGAAGGGGTTGACTATCTGAAATGGTATATCACGGAGCATGTGGCGTATCTGACAGAAACCTTCGCGGCTGCTGCTGCCGGAACGGGTGATGCTCCGGTGCCTACTCCGGTTTTCTTTGCCGATGCGTCGGTCTATTATCTGATTGCCAACTATGGCTCCGGTAACTTTGCCGATTGCAATGGCGCTGGGGTTGTGATGAACGGACGGAATGATGGAAACGCGGCTCAGCAGTGGGCGCTTGATGCCACTTCCGACGGGTGGTTCCGGATAGTGAATCGCGACAGCGGGCTTGCCATTACCGATATGGCAGGCACCTCCGGCAATTCGTATGCGCCCGGGGCTCAGCTCGAATTGAAAATTCCCGACGGCGCCGACGATGGTCAGCTATGGAAAGCGGTTCCGGTGGCGTCGGGGGGCAGATATGTTTTGGTCAACCGCAAGACCTCGCTGGCATGGAACAATTCGGGCGGCAGCACCGCAGGGGGAAATCCCATCATAAGCTGGCGAAACGACGGAGAGAATGAATATAAACCTACCCGCCAGTGGCTTCTGACCCCCGATGAGCCGCGCGAGGCAGGGGGAATCTCCGCGACAGACCTGGCGCCGGAATATATGGTGACCTATACGCCCGGCGACAGAACACTCCGTTTCCGCACAGCTCCGGGGGCTGTTCTTCCGGATGGCGTTCTGACGGTGTACTCCGCTGCAGGCATGTGTGTGTGGACAGGCGCAGTCGCCGCTGAAACAGATCTTTCATCGCTTGCTCCGGGGGTGTATGTAGTCATCTGGCAGACTGGCGCACGCGAAGGCTCGGCTAAATTGTCAATTAGTAATTGGTAATTGGGGGAGCTGGTGAGCGGTATGCGCGAATAAATTGCAGGGTATGGGTTGAAATTTGCGGAATGTTTGCTATCTTTGCTCCCGGTTAGGTGAGCCGCAGCAAACCTTCTCCTCACCTGCCGATACGCATGAATTATTCTATATTGGATTTCTTGGGGCTCTTAGGAGCTGTCGGCCTCTTCCTGTACGGAATGAAGGTGATGAGTGAGGGATTGCAGAAAGCCGCCGGCGACCGGCTCCGCAATATCCTGTCGGCTATGACCCGCAACCGTTTTACCGGTACGGTGACAGGTTTCTTTATCACTGCCCTGATCCAGAGCTCGTCGGCATCGACGGTAATGGTGGTGAGCTTTGTGAACGCCGGTCTGATGACGCTGGCGCAGTCGATGGCGGTTATAATGGGTGCCAACGTCGGCACTACGTTTACAGCCTGGGTAATAGCGCTGTTCGGTTTCAAGGTCGACATATCGGCTTTCGCCCTTCCGCTTATAGGTCTGGCTATCCCGCTCCTCTTCTCAAGCAAAGGGCGCACAAAGTCGATAGGTGAGTTCACTATCGGTTTCGCCTTCCTCTTCATGGGTCTGGACATGATCAGCAAGTATGTTCCGGATCTCCAGAGCAATCCCGAAATGTTCGCATTCCTGCAGCGGTATGCCTCGATGGGCTTCGGCTCCGTGCTCATATTCTGTCTGGTAGGTGTATTGGTAACGATGATTATCCAGTCGTCGGCAGCGATGTTCGCCATCACCCTGATCATGTGTTCGAAAGGGTGGATCACCTTCGACCTTGCGTGTGCGCTCGTTTTAGGCTCCAATATCGGTACTACCGTGACGCCGCTTCTTGCGTCTATGAGCGGTAATGTGGCGGCCAAACGCACCGCCATGGGTCACCTGCTCTTCAATCTGCTCGGCACGCTATGGGTGCTCGCGGTGTTCTTCCCCTTTGTAAATCTCAACTCCTGGATAACAGAGGAGATCGGTCAGGGTGACCCGACGGCGCTCTACCGCTATGTCAGCGATCTGCAGGCGCAGAATCCCGATATCTACAATCAGCTGTATGCCAACTCCCTGCCTACAGACAACGATGTTATCCTTCATCACCGCAGCGTAGTAAGCCAGATGCAGGTCAGCGTGTCGTTCGGCCTGTCGATGTTCCACACGGTGTTCAATCTCATCAACCTGTCGATAATGATATGGCTTACAAATGTGTATGTGAAGATTGTGGAATTCCTTATTCCTGCCAAGCATCAGGGCGACGATGAGTTCCAGCTCAAATTTATCTCCGGTGGTATTCTAAGCGCATCAGAGCTCAATATCAGTCAGGCCGAGAAGGAGATGCATGTGTTCGCAGAGAGGGTATGCCGGATGCTGCCTATGGCGAAAGACTTGGTTCACACCAAAGGTGGCAGTGACGATTTCAACCGCATATATTCCCGCCTCGAAAAATATGAGGAGATTTCCGACCGCATGGAACTTGAGATAGCCAACTACCTCAACCGATGCGCCGAAGGACGCCTGTCGAACGAGTCGAAGCGCCGCATTGCGGCGATGCTTTCGATTGATTCGGAGATAGAGAGCATCGCCGACACCATGCTCGGTATCGGCAAGATCCTCCTGCGCAAGCAACAGAGCAACGTTCATTTCAACGACGAGATCTATTCCAACATCGATGTCATGTTCGGCTATCTCGACAAGGCTATGAGCGGTATGGTGAAGATACTCAGCAATCTGGAGAATGTCGACGAGCATGATATCATATCTGCCTACAATCATGAACGCGAGATCAATAACCTCCGCAACCAGCTGCGTACTGCCAATGTGGCGAGCATAAACGACCGCAATTACGAATATCAGAGCGGTATCTATTACATGGATATCGTGAGCACCCTCGAGAAGAGCGGCGATTATATAATAAATGTGGTGGATACTATCCGCGACGAGTTCAGAAGCGCAAAAGCTAATAAATGACATCCCCGTTCCGAGATGTTTCGCATGAGACGGACGCGCCAGTGTCGGCTTCGGACCGCGAGCTCTATGTGAGCCATCCTCCTGCATGGCAGAGCGGGGTGGCAGGTGTGTCTCGACCGCTGACACCTGCTGCCGACAGCGGTGTGATAGCAATTGTGGTGGCGGTGATGGTATTGATCGGGCTCAATATGCGCCACGTGCGCCGCATATTCCGCTCCATGCCTCAGGATCTGCTGTCGGTACGCCGGCGGGCTAATGCCTTCGACGAGCATACGGCCAATGAGACCCGTGTGGGAGCCCTGCAGTTGCTTCAGCTGTGGGTTTACGAAGGGTTGCTTCTGTTGATGTGGCTATGGCGACCCTCGGTGGGGAACAGTACGGTGGAAATGGGGGTTAAAGTAGGGCTTCTGGTAGGGCTATGTGCAGCGTTCTATCTGTTTCAGCTGGCATCGTGTGCCACCTTGGGATATGTCTTTTCCGATCAGACCGGGGCTACCATTCTGAGGCGGGGGTTTCTGGCGTCGCAGATACTTCTGGGATGGCTACTGATGGTGCCGGCGCTTGTGGCTCTGTTCTATCCGGGGTTGGCGCTATATATGCTTCTGGTTGCCGGCGCCCTATATATCGGTTGCCGGATATGCTATATTTCCAAGGGTTTTAGAATTTTTTACCATAATTTCCCCTCGTTGCTTTATTTTATTTTGTACCTTTGCGCCCTAGAAATTATTCCGGTCATTATCACATGCCGTCTGGCAATGGAAATATGTGTAAAAAGCTGAGTGCCGCCCTGACAGCGGTTATCTCTACCTTTGTCTCTATGTGATCCGGTATTGTTCTGAAAATTATCGGTATAAATAGCCTAAAAACGTGAAAGTAAAGAAGATACTTGTATCTCAGCCTCGTCCGGCCTCTGAAAAATCACCATATTTCGACATAGCTGCGCGCTATGGAGTAGATGTGGTTTTCCGTCCGTTCATCAAAGTTGAAGGTCTTTCCGGGCGCGAGTTCCGTCAGCAAAAAATCAATATCGCTGATTTTACAGCGGTGATTTTCACAGCACGCACCGCCATCGACCACTTCTTCCGTCTGTGCGAGGAGATGCGCATCGCAATTCCCGATACGATGAAGTATTTCTGTACGTCTGAGTCCATCGCCCTCTATCTGCAGAAATATATAGTTTATCGCAAACGTAAGATTTTCTATGGCGCTACCGGTAAATTCGACGATCTGCTTCCCTCGCTGAGCAAACATAACAAGGACCGCTTCCTGTATGTAGTCAGCGATGTGCACAAAGAGGATGTGAATGCCTCGATCCTCGACCGCGCGAAAGTGAACTATGTCAAAGCAGTAATGTATCGCACAGTCAGCAATGATTTCGCCTCCGACGAAACGTTCGACTACGACATGCTCCTTTTCTTCTCTCCCGCCGGAATAGACTCGCTGCTGAAGAACTTCCCGGATTTCAAGCAGGGTGACATTCAGATCGGATGTTTCGGCGCGGCTACAGCCAAGGCTGTGGCAGATGCAGGTCTGCGCCTTGACCTTGAAGCGCCCGGTCCAAAAGCTCCGTCGATTACAGCTGCTCTCGATCTGTTTCTGAAAGAGCACCAGGACGATGCCAATGCATGATTCCGGCATCGACCAGCCCCTACAGATATTCAAAACCTGAAAAGCAAACAATATCTCACAGCCAATGAAAACAGCCGGCTTGGGAAAAAGCCATAAACTTTGCTCCGCCACGGCCATCGAACGCCTGTTTGATGGCCGCGGTTCTTCCCGGAGCATGCTCGCATATCCTCTGCGGGCGGTCTGGGCTGAGGAGCAGGTTGCCGATGCGGTTGCTCCTCACGGCAGGGAGCGCGTGAAGTTTATGATTTCTGTGCCCAAAAAGCGATTGCGCCACGCTGTTGACCGCGTGAAAATGCGGCGGCGCGTCCGCGAGGCATACCGCCTTGCCCGTCCGCTGCTGGTGCCACCTCTGTCTGATGATCGCGACACTCCATCGCTCCATCTTGCGTTTCTATATATAGGCAATGGTCTGGAGCCGTATGAACGCGTACAGAAAGCGATGGAACGTATCCTGCGTAAAATATTTCCGGAGCAATGAAAAGTAATCCTGCGTCGCGGTTGGCTGTGTGGCTCCTTTGCCTTCCCGTACATTTTTACCGTTATTGTATTTCTCCGCTGACCCCTCCGTCGTGTCGGTTCACTCCTACATGTTCGGCTTACGCTCTTGAAGCGCTTCGCCGTCATGGACCTGTCAAGGGGTTATGGCTTAGTGTGAGGCGTATATGCCGGTGTCATCCGTGGGGAGGGAGCGGGTATGATCCCGTGCCGTGAATTCGGGTTGAGGAATATACATGGTTGCTGACAGTCATACCCATAGGATGTGTGAGGGCGCGATAGTGTGTGTGGCGCCCGGAGTGGTTCCTGCCGTATTGGCGGAGTTTCCCCATGCAGTGCTATCCACGGGGATTCATCCATGGGATACCGCCGGATTGTCTGCTGCCGAGCTGACAGCGCAACTCTCTGAGCTTGAGCTGGTGGCAACCCTCCCTGAAGTGGTTGCGATCGGGGAGGCGGGGCTTGATACGCTGCGTGGAGGTGGTCCGGAAATACAGATGGAGACGCTGAAGCGTCAGATTCTGCTCAGTGAGCGGGTGGGGAAACCGCTTATTCTACACGTGGTGCGCAGCGGTCACAGGATATTGGCTCTGTGCCGTCAGATGGAGCGTGAACTGAAACCCTTTGGACTACGGCAACCCTGGATCTGGCATGGCTACCGCGGAGGGGCTGATGAAGCCGCGCGCTTTCTGGCGCTGAGAAAAGAAAATTATATTTCGGTGGGCAGTCGCTTCAATCCTATGGCGCTGAAGACCGTTCCGCTCGACAGACTGCTTGTTGAGACCGATGATTCACCGGTACCCATAGGGGAAGTGGTGGCAGCCGTGGCCGCATCTCTGAAGCTTCCGGCAGAGGAGATCGGCGATATTACATCCCGGAATCTCCAGCGGGTCATACAGCGCCAGAAGTGAGGCTATTGGTTCTGGAACTGGGTGGGCGACAGTCCTGTAAGATTCTTGAAATATTTTCCGAACGACGACTGGTTTGAGAAATTAAGGTCGTAGGCGATCTGCTGCACATTTTTGCCTGAGTAGCGCAATTGATTTTTTGCTTCCTGAATCACATATTGGTCAATCCATTCTGCTGCTGAGCGCCCAGTGGCATCCTTTATTATGAGTGAAAGGTATTTTGGGGAAATGAACATTTTATCGGCGTAGAATCCGATTGCCCGTTCACGGCGATGATTTGCGCGTACCAGACGGAGGAAGTTCTTTACATATGTCAGTTTGCGGTTGTGGGCGTGAGCCGATTTGACGTCGGGTATCATCTCTTCGCCGAAAGCCATTATCTGGTATACTGCAGCAGAGGTCAGCGCCCGGGCTATGTGGCGGTTATAGTGTGTGGACGACAATGCATTGGCATGCAGCATCTCGAAATATCGGATTATAAGATTGAGCTTATCCGGCGTCAGGGTAAGCATGGACTTTGCGGAGGTGAATATGTTGGTATTCACCGCATTGAGGTCGATATTCAGGTCGTATACAAATTTATTGGACAGGAAAAGAAGATAGGCGTCGCGTTCGGGTCCCTCCCACGATGTCGGTTTGAAAACTCTTTCAGGCGCGACGAACACCAGCGATCCCGGCGCTACCTGTACGGTATCAAGATCAATGGTGACCTTCATGTGTCCTTTCACGCAGATTATCATTGTGTGCCCGTCGATACGGCGTGCTTTGTCTGTATAGAAATAACCGGTATCTGATGTGATGTGTGATAATATATAGTCCTGCCCGAGGTGGCTGTATTCATCGGAAACGCCACGGATGGCAGCGATCTGATTGAGTTTCAGGGGGCTGTCTTCAAGTTGACGTTGATGCTTCATGTTTTGATTTCTATTAGTAGTGCAAATATATATACTTTTTCATTTACTTCGATACGATTTAAAAGTGAACGAAAGTTAAATATGTGGAATAATGGGGAAACGAAGCGAAATTTGGGGCTTTTGAGCAAAAATTAGTAACTTTGCACCATGCCACGCAAAGCAACACATAGCGCGTCCTCAGCCGCCGGACGGTCGTGGGCGGGAGCCATCGTGAAATTCATAATTCCGGTGGCGGTCAGTTGTGGGCTCTGCTGGATCATGTTCCATAATATTGATTTCAATGCCATGCTCGGGGTCATCCGTGAGCAGTGCGATTTCCGTTGGATCGGCATGATGCTCGGGCTGAGCGTTGTGCCGATGATTCTACGGGCCATCCGATGGGGCATACAGTTGCGTGCGCTCGATGTAAAGGCTCCGCTCTACAGTCTTATTTACAGTGTCGTAGGGTGCTATTCCCTTAATCTTGTATTTCCGCGTCTGGGCGAGGTGTGGCGCACGAGTTATATAGCCTATCGCGAGGATGCGCCGTTTTCCACTGTGTTCGGATCGATGATAGCCGATCGTTTCGCCGATCTGGTAACTGTCGGGGTGCTCACCGCTGTTACTTTCTTCCTCGCCCGCGAACCGATTGTGGATTTCGTACGCACCTATCCGGATGCGTATGAAAAAATGCTTTCGGTGGTGTCATCTCCGTGGGTATGGCTCTCGTTGGCAACGTTGGCGGCAGCTGCGTGGTTGTGGCTCGGAAAGTCGCGCGATTCAATTGCCGTCAAGGTCAAAAGTTTTCTTGCCGGATTGTGGGAAGGCTTTGCGGCTGTGGCTCATATGAAAGGAAAATTTGCCTGGCTCGGGCTTACGGCCGGCATATGGGGATGCTATTATTTTCAACTGGTGGTTGCTTTCAATGCCTTCCCGTTGCTGCGTGATCTCCTTGATGCGTCGGGACTGATTGTGACGCTGGTATGCTTCGTTCTGACGAGCATTGCCATGGGGGTGCCCTCGAGCGGTGGCATCGGTCCGTATCAGACTACAATGCTTTTCGGGCTTAATATATTCCTGCCGGTATTGCAGAGTGCCCAGGAAGCATCGGGGGAGGCTGTGGTAAGCGCCGGTGAGTTTGCTGTTACCGGCGCAGCCTTCGGCAATGTGGTCATCGCCGCGCAGACAGTGTTGCTGATAGTGTTAGGTCTGGTGGTGTTCTTGCTGGTGGCTCTTGACAAGCGCAGGCAAAACAGCTTGGATCAGCGCGGCAATGTCAAAAATTCTATGTAACTTTGTGCCAAAGTTAAAGATACAGATATGCAGGCATTAACAATCTCAGACCGCATAAAGGGTATGGCGGTGTCCGCAACCCTTGCAATGTCGCAGAAAAGTAGCGAGCTCCGCGCTGCGGGGGTCGATGTGATTAACCTTTCGGTAGGCGAGCCCGACTTCGATACCCCCGAGCATATAAAGGAGGCTGCAAAACGGGCTATCGACGAGAATTTCACCCATTATCCCCCTGTCCCCGGCTATATGGATCTCCGCAAGGCTATCTCCCGTAAACTCAAGGAGGAGAATGGTGTGGATATGGCTCCCGAACAGGTAGTGGTGTCGGCAGGCGCCAAACATTCGCTCAGCAACGTTATCTATGCGCTGATAAATCCGGGCGACGAGGTGGTGATTCCTACCCCGGCGTGGGTCAGCTATGTGGAGATGGTGAAGCTGGCGGGGGGTGTCAATGTGCTTGTCCCCGCAGGTATAGAGCAGGATTTCAAGGTAACTCCTGCACAGCTTGAGGCGGCTATCACCGAGCGCACCCGCATGGTGCTTCTCTGCTCCCCCTCCAACCCTTCAGGCAGTGTGTATACCCGTGCAGAGCTTCAGGGACTGGTGGATGTGCTGAAGAAATATCCGCAGGTAGCTATCCTCTCGGATGAGATCTACGAACATATCAATTATGGCAGCGAGTTTGCATCGCTCGGATCATTCCCCGAGGTGGCAGACCGCGTTATAATAGTGAACGGTGTCAGCAAGGCATATGCGATGACCGGCTGGCGTATCGGCTTCATGGCAGGGCCGCTTGCCGTGGCAAAGGCAGTAAATAAGCTTCAGGGACAGACAACATCCGGTATCTCGACAATAGCCCAGAAAGCTGCCGTGGCAGCCTACGACGGTCCGCAGGAGTGTGTTGCCGAGATGCTCGAGGCATTCCGCCGTCGCCGCGATCTCGTCGTTGAGCTCGCCCGCCGCATTCCCGGTCTGAAGGTCAACGAGCCCCAGGGCGCGTTCTATCTCTTCCCCGAAGTCACCGCCTACCTCGGCAAACAATATGAAGGCAAGGTAATCTCGACCGACGATGATCTGGCAATGTATCTGCTCGAGGAGGCTCATGTGGCAACCGTTTCGGGGTCAGCATTCTGTCTGCCCGGATATATCCGCCTGAGCTACGCCGCTTCCGACGATTCGCTCCGCGAAGCGTTCGCACGCATAGAAGTGGCGCTTGCAAAACTTGTATAAACGAAAATCAGAAAACCGACAATGGATTTTATAGAAGAACTTACCTGGCGCGGCATGATCCACCAGATGATGCCGGGCACAGACGAACAATTGAAAAAAGGGATGACCGCCGCATATCTCGGCATCGATCCCACGGCTGATTCCCTGCATATCGGGCACCTCGTAGGCGTAATGATGCTGAAGCATTTCCAGCGCTCAGGTCATAAGCCTATCGCCCTCGTAGGTGGCGCAACTGGTATGATCGGCGACCCCTCGATGAAGAGTCAGGAACGTAAGCTCCTTGATGTGGAAACCTTACGTCACAATCAGGAAGCTATCAAGAATCAGCTCGCTAAGTTCCTTGACTTCGATTCTGACGCTCCAAATGCTGCCATTCTCGTCAACAACTACGACTGGATGAAGGATTACGGCTTCCTCGACTTTATCCGTGATATAGGCAAGAACCTTACGGTCAACTATATGATGGCAAAGGATTCAGTGAAGAAACGTCTCAGCGGCGAGAGCGGCGAGGGGATGTCGTTCACCGAGTTCTCGTATCAGCTTCTGCAAGGCTACGATTTCCTATGGCTCTATCGCAACAAGGGTTGCCGTCTGCAGCTCGGCGGATCCGACCAGTGGGGCAACATCACCACCGGTACCGAGCTCATCCGCCGTATGGAGGGCGCAAACGATGCGTTCGCCATCACATGTCCGCTCATCACCAAAGCCGACGGCGGTAAGTTTGGCAAGACCGAAAGCGGTAACGTTTGGCTTGACCCGGCGCGTACATCACCCTACAAGTTCTATCAGTTCTGGCTTAACGTAAGCGATGCAGATGCTGAGAAATATATCAAGATTTTCACCATTCTCACCAAGGAGGAAATTGACGCCCTCATCGCAGCTCAAGCTGAAAATCCCGGCGCACGCCCCTTGCAGCATCGTCTGGCAGAGGAGATAACCCGCATGGTGCATGGTGAGAAGGAGCTTCAGACTGCAATCGAGGCATCGCAGATTCTTTTCAGCAACAAGGCTGCCGACACACTCCACCGCATCGACGAGCCAACGCTGCTGGCTGTATTCGAAGGTGTGCCCCAGTTTGAGGTAAGCCGCGAGCTTTTCACCAACGGCGAGACCAAGCTGATCGACCTTCTTACCGATGCCGCAGCTGTGTTCCCCTCGAAAGGTGAAATGCGCAAGATGACCCAGCAGGGCGCCCTCTCCATCAACAAGGAGAAAGTAAGCGATCCCTATGCCGTGGTCGATGCATCGCAGCTTCTCAACGACAAATACCTCCTTGTTCAGAAAGGCAAGAAGAACTACTTCCTGCTCCTCGCCCGCTGAACATACCCCCTCTGAACTATCACTTCCCCTTCGTGAAAATGCCATTCACGAAGGGGAAGTTTCTTTTTGCCGGGAGCTAACGCCAACCCTATTGCCCAAAATCAGGTGTATATATTGTAGGGACATGCCTTCGGCATGTTTCCACGGACACCACACACCTACGGGGAGCTAAATCGCTTAAGAAAATAACCGTAGGGACATGCCTTTGGCATGTTTCTAAAGTAACTACCCAAACATATGTAATCCACACACATACGAAGAACCAAATTGCTTTAGAAACATGCCAAAGGCATGTCCCTACGTAGTCGTTTCTAAAGCAACCACGCAGACACACAATATTTACACCTGATTTTGGGCAATAGGGTTGGTTTTTTAAATTCCAAACGGACTCTTACATTGCACCGTTTTTTTTACACTTCAACTGAAGTGCGTTATCCGGAAGGTGTCAGCGGAAAAGGCGGGGGAGGAAGTCGGAGAGGTAAATGCGCCAGTTGCGCCAGATGTGGCCGTCGGGCGATTCGTGGTATTCGTAGGGGTATCCGGCTTTGTCGAGCAGTGCGCGGTAGTTGACGTTTTCGTCGTAGAGGAAATCTTTGTCGCCGATGGCTATCCAGTAGAGGGCAGGCTTGGCGGCAAACTGACGGGCGAGTTTACCGTCAAAATCCTTATATATTTCCGAGGTCTGCTCACCGCGGGGATTGACTACCGCGGAGTAGAGCCCCACATAATCGAACATGTCGGGGTATTCCTTGGAAATGTGGAGAGAGTGAAAGCCACCCATCGAGAGCCCTGCGATGGCGCGATGGGGTTTGTCGGCGATAGTGCGGTAGTTTGTGTCGATAAATTTCACTATTTCGGGGAAACTCTCTTCGTATGCGCCGTCCATCGTATGCGGAAGGCGCGTTGTCGGGGGAAGAAGGCCGAGGTGTGATTCGCCGGGAGCTGCCGGCATGGCGACGTTCCCGTTGGGCATGACTACGATCATCGGCTCTACCTTCCCTTGGGCTATGAGGTTATCGAGGATCTGGGTGGCACGTCCGAGCTCGCTCCATGCGTTTTCGTCGCCTCCCATGCCGTGGAGGAGGTATAATACCGGATAGCGTCTGTCGGGCGACTGTTCGTAGCCGGCAGGGGTGTAGACTGTCATCCGGCGTTTACCGTACTCGGCGCTGTCATACCATACTTTCGATACTGTTCCGTGGGCAACATCGTTGATGCTGTATAGATCCGCGTTGCTCCCCGGAATAATGAAGTAGCTGAATATGGTGGCAGTGTCGCGGATCAGATATATGCTTGCAGGGTCGGGGATTTTTATCCCGTCGACGATGAACTGGTAGCTGTAGAGCTCCGGAAGGAGGGGAGCGGTAGTGAATTCCCATACTCCTTGGTCGTTCTTGGAAAGTTTTGCGTTTCCGGCGGTAGGAAGTTGCGCCAGGAAATCGCCGGTCACCTCTACCGAATCCGCTTCAGGAGCGAGGATGCGGAATGTTACCGAACCGTCGGGATGTATCTCTGGAGAAAATGTTGCAGGCTTATCCCAAAGCGCCTGTTGCGCCACGGCTGTTGCTGAGCAGATCAGCAGTGTGATTACTGCTGCGATGAGTTTTTTCATGGTTTGATGCGATTTTTTTGTTTTTCCGGATGGGAGTGGGCAAGCGAAGTGGTTTTAAAAAATAGATCCCCTCTGAATAACCGGTTAACCGATTTGTCAGAGGGGATTTCCGTGTAGTCGAAGTGGGACTCGAACCCACACAGCCTCAACGGCCAAAGGATTTTAAGTCCTTCGTGTCTACCATTCCACCATTCGACCGGCTTCGTGGCGCCAGGTTCCGCGCAATGGATGATTGTCCGTTGCCGGAACTTACCGCTGCAAAGGTAATCAAAATATTTTGCCCTGCAAAATATGAAGCCGCGGAAGCATCCTCAATCGCCCAAAAATTTTTGACCTATACGTCAAATTTTTCCGGTTCAAATGAGTAATCGTTGTGGTTAGCTCTTGGAGAGTTTATTTAACCGCAAATTTCAGGATGGCATCATTTGCAGTAACGAAGTAAACGCCGGGCAGATATCCCTCTATATTAATTTCAAAACGGTCGTTATCAATTTGAAAATCGCGTATCACTGTTCCTGTGGCTGAGAAAATCCTTATCGAGCCTATTGCTCCATTTTCTGACCTGATATCTATGATATTATCATGCCTCTCTATTGAACAGCCGGTCCTAAATGCAATCTCTGTTTCCCCTGCCAGTAAATTCTCTGCCATCATATCTTTATAGAGTATATTACCATTGGAATCACTGATTTCATAGAGGTAGCGGTTCCATGCTGTCTGCGATGAAACTGGCTCTTCGGGACCGAACAGGTCTCCCATATAGATTTTCTGGTCTTCGTAGGTTTCAGCCGCACTGAGCCATCCTAATCCTTCTACCATCATCAATGGAGAGATTGAATTGTCTGCAGTATAGCCGGAACGCATTACGCCATCAACTCCAAAATAGACCGTTTCCGTATAATCGCCAGTGTAAAATGCAGAAGTAGCTGTCATGTTTAGAGGAGTCAAAAAATCATATATTACCTCTTCCTCTGAGGTATTCAGATAATTGAATGCCCTGGTGGTCCAGATGTTGTTAAAATCGTTGTTTCTGAGGCATGTAACTTTCTTTGTAGAAAGGTCTTCGTTGAGGTATGCCAAAGTGCCTGCAAATTCAATGTTACCATCATTGCCCTCATACTGATTTAGACAATAATATTCAGTTCCATTTATATTTGTCCTTCCTTCTATCTTCTGATAAATAGTAAAACTTTTATCAAAAAACTCATTCCGCATCACATATTTCCACGTTTTGCCCTCTTCAAGCATTGGATGGTATATGTCTTTACGTTCTGTCACCTTTGACGAACTGCCAATATGATTTATATTATCTACTACCACATCATCATTTGCATCAATTGTCTTACACCAGCAGATTAATCCCGGAATCAAAGCAATGAGGCTCAACAAAAAATAACGGATACTCATGATTATATAATCAAAATTGTTTAAGAAATATATAATATCAATATTTTTGGATGTTACCGGAAGCGGTAGCGGAGGAGGATGAAGGTGTCGTCGCTGAGACCGTCGGTGAGTTCATAGGCGCTTGCGGCTTTGTCGAGCAGTATGCCGGGCATGCTCATGATCTCGCTTTTCTTCTGGATGGCATAGGCGTAGCCATCGGCTACGGATGTGAATAAAGGTGACTGCCGGGTCTCGCCGTCATATATATCTAAAGCGACAAGTTTTCCGGTGGTGCGGTCAATGAATGTATGGCGCGAATCGCGCAGGTTGTTTCCGTGTTTGGTGAGGGTGATGATCCAGTCGGAAGCTGGGAGCACCGACATAAGCATTTCCTTGTCGCAAGATATAAGATACTCCCGGAGTTTCATCTGGTCGTTAGAATTAGAAAGGGAATCGATGTGTTCGGCTCGGATGCCGTTGTCTCCCGTATGGAATGTTATCTCCCTGTTGAGTGATCCTGTGGAGGGCTCGAAGCGGTAAACCGCATTCGTCATAGCCTGTTTGGGAGTGAACAGTATCTTGTTGTCAGGCATCCGGAAGAATTCCAGCGGCTGAAAATTCATGGGGACAATTACTTCGTCGCCATATGAGAATTCTCCTATTATCTTGCTGCATGAAGGCTCTGTAAGGAAATATGTGTGTGGGAGTATGGGGCGGATCAGCCGCAATGAGTCGGAAACATTGAATGTGGACGCGTACATGTGGCGGTGGTCATGGACACTGTCGGTATAGTTCGGCATCACGATAGAGCTTACGAGGTTGAGATGTGGGTCGAAACAGATCATGTTTCCGGGGGTGCAGACTTCTATCTGTCGGGTATAGGGATTCCATCCCGACTGGAATATTGTGGAGTAGCTGGCATTTTCGTCACCTTTCTTTTCCAATGAGCGCGCCACGAAGCTGCCGTCAGGAGTGAATACCACTATGTCTGATTTCATGTCGCGTACGATTATGGCCTCGGGGGTAATGATCTGATCGTCATTGTAAAGAAATGTGAGACTGTCGTATCGTAGGGGTGTTAGCTCTACCTCTGAGAATACGTCGCTGAGCTGTCCAGCTGTCGCCATACTGAGGTCGTAATGTTCCGGTGCTCGATTATCGTCGGTCGCAATAGCAGTTGCCGCGCAATAGCAGACCAAAGCAGACGACAACACCAATCCTTGAATCATATTCCTCATATCATAGATTTGTTAATCGGTTAAAGAAATGGTAGAATTATTCCTCCAAAGATAAAGATTAATTCTTAAAAATACAAAACTTTATAAAACCGAAGGGAGCGCTCCACCTCACGGCATGCACTCCCCGGGATTATTGAACTGGTAATAAAGGGTCAATTATTAACACTAATCGCTATTGTACATAAACTCCATATAGTTTAATATCAGTTCAAAAATCTGTATTAACCCACATCAGGAAGGTTCACACCTTGAAGCCCTGACGCACATTAACTAAACAATTAAAAACTTAATTATGAAAAGAAAAAAATTGACGTCTATGTGATGTACTCCCTTGATGAATGGCGTCGCGTGATGTCCCATTCATGAGGGAGTGTGCAAATTTAATTACTACTGTCCGCTAAACCATAAAGGCACTTGCCCAACCTCTTGAAAAATAG
>CAZDWY010000002.1:0-132873 GCA_964509345.1 uncultured Alistipes sp.
ATAGGTTACACGTACTTACAAAGATTTTATCCTACTTTTTTACAATTAGGCCAATTTTCCTCTTTTGGGAAAATACTCCGAATAATGAGAGAGGCTATGTCAAAAAAATTTGGACATAGCCTCTTATATATTTCTAACTATAGGAGTTTTGCTATTGATTTCTCACTTTATCTCTTTCTTCTACACGCCGAGCATCGGGGCGATGCGATGGAGGGCAGCGATAAAGGCTTCGGCTTCGGCATGGGTGTTATAGAGACCGAAGGAGGCGCGCACTGTTCCCTCTATGCCGAGCGCTTCCATAAGAGGCTGGGCACAGTGATGACCTGTGCGCACGGCAATCCCGAGCTTATCGAGCAACATGCCGGTATCGTAATGATGTGCCTCACCGATGAGGAACGATATGACGGCACATTTGCCCGGCGCTGTTCCGAAAATACGCATACCGGGGATTTTCATCATTTCATCCGTAGTCCATTCAAGCAGCTCATGCTCGTGGGCGGCAATGGCATCCATGCCAACGGAGCGGATATAATCAAGACATGCCGAGAACGCTGCTATATCCACAAAGTCAGAGGTACCTGCCTCAAACTTCAGCGGCAGCTCGGCATATGTTGTCTTCTTGAAGCTGACATGCGAGATCATGCCGCCCCCACCCTGGTAAGGTGGCATCTTATTAAGCCAGCGCTCCTTACCGTAAAGCACACCCACACCGGAGGGTCCATACATCTTATGGCTTGAGAAAGCGTAGAAATCGGCATCGAGCGCACGCACATCGACATTCATATGCGGAACCGCCTGAGCGCCATCTACAAGCACAGGAACCTCAAGCGAATGAGCGTAGCGGATCATATCCTCCACCGGATTGACGGTGCCGAGAACATTCGAGACATGGCATACGGCTACCAGACGTGTACGCTCGTTGAACAGATTGCGATACTGCTCCATGTTGAGCGTTCCGTCGGGGCGCATTTTCACCACCCGCAAGGTGATGCGCTTACGGGTGCCCAGCAACTGCCAGGGCACTATGTTGGCGTGATGCTCCATGACGGTGAGGATAATCTCATCACCGTTCTCCATGAAACTTCCGAAACTCGATGCCACCAGATTGATAGCCTCGGTAGTGCCACGCGTGAAAATAATCTCGCGTGCAGAGGCAGCGTTGATGTAGTCGCGCACCTTCTCGCGGGTAGCTTCCATCAGAGCGGTAGCCTCCTGCGACAGCGAGAACACCCCGCGGTGAACGTTTGCCTTATGGGTCAGATACATATCCTTCACCGCTTCCACCACCTGGCGGGGTGTCTGCGACGTAGCCGTATTGTCGAGATATACCAGCGGTTTGCCGTAGACAGTTCGGTCGAGTATCGGAAAATCGCGCCTTAGCGCTTCCACATCATATGCCATTTCAAATAATAAACCTTAAGTCCGTATAAATCCAGTTCAATTCAGCCTCAGCATGAGCTCTTGCAGTCGCGGCAGCCAACCGTTTCTCCGGCAAAACGCCGGTCTACCATATGGCGGAGGCGATCCCTAAGCGGTTCAAGGGTAATGGAATCGATAACATCAACCATGAACGCCTGCATAAGCATTCGGCGCGCCTCTGGTTCGGGAATGCCGCGTGTGCGCATGTAAAAGAGCGCATTCTGATCGAGTTGTCCGGTAGTGGCTCCATGCGAGCACTTGACATCATCGTTATATATAAGCAGCTGAGGTTTGGCATGCATACGCGCATCCTTCGATGCAAGGATATTGCGGTTGCTCTGATACGCCTCTACGAACCGCGAGCCGTGGCACACCTCTATGCTGCCTTCGAAAGCTCCGGTAGCATGGTCGTCGAGCACATATTTCAGCAGCTGGTCGCTGCGTCCGCGGTCGGCAGCATGACGTATGACCGACGAATTGTCGATATGTTGCGAACCGGAGCCTATAGCCATTGCTCCAAGACGGGTTACAGCATGGTCACCCTCCACTTCGATACGGAAATCGTTGCGGGTTTTGCCATTGTTAAGAGTGGCGCCACAGATATATAGCTCCGATCCTTCACCCTGACGGGCAAAGAGCTGATGACGGCGCGATGTGGAAGAGTTAGATTCCTCTATATCATACCACTCCACGCACGCTCCCCGAGCCGTAAAAATCTCTACTACTTCAGAGCTAAGATACATGGTATCATCCCCTTGTGTATGATCGCATTTGAGAATAGCGACATGACTGTCCTCCTCAGCCACGACCAGCACACGGCGGGCAGCAAGCAGGGGGGTCTGTGAGCTGAAGATATCAACAAGCTGAACAGGTCGCCCGGCGCGTACACCTTTTCCGACATGGATAAAGACACCATCCTGAGCCAGCATAGTATTGAGTGCCACCGATGGGTCTGAGATATCGGCGGCTTTCCCGTAGAAGCGCTCTACGAGCCCGGGATTTTCGCGGCAAGCCTGTGCCAGCGAGCAAACCGTAATCCCTGCGGGGATATTTTTAAGGAGCGTCGATGCAGCCACAAACTTGTCGTTGACGACCACAGCAAGAAGAGTCGACAGATTGGGCACCCCGCAGCGGAACGAGGCGCTGACATCGGCAGGAATCGCCACGCGGTTGATATTCACACCGTAATCGGGAGCGAATATCTCGTCGACAGAGGTCTTCTCATAACCCTCGTCACCCTTTACAGGGAAACGTCCGGCCAGCTCCAGAGCTTCGGCGGCAGCCGGGCGCAAGGCGTTCATCACCGGCGCCCCGTGAGCGTCGATCGCCTCGCGGTTGTCGCGGTATAGTTCCAGATATTGTTCGGAAGCCTTACTCATTTCTCCTCCTCCTTGATCCAGTCGTAGCCTTTCTCCTCAAGCTCAAGAGCAAGTTCCGGTCCGCCGGTGCGCACGATGCGCCCCTTGTATAGGACATGGACGAAATCGGGCTTGATATAATCGAGCAGACGCTGATAGTGGGTTATGACGATTGTGGCGTTCTGCGAGGTCTTGAGCTGGTTTACTCCCCCCGCCACTACGCGCAGAGCGTCGATATCGAGACCGGAATCGGTCTCGTCGAGGATACTCAGACGGGGTTCGAGAACAGCCATCTGGAAAATCTCGTTGCGCTTCTTCTCGCCACCGGAAAAGCCCTCGTTGACCGAGCGTGAAGCGAGTTTGTTGTCAAGCTCAACAATGGCACGTTTCTGCCGCATGAGTTTCAGGAAATCGCCTGCACCCAACGGGGGTTCATTAAAATACTTACGCTTGGCATTGACCGCCGCACGCATGAAGTTTACCATCGAAACCCCCGGTATCTCCACCGGATACTGGAACGAAAGGAACAAGCCCTCGTGGCTGCGGTCCTCGGGAGAAAGCGACAGCAGATCCACACCGTGGAAATCCACAGAGCCGCCGGTCACGGTAAAAGCAGGATTTCCGGCAAGCACACTCGAGAAAGTCGATTTACCCGAGCCGTTCGGCCCCATGATGGCATGTACCTCACCGGGACGTACCTCCAGATTGATACCTCTCAGAATCTCCTTATCCTCTATTTTCGCATGAAGGTCTGTAACCTTCAGTAATATATCTTTCATAATCTCTATTTTCAGCCTCTCTCAGCAATCGCCAGTAATTAATTGCTGATTTTTACTTGATTTATCCGACCGACCCTTCCAGACTTATCTGGAGCAGTTTCTGAGCCTCGACCGCGAACTCCATCGGAAGCTTGTTCATGACCTCCTTGGCGTAGCCGTTGACGATCAGACCGACTGCCTCCTCCGTCGGGATTCCCCGCTGGTTACAGTAGAATATCTGATCCTCTGAAATCTTCGATGTGGTGGCCTCATGCTCCACTATCGCCGTCGGATTCATCACATCTATGTATGGGAAAGTGTGCGCTCCGCAGTCGCTTCCGAGAAGCAGCGAATCGCATTGGGTATAGTTGCGGGCACCGTCGGCTGCCGGAGTAACCTTCACCAGACCGCGGTATGAGTTCTCACTGAATCCGGCGGAAATACCCTTCGACACTATTGTTGAGCGGGTGTTACGCCCGAGATGTATCATCTTCGTACCCGTATCAGCCTGCTGATGATTGCGGGTAAGCGCAACGGAATAGAACTCCCCTACCGCCCCTTCGCCGGCAAGCACACACGACGGATACTTCCATGTTATGGCGGAGCCGGTTTCCACCTGGGTCCAGCTCAGCTTGGAGTAGTCGCCGCGGCATAGTCCCCGCTTGGTGACAAGATTGTAGATACCGCCGCGCCCCTCCTTATCGCCCGCATACCAGTTCTGCACGGTCGAATATTTCACCTCAGCGCGGTCCTCGACCACAATCTCAACGATAGCGGCGTGGAGCTGGTTTTCATCGCGCATAGGAGCGGTACACCCCTCGAGATAGCTAACATATGAATCGTCGTCGGCTACAATCAGCGTGCGTTCGAACTGTCCCGTACCCGACGCATTTATACGGAAGTAGGTCGACAGCTCCATCGGACAGCGAACTCCTTTGGGGATATAGACGAACGAACCGTCGGAGAAGACCGCCGAGTTGAGCGCCGCATAAAAATTGTCTTTATACGACACCACCGATCCCAGATATTTCTTTATCAGATCCGGGTAATCCTTTATCGCCTCTGAAATGGAACAGAATATGATCCCCTTCTCGGCAAGCGCCTCCTTGTGGGTAGTCTTCACCGACACGGAATCCATCACCGCGTCTACTGCCATGCCGCTGAGCTGCTTCTGCTCCTGCAGTGGGATGCCCAGACGGTCGAAAGTCTTCAGCAGTTCCGGATCCACCTCGTCAAGACTCTTCGGTCCCTCCTTCTTCACCGGCGCGGCATAGTAGCTGATTGCCTGGAAGTCGATATCGGGCATCCGCAGATGACCCCATTTCGGAGGTGTCAACGTCAACCAGTATCGATAGGCGCGCAGACGGAAATCGAGCATCCATTCCGGCTCACCTTTTTTCGCCGATATAAGCCGCACGACCTCCTCGCTCAAACCTACAGGTATGATATCCGTGTCGATATCGCTCACGAATCCATACTTATAGTCGCTCTCTGCAGCCTCCTTTATCAGATCGGCATCCGGGCGTATGGAATCGCCGTGTGCGTTCGCCGCTCCACTGAGCGGGCAGCCGGCCTCCTGCGTTTTATCCGTATTAATTATATCTTTGTTATCGTTGTTCATACTCAGAGAAATCAACAATCTCAATTACCCTTTGGTTGTCCCTCACTCTCGGGCAGATGGAAGAGCTCGCAATCCATTGCCCAGCCGAGCGCGGCAGGCGCGAGAGCTGTTATCGTTTCTATCGCGTGACCATTTCCCAGGTGACTGATACGGTGAATATCGGTCTGTGGCTTAACTACAAGCCAGAAATTTATGGCAAGGCTCAGCACCATCATCCATGCGAACAGACTGAAAAGCGCGCCCGCAAGACGGTCAACCACACCGATATGCAGCGCATGGGTGACACCACGCAGAAACCGCGCTACAATCTTTATCAGAAAATAACCCGCGATAAACAGGATAACACGCGCCAGGACGGTATAGAAATAATGTTCGCCTGGGGTCACCACCTCTGGATCCGACGACTGCAACAGGGCGGTGAGCCAGTCGCCCCCTACGCGACATGCCACTACGCCCGCCACAATACCGGCAAAACTCCCGAGCTGAAGGACTATCCCCTTGCGCCAGCCCATGAAGGCGCTTGAGAGCGCCACTATCAGGATTATTATATCGAGTGTTGTCATTTACCCTGCAAAATTACTCAATTCCCTCCATATCCCCAACAAAAAAGTCAAAGCCAAGATCCGCTACCGCATCAGAATGCAGCATACAATCGGGTAGAGATTGATAGTCGGCAGAACGAGACCCATCAGGAGTCATATATCAAAATTTTATGAGCATTCAGAAGCTGCAAACGAGGCTTATTTGCGTGGAACATTTCAAGACGGTTATCCTATTAAATTATCTAATATGATGTCACAATCGCACACTCTCCAGCAACAATGCATACGTAGCTTTCAAAAAGCAAAAAACAAACCAATTATCACATACGAGTAAATTTAGTTCAGATTTCTGTTCTATATTTTTTCAAAAAACATCGATACATTTGCATACTTAAAATATTATCACTAACTTGCAGCCAGATATCCACGAGAACAGTAACCCCCTAAAACATACAGCCATGAAACAACTCATAGCATTTTTTTCGTTTCTTCTGCCTTTCTTCGCCCTGGGAGAAGAATTCACTGCTGATGGTTATGCTTTCACGACCAATCGGAGTGGTAATATCCCTGAAGCGTATATAACGGCTGTTTCTGGCAACGAGCTCAGAAAGATAAGAATGGAACAACATCTGAGAATACCGGATGAATTCACCGTAGATGGGGAAACATATCCTGTTGTTTGGATTGCAGACAGCGTTTTCTTCAATAAACATCTTCAGGATGTCAAAAAAATCACTCTACCCAACAGTATCAAACAATGTGGGAAGGATAATTTCTGCGATATGACGGCAGTTGAGAGTGTTAATTTAGGAAATTCGTTAATAGATACGGGTAATCGAAATTTCTGCAATATGCCTCTACTGAAATCTGTGGATTTACCATCGTCTCTGACAACAATCGGATATGGCAGTTTCTCAAATACCGGTCTCCAATCATTAACCCTTCCGGATAATTGCACGCGAGTATACAGCGGATATACGGGTAGCGGATATACATTCTGGAATATGCATGATCTGACAGAGCTTAATCTCGGCAATATAGAGGTAATCATGTACACGGCTTTTGTAGACCTGCCACTTTTGAAAACACTTACCATACCATCCACATGCAGGCAGATATGGATGGAATCATTTATGTATCTTGCCTCGTTATCGGAAGTACGTTTTGAAAAAAGGGGAGATGCGGAACTGAGTATTTGTAAAGACCTGTTTGCCGAATGTCCGTTGCTGAAAGATGTATATGTGGAGGATACCACACCTTTCCCCATTATTGAAGGACATGGCAACCTTTATGATATAATACCGTTTGATCCGGGAAAATGCACCTTGCATGTTCCGGCAGGAGCGAAAGAGGCTTATGCGGAAACTCCATACTGGAACGGTTTCGGAACCATAGTCGAGGAGGGCGCGGGAGTTGAGGATGTCACCGCCGATGAAACCACACACTGTGAAACCGAATACTTCAACCTGGAAGGCATACGTGTCACAAATCCCACAACTGGCATATACCTTTGCCGCAAAGGGAACCGGATTTCGAAAGTAGCCATTCCTTAAAACAGATCAAGGCGGACTACTCGTCGATAAGAACTGAAAGAAAGATAAAAAAGAGGAATAAAGTTTGGCGTATAGCTCAAAATCTGCACAATTATGAGGGTGTGTCAAAAATGCAGACACGCCCTCTGTTGTATCCGGATGGCGAGGATGCTGTCAGAATGGCCCAGATAGTAGGAGCTGAGACTGAGGCTGATGGGAGTGATCTGGAGATCGTGACCGAAGCCGAATGTCGATAACGACGACCCAGATGAGCCATTCTGACACACCCTCATAATTTATTAGAAGTCAAAGCAATGTGTTCCCTGACCAACCTCAAGAGGGAGATCTGAGCCAGGTAGGAATACCGTAGCTGTGCTTCCGACGGGTACCATAAGTTCGAGCGAGCCTTTACCGTCGGGGGTATATTGCACCTCGGATGAAAGCCTTCCATAAGGTGTGTTTTTCACATAACGCGCCCTGCTTATCGACACTACCGGAACCGGACGCACGATCACGTGACGGTACCCGGGGATTTCCGGATCATAATTAACTCCGGCAACCTGGCGGTAGAGCCACACAAAACCGCCGCCGAACATCGGGTGATTACGGGAATTTTCCCCATCCCACTGCTCCCACATTGTGGTTGCCCCCTGTTCTATCCAGTTCACATATCCCGGAAATCCCGGCTGCGTAAGCACATCATACGCCAGATCGGCCAGACCATTCTCTGCCAGAACCGTGAACAGATACCGCGTGCCGAAGATGCCTGTATTCAGATGGCTGCCGCATTCATCTTCAATCTCACGGCGCAACGCTTCCACGACGCGAGTCTTATATTCATCAGGCACCCCCATTGTCAGCGCGAACACATTGCTCCCGAAGCGCCCGTAGGTTCCCTCCTCAGCGTTATAGAACTTTTTATGAAACGCCTTGCGGATCTGGGCGGCAATCTCCCCATATCTGCTGCTGTCACTTTCATTACCGACAACATTGGCAGCTTTCGAAGTGATATCAGCACACATCCAGAGGTAGAACGTATGAACCAACTCTTCCGCCGGCAACTCACCGGGCGCGTTCCAGTCGCCGAGATTGAACCAGTAGAATGGTTCACCACCGGTGGGAAGCTGCTTCTGCTGAAGCATGGTTCCGTCGGGTGTGAGCCAAGTCAGCATATGGTCGGTCTGACGCTTCATCGCGTCGTAACTGTCAACTATAATCGTGGAATCGCCATAATTCATGTAATGTTCCCAGGGGATTATGTTCATCGCCGCTCCCCATGGCACTCCCCCGCCACAACCGGGCTCCCACGGGGCGGAGTTCGGCACATAACCGCTTTCTGGATGCTGGGCGTCGCGCATGTCGCGGATCCACTTCTCATAAAAAGAGGCTGCATCATAGTTCGCCATTACCATGGCAGCCGCCACCTGCCCGTCGCCTGTATACGGATTGCGCTCACGGTGGGGGCAATCGCTCGCCACTCCGCCATGCATGTTATCGGTCTGCGTGCGTTGCCAGATATCCACAAGCCTGTTGACCAACGGATCCGACGAGCTGAACGATGCATCGACAGGAACATCGGTCCCGATCCACTCGGCGACTACCTGGGAAGGCTCAAGCGAGTCTACTCCCGATATCACCGCACGTGAGAAAATATACCAGGTGAACGCCGGCGAATAGCTCTCGCTTCCGCTACCGTTCATCACATACTTATGCACACCCAAAGGAGATTCACACTCATAAGCCACGCTTACCGTGTCGCCTCTTTCCCCTTTCATATCCGACAGAGCTATCCAACCCGCGATCTCCTCGCCGAAATCAACCACATATGACCCATCAGGACGATGCCGCATATCAACAGGAGAAAGATGCCGGAGCACACGGTCGGTTGGAGATGTATGAGCCGTCAGCTTACCTTCGGGAGCGCTACGGATTACCACCGGAACCTCTTCACCCACAGCCGTAGCATCATAAATCTCTCCGCCATAAACATCATTGAACACCACATGCGACGGTCGTGCGGTCCAGGTTCCGTCAGTGACTACTCTCTGCTGACTGCCGTCGGAATACATCAGTTCGATCTGGCATATGAAACGCGGAGAGCCATACCCCTCAACCCACGAAGTGTGGCTGTTATAGAACCCGTTGCCAACGACAGCCTCTATAAGGTTGTCACCCGCTCTGAGGGTCGGCATGAGATCGTATGCGAGATATAGCACTCTCGCTTCCGTATAACTGTCTTCCATAGGCAGGCGGGCATTAAGCAGCCCGGGTCGCGGTCCGTAGTTCGTAAAATTTGGAACCAGATGGTCGTCGCCAACCTTAACCCCATTGAGGGTCATCTCGAAATATCCCAGACCGCTCACAAAAGCCTTGGCGGAAACCAATCCTGCAGTATCCGCTTCGAAATGTTTTGAAAACAGAGGTGCCCGGCTATAGTCTGCGGAAGCTTCCTCACCCTGATCGGGGGAACCGATCCAAAGAGCCGTCCAGTCAGAAGAGTTCAGTCCGGTGACAAAAGCCGCCACATCGCTCCACTCCGAGCAAGCGCCTGTCTGATCCCACACCTGCACTCTCCACCAGTAATCGGTTCCCGGTTCCAGAGCCACACCTGAATATCTTACCAGAATGGAGTTACCTGATTCCACCTTACCGGAATCCCATACATCCCCGCGTCCTTTTTCAACGGATGAGCGGGACGATGATACGATCACCCGGTATGCCGACTGCGATGCGCCCGCAATTTCCGGGGAAACCGGCTCATTGACCCATTCGAATCTCGGGGCGGAGAGCTCTATCACCGAGGGATTGAGCATATGTTCCACCCTGAGTGACCGGGGTTTAAGAGAACAAGGTGAGGCCCCATTCAAAACAAACGAGGCTACAGCTCCCATAAAGGACAGAAATAATGACAGCAATCTCATGGCAAAATTATTTAAGGTTAATCTGAGTGCAAATATACCTATTTTTACGCCTAATAAAAAACTACATTTGGTACATCTTACTTGATTCGACTACATTCATAAAGTTTTTCTATATTTGCAGGGAAGACCGAACTCCAAAGAGATGAATAAACTTATTATATCCGCAGCTTTACTTTTGGCTGCAATGCCGGATGGGCATACAGCTTCACGACAGAGCCTCGACAGCGCCGATGGCGTTAAGTGGGGATTATGCCCTCAGGAGAGTGTGGCGGCAACAGGTGGCGACGAAATATCCACCGTAGGGTTCGCAATGCCTGACGATGCCGTGGAGGGGGTAGTGCCCGGAGTGGTATTCACCGCCTATGTCAATGCCGGGAAAGAGGAAACCCCGGAATATGGCGACAACATCTGGCGTGTGGACGAACGGTTTTATAACCGTCCGTTCTGGTATCGCGCCGAATTCGCGACACCCGCCGATTACAGCGAAGGGAAACAAGTATGGATCAAGTTCAATAATACGAACCGTTATGCCGATTTCTATTTCAACGGAGTAAAACTGTCGGGCAGACTCTATCCTCCTCCAACAAGATATCCCTAAATGTATCCTATATGTTTAATACCACATATTATAATACCACTACGAGACTTCTCTCTGCTTCCTCATCCCACCCCGGGCTGAAGCCCGGGGCTATCCACGATCAGCATCCCTCCGGGATGCACCAACGGGGAACAGGCGGAGGGCACCTGCTTGCCAGAATCAGATCAAGGCAGACCGACCGGATGACAATTAGACGGAAACGCCGGCTGATAGGCAGAAACACGGGAGGCGGTCCGGAGGTCCGCCAATTGTGGATAACCCCGGACTTCAGTCCGGGGGAGATGGGAAAGACAAGGAATAGTCTCGGAGAGACGTCTTGTAAATAACACTTCAACAAATAAACTACTCATGAGCAAAGTAACAGCATATTTCCACATCGTATTCACCACTAAATGCAATTAGTAGGCACCTGCAGGAAACAAGCTTGCCAGGAGGAGAGATGTTTTGCGATGGAATATTGATAGAATTAAAGAAATTATAATGATAGCAAAACGATTGTTTATAGCCGCAGCCATAGCGGTAGCAGCGGCTGCTCACGCAGAGAAAGATTTCACCCGGTACGTAAACACATTACAGGGCACTGACTCACATTTCGGACTCAGCTACGGCAACACATACCCCACCACAGGGATGCCATTCGGCGTACATTTCTGGTCTGCACAGACCGGACGCAACGGCGATGGATTCAAATACACCTATTCCGCTGATGCCATCAGAGGTTTCGCACAGGCGCATCAGTGCAGCCCATGGGTCAGCGACTATGCCGTATATTCATTCATGCCCGTTGTTGGAGAGCTGGTTGTAAACGAGGACGCCCGGGCAACCCGTTTCAGTCATGACAACGAGACGGCTCGCCCCCATTACTATTCCGTAAGTCTCGACAGTGGAGTGACAACCGAGATGGCTCCTACGGAGCGCGGCGTCCACTTGCGTTTCAGCTTTCCGGAAGGTAGAGATGACGCCTGGCTTGTGATCGACGGCTATACCGAGATGAGTTCGATCCATATCGATCCGGCAAAACGCACTGTCAGCGGCTGGGTCAACAACCAACGCTTCTTCAACGATTCGAAAAGTTATCACAACTATTTCATCGTGGAATTTGACAAACCGTTCGAGGCATGGGGCCTTTGGGAGAATGTCACCGACAGCATCATGCCTGAAAAAACCACCGGAATCGGAAAGGGTTACGGTGCTTACCTCAAATTCAAACCCGGAACAAAGGTGCAGGCAAAAGCCGCCTCATCATACATCTCGGCCGAGCAGGCTCGCGTGAATCTTGATATGGAGCTTGGTAAAGACCGACGCCTTGAGGACACTGCCGAACGCGGGCGGAAGGTGTGGAACGACCTTCTGGGGCGCATCGAGGTGGAAGGTGGAACCGACGAGGAGATCCGCACCTTCTACTCATGCCTGTTCCGTTCCAATCTGTTCTCGCGCAAATTTTATGAACTGCGTCCCGACGGCACCCCATATTACTACAGCCCCTATGACGGGAAGATCTACGACGGATATATGTACACCGACAACGGTTTCTGGGACACTTTCCGCTCGCAATTTCCACTGACCGTTATCCTGCATCCTACCATGCAGGGACGCTACATGAACGCGCTGCTCGACGTACAGAAACAATGCGGCTGGCTCCCTGCGTGGTCATGTCCCGGCGAGACAGGAGGGATGCTCGGCAACCACGCCATATCGCTGCTTGCCGATGCCTGGGTGAAAGGGATCCGCACATTCGATCCGGCACAGGCGCTCGAAGCATATACCCACGAAGTGACGAACAAGGGTCCGTGGGGTGGTGCCAACGGTCGTGCAGGATGGAAAGAATATTTCACCCTCGGCTATGTGCCCTATCCCATGTCGATGGGCTCTACCGCCCAGACGCTTGAATATGCCTACGACGACTTCTGCGCGTGGCAGCTCGCACGCCTTACCAGCGACCGCTTCCATGAGGATATGTTTGCCCGCCAGCTCCTGAACTACCGCAACGTCTTCGACCCCGCCACCGGATTCATGCGCGGTCGCGGCGAAGACGGATCGTGGACCGAACCGTTCGATCCGCTGGAATGGGGCGGTCCATACTGCGAGGGGAACGCATGGCACTACAATTGGTCGGTGTTCCACGATGTGCAGGGGCTGATCAATCTTTACGGCAGCGACAAAGCCTTCATTGCCAAGCTCGACTCGGTTTTCACACTGCCCGATACCGTGATTCCCGGCACATATGGCGGAATGATTCATGAGATGGTGGAGATGCAGCTCGCAGGGATGGGACAGTATGCACACGGCAATCAGCCCATACAGCATATGCCTTACCTCTACAGCTACGCCGGCAAACCGTGGAAAACCCAGAAATGGGTACGTCAGATCATGAGCCGCCTCTACAACTCTTCTCCCAAGGGATTTCCCGGCGATGAAGATCAGGGAGGGATGTCGTCGTGGTATGTGCTCAGCGCGCTCGGCATTTACGCCGTCTGCCCCGGAACCGACCAGTATGTTCTGGGTAGTCCTGTATTCCGGAAAGCAACCATCACCCTCGAAAACGGCAACTGTTTCACGATCGAAGCACCCGGCAACAGCCCCGACAACGTATACATAAAGTCCGCGAAACTCAATGGCAAACCATACGATCTCAACTACATCACATACAGCGATATCGCAGCCGGAGGCACACTGACACTCGAAATGTCGGCCGAACCGGATCATACACGCGGAACATCGAAGACCTCCGCACCGTTCTCCCTCTCCTCCCCCGACTGAAACTTACTTCCGATAACAGAGTAAAAACTTCAGCGGAGGGATCTGACGAGGTTTTTGAAAAAAATTAGCGTCTGGCGCTCAAATATCAAAAAAATATTCTTACCTTTGTGCGCTCAAATGCAATTGCAGCCCATCTGCCGGGGCTCGGCGGGCACCTCGGGGTGTAGCACAGTTGGCAGCGCGCCACGTTCGGGACGTGGAGGTCGGAAGTTCGAGTCTTCTCACCCCGACAAATTCTGAAAAAGGGTGTAACTTAGAAAGTTACACCCTTTTTCATAATCGGCACACAGAATGAGCAAAGGTGTCATTTACAAACAATACATCGAGAATCTTCCGGACTGGGCATTGAAAATTCTACCATAAGACCAAATAAAACCACCCTCTGATCCGGCATTGAAACTATGAGAGGAATGTGAAATTACATTGAGGGCATATTTAACTGCTCATATCGCGGTCTTGCACAAATTTACTTGTTTTTTATATTAGTTTAAGTGTTATTTCGGTCAGGAGTGATTATCTTTGTACCTTGAATTATTATGGCAATATGCCGAAACATTTTTCTTTACCTGAACCAAAGAATACCAATGATTAATTTCAGAACAGCTATCTGTGCCATGGCACTCATCGCAGCCGGAAACGCCTTGACCGGATGCGGCAACAAAAAATCCAATACCACTTCAGACGCAACGGCAGAGGTGGTGAATCCCCTTCCGATCAAACTCGGCGATCCCTTTCTGCTTCATGCCGCCGACGGGCGTTACTACATGTACGGAACCTCACTTTCCGACGGCTTCGAGGCATTCGTATCCGACGACCTGGCTTCCTGGGAGAGTATAGGACAGGTCTACAAAGGCGCTGCCCCCGACCAATGGAACGAAAGCTGCTTCTGGGCACCGGAGGTTTATGAGCGCGATGGAAAATACTACATGTTCTTCAGTGCCAACGACCGCAATAACCCCAACAACGAGCAGGAAAACTTCAAAATCGGCGTAGCTGTGGCTGACTCACCTGCCGGTCCGTTCACCGACCTCTACAACCACCCTGTTTTCGAGCCTGAGTTTCCAGTTATCGATGCCAATGTGCTTTTCGATGCTCCCGATGGCAAATCGTATATCTACTTCTCACGTTGCTGCTACAAACACCCCGTTGAAAGCGAAATCGCCGACAGCGTACGGCAGGCCGGTCTCTATGATCAGGTTGAAGAGAGCTGGATCTATGGAGCCGAGCTCAAGCCTGATTTCTCAGGGATTGTAGGCGAACCGGTGTGCCTGCTGGCTCCACCCACCAAACTTTCCGACGTGCAGGCCGAATGGGAAAGCCGTTCGGTAAAAGCCGGCGAGGCTCCCCGCCGATGGACTGAGGGATCGTTCATCTTCCCTTACAACGGCAAGTACTATATGATGTATAGCGCCAATGCATATTTCGGCGGCAACTATGCCGTAGGTTACGCAACCTCCGACAATCCTATGGGACCGTTCGAAAAATCGCCCACAAACCCCGTACTTAGCGAAAATGCAAGCCGGGGCGGCGAAGTTGTAGGTACAGGTCACAATATGGTGCTCACCCTCCCCTCGGGCGAGATGTACACCGTATACCACGGACGCATCGCTTCCGCTCCTGAAGACCGCGTGGTATTCATCGATCCTGTAAGCATAGATGCCGACGGAGTACTGACCGTTCAGGGACCCACAACCGGTCCGCAGACCATAGCTTATTGAACGCATAGTCATCATACATCAACATCTCATCGGCGGAAGAGGAGGACACCACTACAAGCCACCTCTGTTCTCCTCTTCCCCGACTCATCCCAAAATCTTTCCCATTTCACCATCTGCATTATTTCACACATACAATTCCACTTATGAAATTTATTTACATCACCGGAGCGATTATTGCAGTTTTGTCGGCGTTGTGCTCTCCCCGCGCAGCCGCGCAGACTGTCATTGACCTCGGATTCAAACAGAACCCGCTGTTCGAAGTTTCAACCAACAGCGTAGCTGCCGCCCTGCCGGGCGACGGCACACCACTTACCTTAGGAGGTGATCTCACTATCGCAGGAGGAAGCGGCACCTACACCTACCTCTGGACTGATGCCACAGGAGCCAAAATCGGCGATGACGCCACTCTTTCAGTGTCTGCTCCCGGCACATATCTGCTGACAGTCGCTGACCAGTGTGACTGCAGCCATGAGGTGACATTTGCCGTAGAACCTGCCGGTATCGATGCAGCAACACTGACAGATATCCGTATCTTTACCCATGGGACCGAGCTACACCTCGAAGGTACGGAAGCATTGCAACTGACCGTCTTCAACCCTGCCGGAATTATGGCTGCCATCCTCACATATTCAATTCCCACCTCTACATTCGATCTCGGATCCCTGCAGCCGGGAATATATGTGATACAGATACTGACAACTGACAACAATCTGCTTATCTACAAGACACAAATCTGACAACACATGAAACAAAGATACATATCCTCGCTGCTGATTATGGCAGCAGCATGCAACTTTCCCCAATGGAGCGTGATGGCAGAACGCGCGGTCACCTATGCCCGTACCGGTACAGCCATAACCCTCGACCTGAACTGGACAGCCGACAACTACGGAACCATACAGTGGCAGAGATCAACCGACAACGGTGTCACATGGATTGATGTCAATAACGCGACTTCTCCCGTATACTCCACGCAGTTCCGGCAGACAAGTCCCATCCTATACCGCGCCGTAGTCAACGGCGACCCGGCATGTCCCGAAGCCACAATAGAGCGTGAAATACGTCCTGTAAAATTTACTTCTTCAACGACAGCCACAACCTTCAACAGCGCCGAGATAAATATTTCGGAAGCTGACTTCGGAGAAGCGCAAATCGTGGAACATGGCTATGCTGCCAACTACTCATCACTCGAACGTGACTACCGGATAATGAACCGTGTGAAAACCGGCGATGCCATTCCGGAAGGAGAAGAGTTCACCATAAAGTGTACGGATCTCGAGCCAAACACTTCCTATTCGATACGTCCCTGGTTCCGCACTGCCGACGGATCGCTTATTTTCGGTGACGAATCTCTCGCGACAACTCCCAAAGGGATTGCATGGAGCACGGAAAACTGGACTATCGACAAGAACCGAATACGCCCGATGCTGAAAGTTCCATCGCAATGCGAAATATCAGATGTGACAATTCTCATCGGGAAAGACCGCAGCGACCTCACCGAATACAGGACTTCCGAATATAGCGGAGGAACTTACAGCTGCACAGTCGCACGTTCACTCACACCGGGCACAGATTATCTGGTAGTAGCGCGTGCGACAATCGACGGCACCCAGATGGAGATCGAGAAAACCGTACGCACTTGGTCAGATTACTCCAATGTCGAAGTTGACGAGACATCATCGGGTGTTCACCACACCATCCGATGGGACAGGAACAAGACCCTCGTGAACCTCACTCCGGAGAATAACCAGGTGGAATATCCGCGGATGTGTCGCGTCGACGACAACACGATTCTGTTCGCCTATCACGGAGGCACCGGTTCGGATCACTGGAAAAACAGCTATATACGTATCAGCCACGATAATGGGCGTACATGGAGCGATCCCACAACCATCTTCAACTGTGAGGGCACGGAATACGGCGATAAACACTGGCGCATCTGTAACCCCGAGCTCACCCGTCTGGCAAACGGTTGGATAATTCTCACTGTCGTGGCGAACGCCCGTCAGGAGACTAACTACAACTGTAAGGTTCTCGCATCGCTTTCGAAGGATGGCGGAGAGACATGGGGTGACCCGATAATCGTAGGACGCGGACGCACTTGGGAACCCCAGGTGATCCAGCTCCCCAACGGTGAGCTCGAACTGCTTGTCAGCAGCGAGGAAAAATGGTGGGAACCGAAAGCAGACAATATTCTTCAGGAAATCGTATCAGCACGCTCCACCGACAACGGGCAGACCTGGACGGCCTTCAAACGGGCCTCGTTCAAGCCCGGAGCCCGCGACGGGATGCCGGTAGCGATAGTGATGCAAGGCAACAAGGGAGTGCTCTTCATAGAGGAGAGTGTCAACGGCGGTGTTCCACCGACGCTTCAACACCGCAGTCTCGACGGCGACTGGGAAACCGAGGACTGGGACGGCAGAGACGATGACCGCCGTTGGCGTACACGTCTGAACAGCGGTGCGGGAGCCCCCTACATGATTCAGCTGCCTACCGGCGAGATCGTGATGAGCGCCCACACCGACCAGACAGGCTCCGTATGGCAGACCTGCCGCCCGCAGGTGGTGATCACCGACAGCACAGGCAAGAACGGTGGATCCATCACCACACCCCTCAGCGGCTACACACCTCTCCCCTCAGGAACCGGCGCGTATTACAACTCGCTTTTCCTGAAGGACGACGAGACGATATGGCTGCTGATGACTGAAGCTAAATATGAGGGTGACAAACGCATAGAGAGTGATATAATAATGCTCGAGGGGAAAATAATCCAGACGAGATAACTACCATATTACCGGTGTGGCGGAAGAACAGTCTTCATGCCACACCGGTAATCTTTCAAATCAACCTTTAAATCAAACAAACTCAATAAAAGCCATGAAGAGATTCGTTTTAGCACTCATATCAGCGTCGGTACTTCTTCCGTCGCATTCAGAAGAGCCCATGCAGACAGCTCCGACAAAATTCTGGGGCGACCAGAACGCATACCTCCAACGCCAGGCCAACGTGATGTTCGACCTTGTGGACAGGCAACTCGACGACGCTACCCCAGCTCCGGGAGCTGACCCGAGACGCCAACTCGCGCTTGCCAATCTCGACATGCTTCTCCACGACACCGGCAACGACAATTCGCCAACGGCGCTCTCCTTCCTTAACGGGCGCATGGAAAAAGCCGCAGACATGATGAAAAAGCCGGTAACCTCAGGATATGAAGTTTTCAAAATATACAACGCCGGTTTTGTAGCACGCACCCCCTCGGTGAACCTCGCTTTCGACATAGTGCGCGGGCTCTGCCAAGACACTCCGATGATTGCCGACACCACGATTCAGAAAATCGTTGACAACTCCGATGCCATGTTCATAACCCACAACCACTCCGACCACGGCGACCCCACGGTTGTGGAGATGTTTCTCAAAGCAGGGAAACCGGTGATCGCGGTTCCGGAATTCATGCCCGATGACAATAGGCTCATCCACATACGCCCATCCGACGGCGACCATACCGATCAGCCCTTCACTCTCCCCGACGGCGACAAACTGCGGCTGATGATATTCCCCGGTCATCAGGACCACCTCATGAACAACCTCTACGTAATCACTACCCCCGAGGGCTTCACATTCGCCAACAGCGGTGACCAGTACCAAAGCGGTTCGGAGGATATGGAATGGATCCCATCCATCACTCCCCTTCTACCCGAGGTCGACATATTCATGCTTAACTGCTGGAACACCCGTCTGCCACAGATCATTGCCGCCTTCAATCCCCGCTACGTTGTCACCGCCCACGAAAACGAAATGGGCCACACAATCGACCACCGCGAAGCTTTCTGGCTCACATTCCAGAAATTCGCCCCCATCACCACTCCTTACGTAGTGATGGGCTGGGGAGAGCGCTTCGTACCATAATGGAGAGCAAGAGAGCGGCAGAGCGGTAGGAATGCAAAGCAATTATACAACCCATTTACAGTATAATTGAAAATACCGTTCCCGCTCTTATGCCCCAATTTTCCTACATTTTTGTTTTAAGATATTTTTTTGTAACTTTGTGCCATATACCTAAGACATTTCACTTTTTTTGAATGTCATACCATGGCATCGTCCTACTACCCTGAAAACTTTCGATTTAGCAAAACCTAATAAATTAACGCATCGCGATCCTCCAGGATCCGACGCATAATCCAAACTAAAAACTTTTCAATTATCACCATGAACTTCAGGCTCATCTCGGCAGCCCTTATCCTCGCCGCATCAGTATCCGCATCGGCATGGAGCCCCGTAGGCGACCGCATCAGCACCCCATGGGCTGAGACAGTAACCCCCGAAAATGTATGGCAGGAATATCCCCGTCCCATCATGGAACGCCAGCAGTGGAAAAACCTCAACGGTCTGTGGCAATATGCCATTGTACCCGCCAAGGCTCTCACCCCCGGCGAATGGCAGGGAGAAATTCTCGTTCCCTTCGCAGTGGAGTCGTCACTCTCAGGCGTTGGAAAAACCGTAGGCAAAGACCAGGCTCTCTGGTATACCCGCACCTTTACCGTACCCGCCGACTGGAAAGGTAAAGAAGTAATGCTCAACTTCGGCGCCGTAGACTGGCAGTGCGAGGTATGGGTTAACGACGTGAAAGTAGGCGGTCACACCGGTGGCTTCACCCCCTTCAGCCTCAACATCACCCCTGCCCTCAAAGCCAAGGGCGACAACACCCTCACCGTTCGCGTATTCGACCCCACCGACGCAGGCTATCAGCCCCGCGGCAAGCAGGTGGCAGAACCTCAGGGCATCTTCTACACCCCTGTGACCGGTATCTGGCAGACCGTATGGATGGAGCCCGTTGCCAAGACACACATCGCCGACATCCGCACCACTCCCGATATTGACCGCGGCACAGTTACAGTCGACGTAACCGCCACCTCACCCGAAGGCACCGTAAGCGAAGTCGCAGTTCTCGACGGAGGTAAGGTTGTAGCCACCGGCAAGAGCGTGAACGGCGAGCCCGTGAAGATCGCCATGCCCGAAGGCTTCAAGCTCTGGAGCCCCGATGCCCCCAACCTCTACGACGTGCAGGTGACCCTCTACGGTCCCGACGGCAAAGTTGCCGACAAGGTTGACAGCTACACCGCAATGCGTAAATTCTCACGCCGCCGCGATGCCAACGGCATCATGCGCCTTCAGCTCAACAACCAGGATCTCTTCCAGTTCGGGCCCCTGGATCAGGGATGGTGGCCCGACGGTCTCTACACCGCCCCCTCCTACGAAGCTCTTATTTTCGACGTTGACAAGACCAAAGACTGGGGCTTCAACATGATCCGCAAGCATGTGAAAGTGGAACCCGCCACATGGTATACCTACTGCGACAAGAAAGGTATCATCGTATGGCAGGATATGCCCAGCGGCGACCGCGGTCCCCATTGGAACAACCGCACATATTTCGAGGGTCCCGAAGGTCAGCGCAGCGAAGTGAGCAAAGCCAACTATCGCCACGAATGGAAGGAAATCATGGATTACCTCTACAACTACCCCTGCGTAGGCGTATGGGTTCCCTTCAACGAGGCATGGGGTCAGTTCGACACTCCCCAGGTTGTTGAGTGGACAATGAACTACGATCCCACCCGTATGGTCAACCCCGCATCAGGCGGCAACTTCTTCCAGTGCGGCGACATCCTCGACCTCCACAACTATCCAGGTCCCGATATGTATCTCTACGACGCACAGCGTGTGAACGCTCTGGGCGAATACGGCGGCATCGGCTATCCCATCGAAGGTCACCTCTGGCAGCCCGACCGCAACTGGGGTTACATCCAGTTCGACAGCCCCAAGGCCGTTACCGACGAATATGTGAAATATGCCAAGGAACTCCGTAAATTCGCAGACAAAGGCTTCTCGGCAGCTGTCTACACCCAGACTACCGACGTAGAAGGTGAGGTTAACGGTCTTATGACCTACGACCGCAAGGTTATCAAAATTGAGGAGCCCCGCATCAAGGAGGTGAACGAAGCCCTCACCAACTCACTCCCCACCAAGAAATAATCCACCCTCCATCCCACAAATAAAATCCCTCCCCGGCTCGCCGGGGAGGGATTTTTGTGCATTAACAGAGACGATTGTCCAAAATGGGGTGCCGGAATTGGATTTTAGCCGTAATTATCACTATCTTTGTGTAAGCTGCCGGTGGAAACACTCGGCAATCCACCCATTCCACCCGGATCACGAAAAAATCAATACCATCCATAATGAAGAAACTTTTATTCATCACCCTTCTGGCCACCGGAGCGGCAGCCCTACAGACCACTGCTGCCGACAAGAAGCCCTACTACAACATGGTTGAACTTTCAATCAGCGGCTCTGCAGTCGACGAGGAGGGGAGCGATCCCGTCGTTCTCCGCCCCAAACTGTCGGCTAACGGAGCTGAACGTGCCCTCCAGATTTTCCTCGCCGACCCGACTGTCTACGCTGAGGATGGGAAATATTACATGGCGGGTACCCGCGGAGGAAGTCCGGCAGGATTCACCATGCTTGAAAGCTGCGACCTGAAGCATTGGGCGTATGCCCGCACCGACTCGATGGTGCTTATCAACGGAAATCAGACCTACGGCACACAATGGTTCTGGGCACCCCAGTTTTTCAAGGACGGAGACCACTACCTTCTGGCATACTGCGCCAACGAGCATGTGGCAGTGGCACGCGCCAACAACCTCACCGACGTATACACCCAGCCTACTGTGCAGGCATTCGATGGATCGGCAAGCAATATCGACCCCTTCATCTTCCGCGACGACGACGGGAAATATTACATGTACCACGTCCGTTTCGGCGGAGGCAACTTCCTGTGGGTAGCTGAGTTCGACCCCGAAACGGCTCAGATCGTGCCCGGTACCCTCTCGAAATGCTTCTCCAATACCCAGGGCTGGGAGGCCACCAATGCCTATCCGAGCGCCCCCATCATGGAGGGACCGACAGTAGTCAAGATCGACGACCTCTATTACCTCTTCTACTCCGCCAACCATTATCTCAGCACCGACTACGCCGTGGGCTACGCCACCGCCCCATCCCCGACCGGGCCCTGGACCAAGAACCCCTCGAATCCTATCATCCACCGCAACATCGTTGGTGAGATGGGATCGGGTCACGGCGATGTGTTCTTCGACGCCGACGGCAACATGCGCTATGTGTACCACGTTCACTACAGCGACTCCAAGTCTGAGCCGCGCCGCACTCGTATCCTTACCCTAAATGTCGACAAATCAGAAGGTCAGCCTTACAAAATCACAGCCGATCCCGAATCGATCATCATACCTACCCGGACCCCGGTCAACGCCTACGCCGGAGTATTTTCAGGATACGTGCGTCTCAAACCGGGAACCTATACCTTCACCGGACTTACGGACAACGGCTCCCCCGCATCATACGGCGAAGAGGACGGCAAGCTCGTTGTTGACGGCGAACCCTATACCGAGACCGAGAACCGCATCGTGCGCGTCGTGGCAGACACCCGCAAAGGCACCCTCGAGATCACTCCCGTCACCTCCGTGGAGGTTCACTCCAACGTATCCGACTCCTCCCCTGCCCTTACCTATGCCGGGCGTGGCGTATGGAGCGACGAAGTGAACCTCACCTCGAAAGACGAGCATGAATATGCAGGCACCAACCTCTACTTCACCCTCAACAACGACGAGAACATGGCTTACCGCCGTATTCCCGGCACTATGAGAATAGGGCTCTCATCGGAAGGCTACAACTCCGACAACCTACGTATCGCCGCAGGTACATATCGCGTTTCGGCCAATCTCACCGAACGCACATTCGACATAACCGGAGAAACCGACCCGTATCGCATCAGTGTCTTCGGCTCGTCGGTAGCGAACGGCCAGGGTGCCGAAAAACGACATGGATATGCATATCAGTATGGCACCCTGCTCCAGACCCGCAATGACAACGGACAAAGCGACAACCCCTTCTATACATCGGGGATCTCCATCGGCGGCAACACCACCGTATCGCTCCTCAACCGCTACGACGACCTCACCCGCGACCACGCCAAATATGTGATTTTCGGTCTGTCGATGGCCAACGAAGGACTCCACAACGCCTCGAACAAGCGAGATGTCTTCAACCAGTTCCGCGACAACATGCTTAAACTTATAGCGATGGCACGTGCCGACGGGAAAATCCCGGTAGTGATGAACAACTACACCAACAACGACTACAATACTTCGGACTATAATTATATCCGCCAGATCAACCTGCTCATCCACGAATGGGACGTACCCTCGTTCAACACCCTCGGAGCCGTTGACGACGGCTCATGCCACTGGGCGCAGAACTACTTCGCCGACGGCGGACACCCTAACGACAACGGTCACAAGGAATTCATGTATGCGATGGTGCCATCGCTGTTCGATGCCCTCGAACAGGAGAAACCGCTCCCCACGGTCGACGCCACCCACTCCCTGACGCTCTCCGACAAGGCATCCATCACCTTCGTACCCGAGGAGACCCTCCATTCCTTCACCATCTCCCTTAACATGAAAGCCGACGAAGGAGCCGGAAGGATTCTGTCGTTCACATCGGTCGGCGTCCGCAACAAAACCTACGAAGGGGCGCTTCTCATCAATGAAGACGGAACCCTGACCTACTCCTCGCCAAAAAATGAGGGCTTCACCACCGACGGAACAACTCCCTTTGCCGACGGCAAGATGCACTATATCACCCTGACCCACTACTATGCCAGCGGACGCACCCTGCTCTACATCGACAAAAAGCTTGCAGGCTCCACCTCCGAGAACCTTGTGCCTGTAGAATTCGTGATCGGGAATCCCGACAGCGCCAAGGCTCCCGCCCTCACACTTTCAGAACTATACTTCTGGCGCTCCGGTATGTGCGACAAAGAGATTCTGTCGCTTGCCGCAGGCAAAATGCTCAAATCGAGCCTCGAGCTCTACATACCCATGAATGAGGAGGAAGCTGCCGCCCAGACCGATGGCGATGGCGACGCGCTCTCCACCCTCCCCAACAAAGCCCAGAGCCTCAACGCAGCCACGCTGCGCCGTCCCGATCCCGCGGGCATCTCGGCAGCGGAAGCCGATTCCGCTATCGCTATACCGGTGGAATATATCACTCCCGACGGCCGCACCGTAGCTCCCGCCGATGCAACAACCGGCATCTTCATTGTCCGCTACTCCGACGGTTCTGTGAGGAAGGAAGTGATGAAGTAGAGAAGTTAAGAAGTTAAGAGCAAGAGAGCAGGGGAGCAAGCGCTCCCCTGCTCTCTTGCTCTTGTGGCATGAAATTATTGGGAGCCAGGGGAACATCCCGAAGGGATGTCCCTACACCATGAGGAATCCTATGCAATCTGCTCCTGCTCTTTTGCTCTCACGCCCTGCTGCTCTTTTCCCCTCGTGGCCTGTAAATCATTGGGCACCTGGGAAACATCCCGAAGGGATGTCCCTACATCCCCGGGAAATCCTCTGCAGTCTGCTCCTGCTCTTTTGCTCTCACGCCCTGCTGCTCTTTTCCCCTCGTGGCCTGTAAATCATTGGGCACCTGGGAAACATCCCGAAGGGATGTCCCTACATCCCCGGGAAATCCTCTGCAGTCTGCTCCTGCTCTCTTGCTCTTTACTTCTCTACTTCTTTACTTCTCTACTTCTTTACTTCTTCCATTCCCCCAAAAATCACTATCTTTGCAAAAACGAAAGTAGGCGGTTCGTGGGGTATATGGACATGAGCCGGATAAACTGATTCAGATTAAAATACCATGAGGAAATTAGAGAAAATGATGTGGGGAGCGGTCACCGCTGTGATGGTGACTGCATGTGGCGGAACAGAGGAGAAGTCAATGTTGATTGAGACAGAGATTCCCGAGCGGGCTGAAGGGCAAACAGATATGCTCGGGTTTGCTGCTGAGCCGATCGATACAGTCAGAGTAGGGTTTATCGGACTTGGCATGAGGGGTTCGAACGCGGTGGAGCGTTTCACATTCATCCCGGCCACGAAGATTGTGGCGGTCTGCGACCTGGATTCGGCAAAGGTTGAAAGCACCCAGCAGATGCTCGACAGCCGGGGAATAGAACGCGCGGCAGGATATTACGGCAGCGAAGACGCATGGAAACAGCTCGCAGAGCGCGACGACATAGACCTGGTATACATCGCCACCGACTGGAAAAACCATGCTCCGATGGGGAAATACGCCATGGAACAGGGGAAACACACCGCTATCGAGGTTCCGGCTGCCACGTCGCTCGACGAGATCTGGGACCTGGTGAATACCTCTGAGCAGACACGCAAACACTGCATGATGCTTGAGAACTGTGTATACGACTTCTTTGAGCTGAATACCCTCAACATGGCCCAGCAGGGGCTGTTTGGCGAGATCCTGCACACCGAAGGGAGCTATATCCACAACCTGGAAGAGTATTGGGACGATTACTGGAATAACTGGCGCATGGATTTCAACCAGAGCCATAAAGGAGACATATATCCCACCCACGGTTTCGGCCCTGCCTGTCAGCTTCTCGACATCCACCGCGGCGACCGCATAACCACTCTGGTTGCCATGGATACAAAAGCCGTAACAGGTCCGGAAATCATAAAGAAGACCACCGGGGAGTATCCCGAGACATTTGAAAACGGCGACCACACCACCACAATCATGCGCACGGAAAATGGCAAAACCATCCAGCTGCAGCACGACGTGATGAATCCCCGCCCATATTCACGCATGTATCAGCTCACCGGCACCAAAGGGTTTGCCAACAAATACGGGCGTCAGGGATATGCCTTCGCCCCCGAGCAGCTCGATTCGACCATGGTTCCCGATTATGAGAGCGTATCGCCCCATTCATGGCTGACCGACAGCCAGAAAGATGCGCTTACCGACCGATTCACCCATCCTATAATCACCGAAGTAGGTGAGGTAGCAAAGAAAGTAGGCGGTCACGGAGGAATGGATTATATAATGGACTACCGCCTGATCTACTGCCTGCGCAACGGTTTGCCGCTCGACATGGATGTATACGACCTTGCCGAATGGTGCGCCGCAGGGCCGCTCGGAGCAATCTCCATCAGCAATGGCTCGGCTCCGGTAGCCTTCCCCGATTTTACCCGAGGGGGATGGGACAAGACCCACGGCTACCGGCACGCCTATAAAAAGCCTTAAATCAAATTTATGTTCCGCCGGAGGTGTTGCATTATTAAAATAAAGAATGTAACTTTGCCGGCAGACCAAAATTTTTGAAATTGTAATTTTGTTTTTATGTTGAAAAAAATTCGTGTTATCCTCGCCATCCTCGTATGGTTGGGGATCACACTCCTGTTCGTGGACTTTACTGGAGTGGCACACGCATGGCTTGGCTGGCTGGCCAAGATCCAGTTCCTCCCCGCTCTGCTTGCGCTGAACGCAGGGGTTGTGGTAGTCTTGGTGGCTCTCACCCTGCTTTTCGGAAGAGTATACTGTTCAGTCATCTGTCCGCTCGGGATAATGCAGGACGGTTTCGCATGGATAGGTAAACGCGCAAAAAAGAACCGTTACCGCTACTCTCCTGCCCGCAACATCTTGCGATACGGAATGCTCGTGCTGTTTATTATAGCACTGGTAGCCGGAATCGGATCATTCGTAGCCCTTCTGGCTCCGTACAGCGCTTACGGGCGTATCGCTCAGAATCTGCTCGCTCCCCTGTGGGGCTGGGGTAACAATCTGCTGGCAGCGTGGGCTGAACACGCCCAGAGCTATGCTTTCTACCGCACGGAAGTGTGGATGCGCGCCGGATCCACATTCGCCATTGCAGTGATAACACTGGTGGTGCTTGCCATCCTGTCGTACCGCAACGGGCGCACATGGTGCAACACCGTCTGCCCGGTCGGCACCGTTCTCGGTCTTCTGAGCCGCTTCTCGCTGTTCCGCCCCGTGATCGACACCTCGAAATGCAATGGTTGCGGCCTGTGTGGACGCAACTGCAAGAGCGCATGTATCGACACAAAAAATCACGCCATCGACCTTTCGCGTTGCGTCGCATGCATGGACTGCATCGACAAATGTCACAAGGGTGCCATCAGCTATACCTACCGCCGTACCCAGGCAGTCAAGACGGCTGAGAGTGCTGCAGCAAAAGAAACAGACAAGGGGCGCCGCAGCTTCCTTAGCGCAACCGCCGTAGTAGCTGCCGCAACCGCACTCAAAGCGGAGGAGAAGACCGTTGACGGCGGTCTGGCTGAAATTCTCGACAAGAAAAAACCCGAACGTAAAACCCGCATCGCTCCCCCCGGAGCCGTAAGCCTGCGCAACATGGCTCAGCATTGCACCGCATGTCAGCTCTGCGTGGCGGCATGTCCCAACGGAGTTCTGCGCCCGTCAACTGATCTGCACACACTGATGCAGCCGGAATCGTCGTATGAGCGGGGCTACTGCCGTCCGGAATGTACGAAATGTTCAGAAGTCTGCCCGGCAGGTGCCATCCGCCCGATAGCCTTGGAAGACAAGTCATCGGTACAGATCGGTCATGCCGTATGGGTCAAGGAGAACTGCGTTCCGCTGACCGACGGCGTCGAGTGTGGCAACTGCGAGCGCCACTGCCCCGTAGGAGCAATCCAGATGGTTCCGTCCGATCCGTCCGATGAACATTCGGTAAAAGTTCCGGTTGTGAACGACGAGCGCTGCATCGGTTGCGGCGCCTGCGAGAACCTGTGTCCGGCGCGCCCCTTCAGCGCCATCTACGTCGAAGGACACGAAGTGCACAAAACCGTTTAAGCCACCACAGATGAAAATCATTACAGATAAACAGATGGATCGCCGCGAGTTTCTGCGGCGCGTGGGTGCCGGGAGTGCGGCTGCAGGAGTTGCTGCTCTCACCGCATGCACACCGAAAAAAACCGAAATCGCCGGTGACGAGTACAGCTCCGAAACCTCCGATATACCCACCGACCAGATGACCTACCGCACCAATCCCACAACCGGCGACAAGGTGTCGCTTCTGGGATATGGCTGCATGCGCTGGCCCAACATCAATGTCGACGGGGAAGAAAAAATAGACCAGGAGACAGTGAACCGCCTTGTGGACACCGCCATCGCCCACGGGGTGAACTACTTCGACACATCGCCCGCCTACTGCCGCGGCATGTCGGAACGCGCCACAGGCATAGCGCTCAGCCGCCATCCGCGCGACAAATATTTCATCGCCACGAAGATGTCGAACTTCGCGCCCCAGACCTGGAGCCGCGAAGAATCCATAAACATCTATAAGAATTCCCTCAAGGAGTTGCAGACCGACCATATCGACTACATGCTGCTGCACTGCATCGGCACAGGCAACGGTATGCGCGAGTTTGAACAAAGATTCATCGACAACGGCATACTCGACTTCCTCATGGAGGAGCGTGAGGCAGGACGAGTCCGCAATCTCGGATTCTCTTACCACGGCGATGTGAAGGTGTTCGACCACCTTCTCGAGAACCACGACAAATACAAGTGGGACTTCGTCCAGATTCAGCTCAACTACCTGGACTGGAAACATGCCGGAGGTGGCAACACCAACGCCGAATACCTCTTTGGCGAACTTAAGAAGAGGGGGATTCCGGTAGTGGTGATGGAGCCGCTGCTTGGCGGACGTCTGTCGAAGGTACACGACCATGTAGTGGCACGCTTCAAACAGAAGGAGCCGGATCGCAGCGTGGCGTCGTGGGCATTCCGCTATGCGGGCACGTTCCCGGAAGTGCTCACCGTTCTGAGCGGCATGACCTTCATGGAGCATCTCGCCGACAACCTGCGTTCCTTCTGCCCCCTTAAACCGCTTGAGGAGGATGAGGTGCAGTATCTTTACAACATGGCGGACCTGATCGCGCAATATCCCACCATCCCCTGCAACGACTGCAAATACTGCATGCCGTGTCCTTACGGGCTTGATATTCCCGCGATCCTCACCCACTACAACAAGTGTGTCAACGAGGGGAACGTTCCTGAAAGCACCCAGTCGGAAAATTATCGCAAGGCGCGCCAGGCGTTCCTTGTGGGCTACGACCGCTCGGTACCAAAACTACGCCAGGCCGACCACTGCGTCGGTTGCCGCAAATGTGTGTCGCACTGCCCGCAGAACATCAATATTCCCCGCCAGATGAGGCGCATCGACCGATTCGTTGAACATCTTAAACAGAACACTCTCGGTGAAGACAACCATGCTTGACCGCGCCCGCGCTGAACTCACGGAAAGCGGCTGCTCGCTGGTGGCTGTCACCCCCGACGGGGTGTGTCATCGGTTCAAGCGCCGGGGTGTCACCGACCTGTATGAGCTGGTTACCTCAGGCGGAAACCTGCTGTCGGGATCGGCGGTAGCCGATAAAGTGATCGGCAAGGGAGCTGCGGCGCTGATGTGTCTCGGCGGTGTACGGAAAGTGTGGGGTGGTGTCATGAGCCGCGCCGCAGCCGAAATGTTTGCCATCGAGGGGGTGGAAGCCTCATGCGGAACCCTCGCCGACCATATCATAAACCGCACCGGAACCGGCATCTGCCCTGTTGAGCAGCTGTGTGCTGAAGCCTCGACCCCGGCTGAATGCCTGCCACTGATCAGAGGTTTTCTGGAATCGATCAAACAAAAGCAAGATTAAAACATAACGACATATGGAAGCTACCGTAAAACTTCAGTCGCTCCGTTACACGGAGCTCCGCACCTATCTCTTCGCCCTGCTTTTCGTGGCTGGCAATGTGATAGTTCCCCAGCTCGCCCATCTGGCACATATGGGTGGACCGACATGGCTGCCGATCTACTTTTTCACTCTCGTAGGGGCGTATCTCTACGGATGGCGCGTGGGTCTGCTGACAGCTATTTTATCACCTATCGTAAACCACCTTTTCTTCGGAATGCCGGGGGATGCCGCCATGCCGGCGATCTTACTCAAGTCTTCTATCCTGGCTGTGGCTTCGGGATATGCCGCAAGCCGTGCAGGAGGGGTGAAGCTGCTGGCATTCGTGGGTGTGGTAGCGGCTTATCAGCTACTCGGCACCCTTGGCGAGTGGGCTCTGCTTGGCAATCTGCGCCTTGCGGCTCAGGATCTCATGATCGGCTGGCCCGGAATGCTTGTTCAGGTATTCGGCGGATATGCAGCCGCAAAAGCAATCAACAATTAGTAATTAGTAATTAGAAATTAGTAATTGGCTTAGTTAATTGTAATCAGCAATATAGCAGGGACGTCCTTTGCGCCGGGTGGCACAGAGGACGTCCCCTGTTCTATAGCTTTATCCTTGGATGGCGGTTGTATGTGATCTATTTTCTGTTCGAATTTGTCAGGATCGCAGAGAAGGCATCAGTCTTCGAGGTAATAGACGATGGTGGAGACAACGCGCACCTTCTTGATGGAGGGATTGGAAGTGTCTTCGATTGAGAACTGCCCTTGGTTGGCGGTCTTCATCTTGCCGACCTGCGAACCGGAATCTTTTGCAAACTGGGCGGCAGCCTCGCGGGCGTTCTGTGTAGCCTCGGCAATCATTGCGGGTTTAATGTCGTTGAGGGCCGTATATTGATAGTTGATATAGTTGTTGCTGAAGGGGACACCCTCCTTGAGCAGTTCAGCCTGACGGCTGATGAGCGCCTGCACCTCTTTCACTTTTGAGGTATTTACCGTTACGGTGTTGCTCAGGGAGTAGTTGTAGCGGAAGCTGTCTGAAGAATAGCGGTTGGTGGTGGCATTGTATGTATCGGGCGATCCGATAGTGATATCTTCGCGTCCGATGCCGTTGGAGGTCAGGAAGCTGATGATTTTCTCGTTGTATGAGGTCATCTGATCGTAAAGGGCGATCAGATCGTTGCCGGCAACGCTGTATGCGATTGGCCAGGTAACATTGTTGGCTTCCACCTCGCGCTCGGCAAGCCCTTTGACAGTTACCTGCCGGTCGTTGAACGCCATGTTGTTGATACCTGAGCGGATGAACAGCCCGAGGAAAAAGATGCCGGCAGAGATAAGAAGCGCGGCTACTACAGTTGTTGCATTAAGTTTCATAAATAATGATGTTTGTTTTCTTATTTGACATCTGCGTGTTGCCGATGGTTTAAGCTGAAGAGCGATTTTTTTATTTTCAGGGTGCCAATGTTGGAGCACAGGTGGATAACTTTGCAGGCGAATAAAAAAAAGGAATACTATGAGCGAACAGACTGAACGAATTTTGGAAAGTATCGAAAAGCTTACCCTCAGGTGTGACAGAAAAATAAACTTAATCGTAATTCATTGCAGCGCCACTCCGGAGGGACGCGATGTCTCGGCAGAGGATATCCGGCTGTGGCATAGGCGCGACAGAGGTTTTACCGATATCGGCTACCACTTCGTGGTGCGCCTCGATGGAAGTGTGGAATGTGGACGGGCAATCAATATGGCCGGCGCTCACTGCCGCGGGCATAACAGTAATTCAATAGGGATCTGCTATATCGGTGGTGCAGACAGGATGCTCGGTTCCAAGGATACCCGCACGGCAGCCCAGAAGGTGGCAATCGAGCTGCTTATAGAAAAACTCAGAGGGTTGTATCCTAAGATTACCGTTAAAAAGCACCGTGAGCTTGCTGCCACGGAATGTCCGGGATTTTAAGCACACTTGTCTCTCCCGTTCCCAGCCATATCACTCTCTTACTTCCCTCCCCAGAGCCACTCAAGGGGGAAGACTTCGGTAAGGGCACCGCGCCGGTCATAGAAAGCTTTGCGGTCGGCGGCAGTGGAGGAAGACGGTGGAACGAGACAGACTATCGACTGTAGGGCGGCATAATGGTCAACGAGCACAGGGGCATATCTGGCGAAGTTTTTCATGAGATTCTGAAGGTATTTTGTTTCACCGGAGGAAAGCTCGCCAGATGCACAGCGTTCGGTCACATAGGTTTTCAATCCTTCTTCACCGGAGTGCAACCACGTAAGAAAGGCTTTGACTCCAATAAGGTTCTGCAGTTCCTGAGGCGATGATTGCTGAAGATTCCAAAGTTTCTTTTTTTCGCGGTCGATCTGAGCTGCGAGCTGCGGCACCTGAGCTCCTGGCTTTATGCTTCCACGTTCCGACCAGTAAGTGGCATAGTCGGCGAGTTCATCGATACTGAGATTATTGGCCACCTTAGTCCATCCGGCGGTATTTTCGTCGACATGTATCCCTCCGTGGCTCCATTCGCTGACGAGATCGCGCTTGAGACGCTCGATGCGTTTCTCTATCACCTGACGCTCCTTAAGATCATTCCAGGGGCGCAAACGTCCGTCTGCCGAACGAAGATCCACCAGACGGATGGCATCGTCATAAGCCACTGACGAAACAGCCGATGGATAGGTGGCATGCAGGGCGGCTCGCAAAGTGGCGAGCCATAGCTCGGCACGCCCGTTGAAATTGGTACTGTATTCAGTTTCCCTATCCTCAACCAGACTGAAGGGCTCATCAGATGGCTTCACAACCTCCTTGGTATTGGCAGCGTGATACCAAGTCAAAGCGGAATCGGCTGTCTCTAAAGCAATAGATCCTATATTGGCAGAGGCAAGCAAACGAGAGTTTGCGCTCTGAAATTCGGGTACTGTAGGGAAGAGTTCTGCAGCTTCCCCCATGTCGGTGACAACCTTCTGCATGTCGACAGGCTTATCGGCTGCATTGAGATTATTTAGCTTTCGGGCGAGTTTCATGGCAGAGCGCGCATACTTTTCCAATCCGTAAGGGATTGGTGTGGAGAAATCGGTAGTTTCGCGCACAAGGGGGAAATGGAAATCGACGTATGCATTCACCTTGCGCCCGTTACGGTTAATTGCCGGATACCACTCCATTTTTTCAATCACACGTTTTACTTCATCGTATAGAGCCGGATGTAGGTCTACTTTTGTTGTGATTTCAAAAGTCTCGATTTTGCCGTTTACACGCACCAGCGCATGAACGGAAAGCGCGCCAAGCTGCTGCTGCTTCCATGCTTCGAGGGGATAATGGAAGTTGTGGCTCACAAAGCGCGGGATACCGTTTCCGAGATTGCCAGGAAAAACAGGGAGCTCGAAGGGGCGCGATGCAATGTCGAGTTTACGGGCCGGAGCGGGTATGGAAACGCATATAGCCGTCACTACCAGCAAAGCTACACGGAGTAGCCTCAGCAATATTGTGTGGAATTGATTCATTGTAAATTGCAAGTGTCAGTTATGGGTCTGCAAGTTACAAAAAATAGGAATAAGGAACTGATACGGAAGATGTAATTAACCTTAATTAACATAGATTCATGCTAAAAAAATTTCACATGGGATTAAACCTTCCCACACCACTGCAGTCAAAGAATACGTAAAGATAATAAAGCAATAGATTACATAGCTGCGGAAGTAACTACGCTTCAAAACCTATATTAAAAACTGATCTTCCGCAGACTTCAGTTTTTTTCAAACCTTCAGCCGCCGGACTCCGTCGAGGAATACGGCGGTTAACTTTTTTATTGGTGTTCCGCTTCTGTTTCCGGCATTAAATACCTATATTTGCAATGTTGGATTTACTCCCTCACTTTACCTCTCACTCGATAACGGAATTAAACTTAAGAATCAACCCCATGAAACTACTGAGATTAATAGTCTGCGCGGCAACGGCAGCCGCTGCCATGACTGTCACTGCCGACACTGTGCGTTCCGACCGCGAATACACACCCACAGAACAGAATCTGAAAGCCCGGCAGGAATTTGCCGACAGCGGCTTCGGCATTTTCATTCATTGGGGCATCTACAGCATGTTCGGTCAGGGAGAATGGTATCTGCAGGACGGTCTTTCGGCCGAGGAATATGCCAAGGCAGCCCGCGGATTCTACCCCGCCGACTTCGACGCCGACAAGTGGGTCAAGGCTATTAAAGATGCCGGAGCAAAATACGTATGCTTCACCTCGCGCCACCACGACGGTTTTTCGATGTTCCATACCGCCCAGTCACCATTTAATATTGTTGACGCAACCCCCTACGGGCGCGACATTTTGAAGGAGCTTGCCGATGCCTGCCATCGCCACGGCATAAAGCTACACCTTTATTACTCGCACCTCGACTGGACCCGCGACGATTACCCTATCGGACGCACCGGACGTGAAACCGGGCGCGACCTTTCGAAAGGCGACTGGAAATCTTACTACAATTTCATGAACAACCAGCTGACGGAGATCCTGACCAACTACGGCGATATAGGAGCGATATGGTTCGACGGATGCTGGGATCACGATGAGGATCCGGAGCTCTTCAACTGGGAGCTCGAGAAACAGTATGATATGATACACTCGCTGCAACCCACCTGCCTGATTGCGAACAACCACCACTGGACACCGGTATCGGGTGAGGACTTCCAGATTTTCGAACGCGATCTCCCCGGCGAAAACAAAGCCGGCTTCTCCGGACAGGAAATCAGCAAGCTGCCTCTCGAGACATGCGAGACCTTCAACGGTTCGTGGGGTTACAGAATAAAGGATCAGGGATACAAAACAACCCGCGATATTATCCATTATCTTGTCAACGCCGCCGGGAAAGGGGCTAATCTTCTTCTCAACATGGGTCCCCAGCCCAATGGTGAACTCCCTGCCGTGGCATTGGAGCGCTTGCACGAGGTAGGCGCATGGCTCGGGAAATATGGCGAGACATTCTATGCAACCACCGCCGGCGACTTCCCTCCACAGGAATGGGGGGCTGCAACCCGCAAAGGAGACCGCCTGTTCATCCATCTGCTCAATCCCTCGTCAACCGAAATCAACCTGCCGCTGACGGCAAAGGTGAAAAGCGCCGTGACATACGATGATCGCAATAAAGTGAAATTCACACACAATAACGATGGAACCGGCATCACGTTGCATCTTGCGGAACTTCCGGCAGACACTCACGATTATATAATAGAGTTGCAGACCGCAACCCGCTAAAACGTCCGCACAATGACAGAGAAAGAAACTTTGGCCAATGTTGCCGCTCGCTTCGGTGTGAAAGCGACTCCCGACGATATCCGTCCTTTGGGTAACGGACTTATCAACGATACATACATCGCAACCGCCGACGATGGCAAGAGATATGTGATGCAACGTATCAACAACACCATTTTCAAGGATGTGGATCTTCTCCAGCACAATATCGACTGTGTTACCGCCCATATCCGGCGAAAGCTAAAGGAAGCGGGAGCGGAGGATATCGAACGTCGCTCGTTGCAGTTCCTCGCCGTGCCCGAGACCGGGAAAAGCTATCTGCGGGACGGGGAGACATATTGGCGGATGATGGATTTCATCCCCGACAGTGTGACCCGCGATACACTCGACGCTGACAGTGCCCGCATAACCGGCGAGGCTTTCGGCGAGTTCGAGGCGATGCTTGCCGACATCCCCGACGAGTTAGGGGAAACGATACCCGGTTTCCACGACATGGAGCTGCGGCTTGAACAATTCAAGGAGGCTATCGCAGCAGACCGCGCCGGGCGTGCCGAGGGAGTGCGTGAGCTTATCGACGAACTTCTGAGCCGGGAGGAGGCTATGACAGAAGCGGAGAGAATGCACCGCCGGGGCGAACTGCCGAAGCGGATATGCCATTGCGACACCAAGCTTAACAATATTCTTTTCGACCGCGACGGTAACGTTTTATGCGTTATCGACCTTGATACGGTCATGCCCTCGTTCGTATTCTCCGACTTCGGCGATTTCCTGCGCACCGCCGCCAATACCGGAGCAGAGGATGCCCCCGACCTCGATAGCGTGGAATTCGATATGGATATTTTCCGTGCTTTCGCGGAAGGGTATCTCAAAACCGCCACATTCCTCACCCCGACAGAGAAACGGATGCTTCCCTATGCAGCCCTGCTGTTCCCCTACATGCAGGCGGTGCGTTTCCTGACCGACTACCTGAACGGCGATACATATTACAAGACCGCCTATCCCGACCATAATCTGGTGCGTGCCCGCGCGCAGTTCAAACTGCTCCGGAGCGCCGAAAACAAACGCGCCGGGATGGAGCGATATATCAACAGCCTATGCGAACCCTCGAAGTAAAGCGCATCGCCCCTTCCACGGGGGCTGCATCCGCAGCCCACACTCTCGACAACGCCGGGGTAGAGTTTCACACCATAGACTGTGTGAACTGGAAGGATACATATCCGTTCATGCCGGATGTACGTTTCCGCATAGCCCATACGGGCGATAATATCATAATCCAGTACCGGGTAAGCGAACCCACGGTGCGGGCCGTAGCCACGGGCGATAACGGGCGTGTCTGGGAAGATTCGTGTGTGGAGTTTTTCATGGAGACCCCCGACGGGAAGGGATACGTAAATGTGGAATGTAACTGTGCCGGTACGTTGCTGGTGGCATCAGGCGCTGACCGCGACCACCGCACTCCCCTATCGCCGGAACAGCTGGCAACAATCGACCGCCACCCGACCCTCGGACGCTCCCCCTTCGCCGAACAGAAGGCGCCCGACGTATGGGAAGTATCGCTTGTAATCCCTGCCGAGACCTTCGGTATTGCAGACTTAAGCGGCATGGCTCTCCGCGCCAATTTCTACAAATGCGGAGACCTGCTTGCCACGCCCCACTTCCTGAGCTGGAATCCTGTCGTCTCGCCGGTTCCCAACTTTCACCTCCCGGCCTCCTTCGGGCAGCTACGTTTCGGCCGGTAAGCGTTCCTCCCATAACACCACCGCCCCCAGGCTGGAATATGCCTGGGGGCGGTATAATTTAATGACATATACATCAGTTTGATTTTTGTATAGAGTCAACTTAGAAATATCATAATTATTATGTACATTTGTGCTGTCTTTTAGGACAATGATTGAAAAAATAAGAAGAGTGCCTTATCTCTTGTAAAATCGCCAATTTCACAAAGAATACACTAGGCACGGTGACAGCTCCCGATAACGTGGGGCTGTCCTCCGTGTGTGTATTCAGGTGTTTGGCGATACCGACAAGAGTGCATGGAGGGCAGCCCACTTTTATAATTAATGGTATCAATAATTTTTCTCCGAATTATGGCTGCTTATGGGGAGTTAACTATTATTTAGTTTTTATGAAAAGAGTAATTATGTGGTTTATGGCTAAGGGTTTAAACGGTATAAGCATATGGCTTAAACACAAACCCGCTGTACGGACAACCGTAATACAAAGAAATATGTGATGTGGTTGGTTAATATAATTCGCAGATATTCAGTAGATTAATTTTTATGTAGATTTGATTATGTTTGATAAAATACTTTTTGATTCCAGGAACCGTGTAACAAAACATCTACGTAGGAGTGTTCCTCAATTCAGTCGGTTATTGTGTATAATATATAGCCTCATTATACCTATTATAGGTAAGGCTGATTATATGGGTTTAATTTTGACTTCAAAAAATGGAGACATTCAAAGTTTTGTACTTAAATCCATATCTAATATTAGTTTCGACAACAATGATATGATAATTATTTCAGATAAACAAATAGAAAGGTATTCTCTTTCTGATATAAAAGAATATGATTTTGAATATTTCCCTGATTCGAGAATAAAATCGGTTTTAAAAAATAAAGAGGTTCCATTTAAGTGTGATGGAATGATGCTTACGTTTGTAAAGTTACCTCCAAATAGTATCATTAGGATATTCAAACTTGACGGTATGGAATTATATAATTCTCAAGTACAAAATGATGAAATTACACAAATAGATTGTTCCAAATGGAGCCAAGGCATATATATAGTTTCCATAAATGGTGAAACTTATAAATTCGCAAAATCATGAAAAAAGCTATCGGGATATTATTGGGTATTCTCTCACAGTGCTATGCATTTACATATGCCATAGAAAGCGCTCCGTTTATCATGTATCATGAAGATGAAGAAATATCGGTTCTGACTGTTGCTCAAATCGATAGTATAACATTTTCACATTACGATCTGGATTCCATCTATCAACCAGAGATTTCTACTCAGGTGATATGGACACCAGATAGTGTATATCGAAACTTGATAACAGACATTAAATCTGTAAAATTAGAGGCTCCGGACACAAAAATAAAACAGGATGTCTACATTATGGAGGATGCTATTTTATCGCATATTAAGACATGTATTGATGATTCGATTTTGGTTATAGATAGTACAATGCCAGATTTTTATATGCCCAAAATAGGAGATAAAATGCTCTATGATAAAATGACAGACATATTGCCAATCGGTTTTATAGGAAAGGTTACGGCTATACAAAATGAAGACAATGAGAGAATAATCGTGACTACTCCGATTTCTGTAACCGAGGTTTATGAGAGCTATTTTAATTCGACTGACACTCAGGCTACTATTCCTGAAGAGAACGAAACAATGCGTAAAGCGTCTTCATCTGCAACGGATAGAACCGTTTCTCTTGCAGAAATCTCCGGTAGTACCACGTTTTCACAGTATGTCCAACCCTGGAAAAGTGAACTGCTTGAGATATCTGCAAATGCAAGTGCGAGAATATCATTGCGCCCAAAACTTAAAATTCGTCACACACGATATGTAGATAATGGAAGGCTATATGAGTCTAATTTTACTGTTTTAGATTGTGAACTTGGCACAAATACGTCTTTTTCGTGTGCAGCGGAATTATCCCATAAATTCCCCATTGCGAAAGGTGGAATCAGTATTCCGATTGCTCCCTTTATCAGATTTGAAATTGAAGGGGGTATAGCTTTGCAACTTACTGGAGAATTAGCGGTAAATATAGTATCACAGTCTCACTTATTGTTCAGAATTCAAACGGATTTTGATAATACGCGTCGGCATTTTCCAGTCAGGCTCAATCAATTCTCGGCCTCTGTCACGGATACTGAAATTTTTCCTCAAATTGCAGGAGAGGCAGAATTAAAAATCGGTGGCTATCTTAACGAAGGCTTTGCTCTTTTTACGGGTGATATTGCTAAGATTTCTATATTTGAGGAGGGCGGTGTGAAAATATCGGCTAATGCATCTGTCGATCCTCAGCTTTTTCATAATTCAGAGGTAGATACTGAGTTATATAAACACTTAAGCGAAAGCTGTACTATAAGTGCTGCTCCATATTATAGCTGGGGATGGGAAGCAGAAGCTGCTAAAGGCAGATATAGGGAAAAAAGTGAGTTGGGGGTAACTTTTTTGCCTGAATTGTTTAATTTGCCACTTCTTCCGAATGTACAATCTACAGAATTATCTTGTAATCCCAATGGATATGGTGAATTTTCTGTGCAACTCAGTTCAAGATCGATTTCAAAACCATCTATATGGGGCGCTGCCGTATTAAAAAAGAATGATTATGACGATAATTATGAAACCATAACAGAACGGCGTAGTCGTGATTTCAATGGTACTATGCCAACCTCATATACAACATATCTTGAGTCTGTGAGTGATACGCAAAATTTTAGAGTATATCCTATGTTGGAGTATGCAGGGCGGAGATTGATTGCAGAACCATATGTGGAAGTATCCTCAGAACCAATTGAAACTGAAATGGTGGAAGGGGAAGTGTATTATACCGGAGAAACCCGTAAATATGTCAACAATGATTGTTATTTTTGGGGATCAGTATTGACATCAAAAACGCCTACGGTAAATTTAAGTGATTATAATATTGATATTAAGGATATTGAGAAATGCACATGGGAATGGTGCATGGAACATCCGTTGGAATACAGAATAAATGAAACTGAGAATTTTTGGGACTATAGGTATCGTGACAATATAATATTTTCGGAAGAGGTTGAAACCGCGAATTTAATTCCTTCTAATCAAATATATTTTGTCTCATCGGAAGGCTATGATACATATGCAAATATTTATTCCAATAAGATTATCGAGCTTTACGACAACCTCTTCCATTTAAGGTTATCGGTAAAATTAAAGAATGGAGAGACTGTTTATCCTGTAGAGTTAAGTAAAAAATTCACATATTCTTACAAAGGGAAGGTGAAATTTGAAGAGTTAAATGTTACGTACAGTAGAGAAGAAGGTGATATTGTTAATAGAAGAGGCCTAATAAGGTGGCATCTCACTGCGAAAGCTGTTTTTTCTGGGCTATTTGCTGTGTCAAATGATATGTATATAGGAGGGGAAGGTTTATTTGATTTTGAGTCCAATTTTTGTGATGGCGATGTGTATGTATTCGCAAGTGATGATAAATATCCGATTCCCGGATTTGAGGAATTTCGTATTCTTTATCGTGCAATAGAAATGTCCGGAGCAAATAGCATCCCTGAGTATGATAATGAGAAGCCACAGACAATAGGTGTTACTTTAGGTGGTTGCCGAGGATATACGCTTTATAATTCAAAGTGCGTGGATGGGGATATAGAAATCGTTACCCGTCAGTTCCAACTTAATACCCCATATGCGGAATGGACCTTTTACAAAGGTAGTATGATCGATTTTCGGCATGGTTTCAGAGACTTCAAATAAAATCTGATGTGGCGGTGTAAAAATGAACGACACAGTCACGTATGTATCCGGAAAGCGAGGGTGCTGTCAGAGTGGTCCTGATGGTAGGAGTTGAGACAGATGGGAATCATCTTAGGATCGTTACCGAAGCCAAATGTTTATAGCGACGAGCCAGAAGAGCTATTCTGACATACCCTCTGTTATCGGGCAGCTACGCTTCGGCCGGTAAGCATCCCCCTCAATAACACACCACCGCTCCCCGGCAGGAATATGCTGGGGGGCGGTGGTGTTATGGGAGGAACAGGGTTATTTTTCAGCGTCGGTAGCGGCAAACTCCATGAGGTATGCCTTGATGAAGCCGTCGAGGTCGCCGTCCATCACAGCATTGACATCTGAGGTCTGGAAACCTGTGCGGTGATCCTTCACACGGCGGTCGTCGAACACATAGCTGCGAATCTGCGAGCCCCACTCGATTTTCATCTTGCCTGCCTCGACCTTGGCCTGCTCTTCGAGGCGGTGATTCATTTCCTTCTCGTAGAGGATCGAACGGAGGTGGCGCAGGGCGTTCTCGCGGTTTTTGGGCTGGTCGCGTGTCTCGGTATTCTCGATGAGTATCTCCTCTTTCTCGCCGGTGTAGGGATCCTTATACTGATAGCGCAGACGCACACCCGATTCCACCTTGTTGACATTCTGACCTCCTGCACCACCGCTCCGGAAAGTATCCCACGACATCAGGGCGGGCTCGATTTTCACCTCAATCGTATCGTCGACAAGAGGTGTCACGAACACAGAAGCAAATGAAGTCATGCGCTTACCCTGAGCGTTGTAGGGAGAGACACGCACCAGACGGTGAACACCGTTCTCACTTTTCAGATATCCATAGGCGAAGTCTCCCTCAACATTGATTGTACACGATTTTATTCCAGCCTCGTCGCCGTCGAGAAGGTTGGCGATGGAGGTTTTGTAGCCATGTTTCTCGCAGTAGCGGAGATACATGCGCATGAGCATAGAGGCCCAGTCCTGGCTCTCTGTGCCTCCTGCTCCGGAGTTGATCTTGAGCACTACGCCCATGTGATCCTCCTCACGGCGTAGCATGTTGCGGAGCTCAAGTCCTTCTATCTTAGCCATTGCGTCGGCATAGAGCGCGTCGAGTTCAGCTTCCTCGAGAAGTTCTTCCTTGTAAAAGTCCCATCCGTTGGCAAGTTCATCTACAGCAGTCTCAACTTCATGATAACCATTGACCCACGCCTGCAGGTCTTTGATCTTTTTCATCTGAGCTTGCGCCTCCTTGGGGTGCTCCCAGAAATCGGGCACATGAGTTCGGAGCTCCTCCTCCTCAATCTGTATTTTCTTATTATCAACGTCAAGATACTTTTTAAGGGAGTCTTTACGCTCCGTGGCTTCCTTGAGTTGTTCCTGTGTAATCATATGATTTTGCTGTTTCTTTTCCGACTGCGAAGTTACTCATTTTTTCCCATCTTTGAAAATGATTCGCTCAAGAGGAAAGGGGGCGAATTAATGCGTAGATTTGTGAATTTGGAAAATAATGAGTAACTTTGCTGTTGGAAAAAGAGAAAATTCAGGACAAAACGATTTTTAGGGTCTCCCCAGTAAAGAAAACCGGGCGAGGCGCTATCTTTTTTGTCACGCAATAGAATCTCAAACAACATTAACGTAAACCCTAAAACAACTACATATCATGGCTTTAACTTATATGACCAAGGAAGGTTACAAGAAAAAAATGGAAGAGATAGCCTACCTTGAAAGCGTAGAACGCCCCCGCATCTCGGCAGCCATAGCCGAAGCGCGCGACAAAGGTGACCTTTCGGAAAATTCTGAATATGATGCCGCAAAAGAGGCTCAGGGAATGCTGGAGATGAGAATCGCCAAACTGAAGGACCTCGTGGCTAATGCCCGCCTCATCGACGAGACCAAACTAAACGCCGATGAAGTGAACATACTGTCGAAAGTAAAAATCAAGAATACCGCCAACGGGATGAGTGTAGAATACACAATCGTGGCAGACTCCGAAGCCAACCTGCGAGAGAAGAAAATCGGCGCTTCAACCCCTATAGCCAAAGGGCTGCTGGGCCACAAGGTTGGCGATGTAGTGGAGATACGTGTGCCCGCCGGTCTGATGAAATTCGAAATCGAAGAGATCTCAATCTGATCACACCATTTCATTAAACTCACTTTAAACAAGCATTCCTGCCATGGCATCCATATTCTCACGCATAGCTGCCGGTGAAATACCCTCTTACAAAGTAGCGGAAGATGAGCGTTATTTCGCATTTCTCGATATAAACCCCGTTCATCCGGGCCATGTACTGGTTATTCCCAAAAGGGAGGAAGACTACATCTTCGATCTCAACGATGAGGAATACACCGGCCTGATGCTCTTTGCCAAACGTGTGGCTAAAGCGATCCGCAAGGCAATACCCTGCAAGAAGGTAGGTGTAACCGTAATCGGTCTTGACGTTCCCCACACGCATGTTCACCTTGTTCCGATGAACACCGGCGCAGATATGAATTTCTGTGGAGAGAAACTCACTCTTCCAGCCGAAGAGATGGAAAAGATCGCAGCCTCGATAGCCGCACAGTTTGAATAACTCCAACACCTCTCCCGATCATGAGTAAGAAAACAAAACATCTCCCCGCCCTCATTGCCCTCGGTCTGGCGGCAGCCTCAGTTGTATCCTGCTCGCAAAATAAATGGAAAGCCGAAGGTACAATCGACGGTGGCGAAGGGAAAGCTCTTGTGCTTGAAGCGTCCAACCGCTATGGGCAATGGTATGCGATCGACACAGTCACCATCGGCAAAGATGGACGTTTCACTGTGGCGCAGTCTCCAGCCGGACGGCCTGAGATCTATCGCCTTACGCTCGGCGACCAGTCGATCTACTTCCCGATCGACAGCACCGAGACTGTGACGATCACCGGAGAAGCCGACAGCTTCGGCACCTCCTATACCCTCACCGGATCCGCATCAGCCGAGCGGATGCAGACCGTCAACGACATCATCAAGAGAGCTGTCGCCACACGCGGCGAACGTGCAGTCGCCACTGACGCCGATCTGAAACGTGCGCTCACAAACCAGATCCTCGGCGACCCGGCCGGAGTGGTAGCATACTACACCATCTTCCGTAAGGTGGGCAACACACCTCTGTTCAATCCGGAAGAGAGGGCAGATCTACGCGTGATAGGAGCCGTTGCAAACGCATATTCCGAACAACGCCCGACCGACCCTCGCACTGAATATCTCAGCAGTGTGTTCATGCAGTATCGTCGCGGTCACAGATCTACGGTACCGACCGACACCATAGTCGCCACAGAAACCGTTCTGCCCGAAATATCTTTGCTTGATCCCTCGGGCAAGGAGCGCAGTCTGAATGAAGAGGCATCGAAGGGAAATGTCTTAGTGCTTAACTTCACAGCATATACAGCCGAGACATCTCCAGCGCTCAATCTGGAACTCGCCAAGGTTTATGAGGCTCACAAAAACGCAGGACTCGACATCTACCAGGTATCGGTCGACGCCGACGAGTTCGCCTGGAAACAAGCGGCAGCCAATATACCATGGACGGCGGTCTACAACTCTCCCAAGAACGGCGCGCGCACCCTATTGAAATACAACGTCACCGGTCTCCCCGCAACTTTCATCATAAACCGTCGCGGAGAGTTGATGGAACGCGTGGACGACATCAACGGTCTTGAGGCTGCAGTCCGACGTTATCTTTAATCGGCAGAATGCCTGACCATGGCTCATCCGTAAGTTTTCCGAAATGAAAATACTGCTCCTCGGAGACGCAAGCAACTGCCACCGCACCCTTGCCACAGGTCTACGCGATCTGGGGCATGAGGTGACGGTCGCTTCCGACGGCACCAGATGGATGCATACAGAGCGCGACATCGATCTGTCGAGGCGGTTGACAGGTCCCCTCGGAGGAGCCGAACTATATCTGAGAGCCTTGCGGCTCTCAGCCACCTCGTTCAGAGGATTCGATGTAGTAGCGCTCCACAATCCCGTGTTCCTAAGCCTGCGACCGGAAAGGGTACGCAAGATATTCAATACCATAAGGCGTAACAACCGCAGTATATTCCTCACAGCCCTGGGGACAGACACTCCATATGTAGAAGAATGCATAGATCCTTCCGGAGCGCTCCGCTATTCAGAATACATGCATTTCGGGAAGCCATCGCCTATGGTTCTCGAATATCCCGACCGTGTCACTGCTTGGACCAGTGAGGAGATGACAGCCCACTGCCGTCACATCTACGATCACATCGACGGTGCTGTGGCTGTGCTCTATGAATATTTCCTGTCGGCGCGCCGATGGCTACCAACCGAAAAAACGGCCTACGGAGGTATTCCGATTGACATGAACGAGACTACGTTATCGGAAATTCCTGAACGCCCCGAAAAAGTGCGTCTTTTTCTTGGACGCCACCGTGGACGGCTCGCCACCAAGGGAACCGACCGGCTGGAGGCAGCCGCCCGGCGCGCCATAGAACGCCACCCCGGAAAAGGAGAGCTGATCATAGTGGAGAACCGTCCGTATAAAGAATATCTCGAACTTCTGTCGCAGGCACATGTGGTTATCGACCAGGCTTACAGCTATACCCCAGCCACAAACGCCCTTCTCGCCATGGCTAAAGGACAGTGCGCCGTAAGCGGAGGCGAACCCGAATTTTACGATTTCATCGGCGAGAATCGTCTGCGCCCCATATTCAACAGCCCCCTTGACACGGAAAGCATGACCGCGATGTTCGAACGGATCATTACCGCACCCCCCGGCGAATTGCGCCGCCGTGGTCTCGAAGGACGCGAATTCGTGGAAAAGCACAATGCCGCTCCCGTAGTGGCGGGTCAGTTCGCCGACTTCTGGCGGAGCCGTCTTGAATTGAAACAGCAATGACCCGTATACAAAAAATCACCTCTATCTCATGAAAGAATCCTCGCAATCATATCCCATGCCGCAACCTGGCAGAATAAAGATGGCTCTGAAAAAGAAGATCCATCTTCCACTGCTGCAACTTAAAGAGCGGGTAGCAGGGAAAAGATATGCAAAAAATCCCCGAAAACGCGCCGAGGATCTTTTTATGAGTGCCTACGGACGGCCGATCGACTGGGAGCACCCGACAATGTTTGCGGAAAAAATAAGATGGCTTCAATTCAATACCGACATATCACACTGGTCGCTGCTCGCCGATAAATTCCGGGCCCGCAGCTATGTGGAAGCGAAGGGACATGGCGATATACTGGTGCCGCTGCTGGGTCACTGGAATTGTGCTGATGAGATAGATTTCAACATCCTTCCTGACTCATTTGTAATAAAACCCAACAACGGCTGCAGCGACCTGTTCATTGTCAACGACAAAAATCAGGTTCCTCTTAAAAGCATCCGCCGACAGCTCGCGAAGTCAATGCGCCATGTCTACGGAGCCTACAATGCCGAGACCCAATACGCGGAAATTACGCCTTGTATTTTCGCGGAAGAGACGATGCCCGAACCAGACTTCTCACTGGGTGTGCCCGATTACAAATTTTTCTGCGTGAATGGAGAGCCGGTAATGTGTCGGGTATGCACAGACCGTAACTATAACGGGCCTGACACCAAGCGGGTGACAATGTACGATATGGGCTGGAACCGCCACGACGAATGGATGGAACCCCAATGCGCCGCCAAAGCCAAGGATATCCCCCGTCCGGCATCGTTCGAGAAAATGAAAGCCGTATGCCGCGACCTGTCTGCCGGAATGCCATTCGTAAGACTTGATCTATACGATGACCGCGGCCAGGTACGGTTCGGAGAATTCACCTTCACCCCCGCAGCCCTCAAGCGTATCCCATCCATATCCGACGCAGCTCTTCAATATATCGCCGACCGGATAGACCTGTCCCCGGCGCCGGAGACACCCGCTCTGAGTGTCACCATCTCGACATTAGGGAAAGATGGTATCGACAGAGTTGCCAGAATGCAATTACCCGAGGTCTGCGGGGTGGAGTATGTGGTGTCGTGGCAAAAACATGACGACCTTCCCGTTCCATCTCCGCTTCTCAGGGATGATATCAGGATTGTACGCACCCCTACAACAGGTCTTAGCCACAACCGCAACTCCGCCATCAGCCAAGCCCATGGGGAGATCATACTCATAGCCGACGACGACCTTAAATATCGCCCCGAGCAGCTTCAAGCCGTAATTGACACCTTCCAGGCTCATCCTGAAACAGATATAGCCTCGTTCCGATACGACAGACCAGCCTTGAAACGCTATCCGGAACGGGAAATGCCTTTCCGGGAGCTTCCGAAAGGCTATGTGCCGGTAAGCTTTGAAATAGCTTTCCGACGTAAGGTCACCTCAGGTGCCGATGCCATCTCCTTCAATCCGTTGCTCGGACTTGGCGCCCCATATCTGACCGCCGGAGAGGAGGATCTGTTTCTGATGCAGGCAGCCTCACGAGGTTACAGCGGACATTATTATCCGATCGAAATCACTACCCACAACGGAGTTGCGACAGGTGGCCGGAAGGTTACCGACAACGGAGTGCTCCGCGCCAACGGTGCTCTGATAGCCCTGCGCCGCCCGATGCTTTGGCCCGCGGCTATCACAGCGGCAGCCATGCGCATGAAGCGCGCCGGACGTGCCCCCTTCTTCAAATCTGTCGTTGAAATGACAAAAGGAGCGGTGTACGGAATGCGTCATCTCAAAGTTTAATACCTTTTTATACTTTCCCCGTATTCCAAGTCACCATGGAAGCGACCGAATTTTCCATCACCATAGTAATCCCCGTCTACAACCGTGCAGGAATTGTGGGCGATACCCTCCGGAGCATAGCGGCACAGACTTACCGTCCACTGAGGATAATCGCTGTTGACAACGGATCGACGGACGACACCCTATCGGTTCTTGAGAACTGGAAGCGCACTACGGAGAAGGATGATTTCCGTATCGACATCTTTTCCGAGCCCACACCCGGAGCCACAGCTGCGCGCAACCGGGGATTAAAGGAGGTGGAATCGGAATACGTGATGTTTTTCGACAGCGACGATCTCATGAGCCCCGGACACGTGGAGCGCGCCATGAAAGGATTCTCCTCGCCGTCATCGCCCGATATAGTTGGCTGGGACGTTATGATCCACCCCCTCGGTGGCGCGCCCTACAAAGGTAAATTCAAAACTTCCTCCCCCCTTTGGCATCATCTGATGCACGGAAGTATGTCGACCCAGCGCTATGCCATACGTACGGAAATGCTACGCCGTGCCGGGGAATGGAATACAGAGATCAGAGGATGGAACGACCTTGAACTTGGGACACGTCTGCTTAACCAGCATCCCCGAATGCTAAAGCTTCATGGAAGGCCTACTGTCGACGTGATCCAGCGCGAACTATCCATCACTGGAACAGCCTTCTCGCGCGGAGCCGGCAAGTGGGAACAGTCGCTGGTTGCCATATCCGAATCACTACCTTCCACGCGCCACCGACGATGGGTACGCCTACGGATGGTTCATCTCGCAGGGCTCTACGCTTCAGAAGGCTCAGCAGCGCTCGCCGACAGCCTTCTGAAGCGTGCCATTGCGGATGAACCCTCGCGATTACACCGCCCGTTGCTCATACTGGCCTCACGGCTTACCGGACGCGGCATCCGTGGGGCACTAACTCTGATGCGCCCGTTTTTTTGACCTGCAACCTGCCGGATCTTCCTCCCCTACAGCCTCTTTCACAATGAAGATTTCCAAAGGAGTGGCTTTTTTACTAAGAAAAGTTGGTAATAAACAAGAAAATATATACCTTTGCACAGTTTTTTCCGCAGACTATAGCTATGGGAAAGTTCAGTCAATTCAAATTGCCCCTGCGAAACCTCGCCGAGGGCACGCATACTTTTGAGTATCACCTTGACAAGCAGTTCTTCGAGAACATGGAGAGCACCGATGTTCGCGATGCCGATGTCAATGTGGTTCTCACAGTAACGTATCGCCGTGATGTATATGCTCTCGCTTTCGACTTGAAAGGGACAGTGACCGTTCCGTGCGACAGATGTCTTGACGATCTTATCCTTGATATCGATACGACATACAATATCAATGTAAAATACGGAGAGGACTATCGCGACGACTCCGACGACTTGATGGAGATCCCCGAAAGCGATGCATTCCTCAACGTGGCTTACATGATATATGACACCGTATCGCTTGCAATCCCTATCAAGCATGTGCATCCGCTTGGCAAATGCAACCGCGCGATGAGTTCTCTTCTCAAGAAGCATCGCGCCCACGCTCCCGGCGATCAGGATGCAGAGCTTGAGGATGAGCTGATGGACGAGATGGACACCATGTCGCCCGACGAGCCCTCCGGGGAATAAACGTCAGGTATCTTCTGCGACAGAAAACCTCACAAGAATAAAACAATAGAAAAAAATATAGAAAACAATGGCACATCCTAAAAGAAGACAATCCAAGACCCGTACCGCAAAACGCCGTACACACGACAAGGCTGCTATGCCTACTCTCGCAATCTGCCCCAACTGCGGTGCATGGCACGTATACCACTGTGTCTGCAACGAATGTGGATACTACCGCGGTAAAATCGCGATCGAGAAGAACGCAGTCGTATAATCCGGCGGTTTAAGATCTCAGAAGGGCTGCCCGGGCAATCGCTCCCTCCGGCAGCCTTTTAAATAATTATCCATTGAAGAAACCGCCGCCGGTTTCTTCATGTTTCTACCACCTACTAATCACGTACTGATATGCTCAACGCCAAGATTACCGGCATCGCGTCATATATCCCTGACGACATTCTCGACAACGACATGCTGTCGAAAATGGTCGACACCAACGACGAGTGGATCACCACACGCGTAGGTATCAAGGAGCGCCGCATCCTCAAAAAAGATGTGGGCTCTTCATATATGGGCATCGAGGCAGTAAAAAAGATGCTTGCCGATACCAATACCGACCCCTCGGAAGTGGAACTCCTGATTTGCGCGACCTCCAACCCCGACTACCGTTTTCCCTCCACAGGTTCGATTATCTGCGAGGGTGCAGGTTTGAAAAACGCCTATGCCTACGACATCCAGGCAGCCTGCGCCGGCTTCATCGTAGCACTTGAAGATGCTGCAGCCTACGTAAAGAGCGGTCTGCGGAAGAAAGTGATCGTAGTGGCAGCTGAGAAAATGTCGTCGATGGTGAACTACAACGACCGTGCGACCTGCCCGCTCTTCGGCGACGGTGCAGCCTGCGTGATGGTAGAACCGACAGAGGAACCCGGTGTAGGAGTACTCGACGCAGTGTTCCATGTAGACGGACGCGGACTTGAGCACCTTGTGATGTGGGGTGGAGGCTCGGCAAAACCGACCACACAGCAGACCCTCGACGAAGGGCTTCACTTCCTATTCCAGGATGGACGCAACGTTTACAAAAACGCTGTCACCGACATGTATACCGCTTCTGTAGATATACTGAAGCGCAACGACCTCACTGCAGAGACGATCGACTGGCTCGTGCCCCATCAGGCCAACCTCCGCATCATCGAAGCCGTAAGCTCACGCGCAGGCATCCCGGAAGAAAAAGTGCTCGTAAATATCCAGCACACCGGTAACACCTCGGCAGCCTCAATCCCCCTGTGTCTCGACGAATTCAAAGATAAGCTAAAGAAGGGAGACAAGATTCTGCTGACAGCTTTCGGCGCCGGTTTCACCTGGGGCTCGATGCTCTTGGTATGGGATATGTGATTGACAAACAGCGCCTCGTGGCGTTTATAGCCGTTACATCACTAAAAAATGAATAAAAATAGCATCTTTTTAGGTGCTATTTTTGTTTATTCAAAGAGACAAGAAAATAAACTAACAACGAAAATCCCATACAATGAGCGATAAAAACTACAACTTATCCATAGACGAACAGAAAGAAATGCAGGAAACCGAGAAACTTTTCGCAGATGTCACCGACCGCGTTGAATGCCCGGATGAACCCGCAAAAAGTCACAAAGCCGGTTTCGTAAACATAGTCGGCAACCCGAATGTAGGCAAGTCGACGCTGATGAACGATCTCGTTGGTGAACGGGTAAGCATCATCACCTCAAAAGCGCAGACAACGCGCCACCGCATCACAGGCATCGTCAACACCCCCGATTATCAGATTGTATTCTCCGATACCCCGGGAGTTCTCAAGCCTAACTACAAACTGCAGGAGAGCATGCTGAGCTACGCCCAGGGTGCACTGACCGATGCCGATATCCTTCTATACGTCACAGACGTTGTGGAGGATCCCACAAAGAACGCCGACTTCGTTGCCCGTGTGGCTAAAGAAACGATTCCGGTGCTTCTGGTCATCAACAAAATCGACCTTCTCAAGAATAACGGCGAGCTCGATGTGCTCGTGGCCCGCTGGAAGGAACTGCTCCCCAACGCGGAGGTGTTCCCCCTGTCGGCCAAGGAACATTTCAACGTCGTCAACCTGATGGCGCGCATCGTCGAGCTCCTTCCCCCTTCTCCCCCATACTTCGGTAAAGACGCGCTCACTGACAAGCCCGCGCGCTTCTTCGTGACCGAAATAATCCGCGAGAAGATCCTGACCAACTACGAGAAGGAGATCCCCTACAGTGTAGAGGTGATAGTGGAGAAATTCGAAGAGAGCGAACGCTCCATCCACATCATGGCAACCATCTTCGTGGAACGCGACAGCCAGAAAGGCATACTCATAGGCAAAGGGGGCACGATGCTCAAGAAAGTTGGCACCGCAGCGCGCAAGGATATTGAAAAATTCTTTGACAAGAGTGTCTATCTGGAACTTCACGTAAAAGTGGAGCCCAACTGGCGCAACCGTGAAAACAAGCTCAAGGCCTTCGGCTATATTGAGTAATGTTTTCAAAAAAATTAACTAACTTTGCAAAAACAAGAAAAGCAGATCACCTATGTCACAACTCGTTGCTATAGTCGGACGCCCAAATGTGGGCAAATCGACCCTCTTCAACCGCCTTACAGAATCGCGCCAGGCAATTGTCGACGAAACCGCCGGCACCACCCGCGACCGTCAGTACGGCAAGGTTGACTGGAGCGGCCGGGAATTTTCAATCGTCGATACAGGCGGATGGGTAGTGAACTCCGACGATATTTTCGAGGGTGAGATCAACAAGCAGGTTCACCTCGCCATCGAGCAGGCCGACGAAATTCTGTTTGTTGTCGACGCCATGAACGGCGTCACCGACCTCGACGACCATGTCGCCGAAATTCTCCGTAAATCGAGAAAGCCTGTCATTCTGGTAGCTAATAAAGTCGATTCCAACGAATGGCTCTACAATGTGCCTGAGTTCTACAGCCTCGGTCTGGGGGAACCTTACCCCGTAAGCGCTGTGAGCGGTTATGGAACAGGCGACCTCCTCGACGAGATAGTAAAGAAACTCCCCGAACCCGACAACACTGAAGAGGAACTTGAGGAGATTCCGCGTTTTGCTATCGTGGGGCGTCCGAACGCCGGTAAGTCATCGCTTATCAACGCCTTCATCGGCGAAGACCGACACATTGTAACCGACATCGCCGGCACCACCCGCGACAGCATCTACACCCGCTACGACAAATTCGGTTTCGACTTCTACCTCGTTGATACCGCCGGTATCAGAAAAAAGCAAAAGGTAAACGAAGATATCGAATACTATTCGGTAATACGCTCCATCAGAGCGATTGAGGCGTCGGATGTATGTATACTGATGATCGACGCCACCCGCGGCATCGAAAGTCAGGATGCCAATATCTTCGGTCTGATCCAGCGCAACAAGAAAGGTCTCGTTGTGTGTGTCAACAAATGGGACATCGCCGAGGACAAGAGCATCGAAGCCCAGAAACATTTCGAACAGGCTATCCGCAGCCGCTTCGCGCCATTCACGGATTTCCCCATCATTTTCTGCTCGGCTCTCACAAAACAGCGCATCTACAAGGTCGTGGAAACAGCCGTCCATGTATATGAGAACCGCAAGCGCGAAGTGCCCACATCGCAGCTCAACAAGGTTATGCTCGAAGCTATCGGCGCATATCCTCCTCCTGCCAATAAGGGTAAATACATTAAAATCAAATATGTGACTCAGCTGAAAGGAGCTCCGGTACCAACATTTATCTTCTTCTGCAACCTGCCGCAATGGGTCAAGGAACCTTACCGTCGCTTCCTCGAAAACAAGATCCGCGACAACTGGGACTTCAACGGCACCCCTGTGCAGGTATTCATGCGAGAGAAATAATCCGGCTCAATCAGGAATCCATACTTAGCAATAAATAAAATAATTGAGGTATACGACTGAATCTAAATGTCGTATACCTCAATTATTTTATTTATCTTTGCGTAGGAATATAACCAAACAGATCGACGTTATGAAACAGCGGGTTGAATTAAGTACTTTTTCATGGATCATGACCATCGCGACACTTGTGGTTTCAGCGATAGCGTTATGGTGCACGCTCGGGGATCAGACAAAATTCACGATCATCGGGATATTGGTGTGCGTGATGCTTGCCACGGCGCTATGGTACGCCCCGATGTCGCTTTCGGTGGAAGACGGCTGCCTGAACATAAACCGCAGTCTGCGCATCAAAAGCATTCCCCTGCAGGATATCGAATCGGTAACCCAGGTCACTCCTACCATGGGAGCCATACGCACCTGCGGCAGCGGTGGCTTCATGGGCTACTGGGGATGGTTCCGCGAAGGGGATCTCGGACGCTATTTCGCATATTACGGCAAAGCGTCGGACTGCTTTCTGGTAACGCTGAAAGACGGGCGCAAATATATGCTCGGATGCCGCGACGGGAAAGCTTTCGGCAATGCTCTGTCGCTCGCGCTCAAAGCCGCCGGAAAATAGAAAAATTACTGAAATTTTTCTCTAATTATTCCGACATGGCGACACTGTTTTTTGAGAAAATTTAGTAACTTTGTATCGCATAATGCGCCCCTGCGGTTCGCCGCTCCTGCGGATTGTGCCGAACAAGCTGACAGACAGCTTATTCGCGAACCAACTGACAATTAAACACCAAATAATTTTATTTTTATTCATTTCCACTATGACTAAAATAGGTATTAACGGCTTTGGCCGTATCGGTCGTTTCGTATTCCGCGCTTCTACAAAGCGTGACGACATCGAAGTTGTTGCTATCAACGACCTTCTTCCCGTTGACTACATGGCATACATGCTGAAGTATGACACCATGCACGGTCACTTCGACGGCACCGTTGACTACGACCTCGAAAAGAGCCTTCTCATCGTAAACGGCAAGCCCATCCGCGTAACCGCCTGCAAGAACCCCGCAGAAATCGCATGGGGCGCAGTAGGTGCAGAATACGTAGTTGAGTCTACCGGTCTCTTCCTCACCAAAGAAAAAGCTCAGGGTCACATCGAAGCCGGCGCTAAGTACGTGGTTATGTCAGCTCCCTCAAAGGACGACACCCCCATGTTCGTATGCGGCGTAAACGACGACACCTATGTAAAGGGCACTCAGTTCGTTTCTAACGCTTCTTGCACCACCAACTGTCTCGCACCCATCACCAAGGTGCTCAACGACAAGTTCGGCGTTGTAGAAGGCCTTATGACAACCGTACACTCTACCACAGCAACCCAGAAGACTGTTGACGGTCCCTCTATGAAGGATTGGCGTGGTGGTCGTGCCGCTTCTGGCAACATCATCCCCTCTTCTACCGGCGCTGCTAAGGCTGTAGGTAAAGTTATCCCCGAACTCAACGGCAAGCTCACCGGTATGTCGATGCGTGTCCCCACCCTCGACGTATCTGTTGTTGACCTCACCGTTAACCTCGCTAAGCCCGCTACCTACGAGGAAATCTGCAACGCAATGAAGGAAGCTTCTGAAGGCGAACTCAAGGGTATCCTTGGCTACACCGAAGACGCAGTCGTATCAAGCGACTTCCTCGGCGATCCCCGCACTTCTATCTTCGACGCAAAGGCAGGTATCCAGCTCACCCCCACCTTCGTTAAGGTTGTAAGCTGGTACGACAACGAGATCGGCTACTCTAACAAAGTTCTCGACCTCATCGCCAAGATGGTTAAGATCAACGGTTAATCTTATTCCCAATAAAAAAACAGGGATGTGTCTGATGACACATCCCTGTTTTTTTATTGGGAATAAGAGAAGTACAGAAGTAAAGAAGAATACCACAGATTACGACAATATCGCACATAAAAACAGATACAGAGACCGGGCGGAGGAAGGAGAGTATATTTTGAAAAAAATCGTTATATTTGCAGTGCGGATGGCGGCGGAGAGTGCCGCAGAGCGTAATATACCAAATCACAAACCTTACCCTGAACCATGAAAATGAGATCTGTTCTGGCGGCTGCGACTATTGTTTTCGCCGCTGCCACTGCTTCCGGAGCAAAGCTTCCGAAATATGTAAATCCTACCCCGGGGGAATTTCCTATCCTGGGCTGGTATTCCATCCCTGACAGCGCATCTACTCCCGAACGCTACCGCGAGATGCGCGAGGCAGGATTCAACCTTTCGTTTTCGCATCTTTACAGCGAAGCTCAGCTCGAGCGCGCCCTCAAAGCCGCCGAAGGTTCTGGAGTGAAACTTGTGTTAAGTGTAGGAATGATCCCTAATCCCGGAGAGGTTGTAAGCCATCTCAAAGACCATCCGCAGACAGGGGTATGGTTCATGCGAGACGAACCCACAGTGCCGGAGTTCGGCGATCTCGCCAAAATGCGCGACCAGATCTATGCTGCCGATTCCTCTCATCTTGTATATCTGAATTTGCTCCCGTCGTTCGTCAGTATTACGCACCTTGGCTCGAATAGTTACGATGACTACATGCAGAGGTTTCTCGATGAGGTCCGGCTACCTATGGTGTCGTATGATCTTTATCCCGTCCAGACGGACGGGGAGGGGAAAACCGTGCTAAGTTCGGGGCTGTTCCAGAACCTCGAGGCTGCCCGCCGTGTGAGCCGTGCCAACAATTGCCCCTTCTGGGCTTTCTGTCTCTCCACAGCCCATACTCCCTATCCTATTCCGCGCGACCCTCACATCCGTGTGGAAGCCTTTTCTGCACTTGCATACGGCGCGCAGTGCATCCAGTATTTCACATATTGGGAACCGGTGACCACTGTATGGAATTTTCATAACTCCCCGATCGACCAAACTGGACAGCGTACGGATGTATATTATCTTATCCGCGATCTTAACCGCGAGATTCAGGCTCTCGCACCGATATTCCTCGGCTGCGAAGTTTCCGATGTAAGCCACACAGGAAGTCAGCTGCCCCCCGACACAAAACCGCTGACAACACTGCCGGAGCCATTCAGCTCGCTCACAGCGAGCGGCGAGGGGGTACTCGTGTCACACCTCAAAGGTGGCGACGGGAAGGAGTATCTGATGGTTGTCAACCGCGATATCCACCACGCCCAGCAGATTGATGCCGAATTCAAGGGTAAACTCCGCATGGTGAATCCCGATGGTTCGCTGCGTAAAGCCACCCCATCGGAATACGTGCGCCCCGGAGGCTATCTCCTCTACCGCCTATAATAAGTCAGAAGTCAGAAGTCAGAGTTATCAAGGCAGTTTAAGCTTATGCCTTCATAACTCTGACTTCCTACTTATATAAACCTATCCTTATTTCTTCTGGTTTTGCCCTTCGAGATCGTCATTGCTTATTTTGGCTGAAGTTTTCTTAACCTGAGCGTTGAGCGAACCGAAGCGGAAGCTGACGCTGACACCGAAAGATTGTCCCCCAAGGAAGGTATAATCCGTCTCCGAACGGTATTGCGGATTATATGTACAATTGGTAGAGCCAATGTTTTTCGGTCCGAACGGACGGTCGGCAGTAAGGCGCACAGTAAGTCTGTCATCCTTCAGGAACTTGCGCACCAGAGCAAACGAATATGCGGGTTTGTTGGGCTTCTGATGGGTATAAACATTCCATATGCCACCCGACCACCACCATCCTGAGAGCGATAGTTCAAGTTTCCATGGCAGGTCGCGGCTTATGCGTGTCCAAGGGTTCATACACCAGCGTCCGCTGGATATAAACACCTGATTGCCGTCGGCGTCGAGTGTCCCGGGCTGGCGTATATAAGTATAACCACCCCAGAGATTCATGATCCAGCGCGTTTTGCTGTCTATAGTCCATTGAAAATACACCGAGGCATCAAATGCACGCATGCGGCCGATATTAGCATATGTGCTGACGATGCGTCCATGTTCGTCAATCCATTGGGAGTCCTGCAGAGAATTGTTTACCAGAGTCCCCGCCAGATTGAATTCGAGGTTGAAATTATTCCGTATGAGCGAGTAGTTGAACGAGAAGTTATTGTAGACCACGCTGCCGAGATCGGGGTTACCGTAGCTTACTGTTGTTGGCGTCAAGGTTACCGCCGGATCGAGAAAGCCGATACCGGGACGGCGGATATTGCGGTTGTAGCTTAGCTTCAACATATTGGCATCGTTGACATTCCAGGCTACTGAAGCATTGGGCACCCAGTCGCTGAGATCGGTGGAGAAATCAGGGCGTGGGGTTGTCTGCTCACGGAAGTGTGCGGCAAGATGCGAATATTCGTACCTCAGCCCTGCGCGGAGGCTCCATTTCCCGAGCGTGGTGCGCCAGTCGGCATAAGTAGCTGCTACTGTGGTGAGATGGGTAAAATTGTCGTGGGGATGCACTCCGTTTCCGTAGTATTCCTGATCGCTCACCGAGTGGTTGCGGCGGAAAATACCCTTCGCGCCTACGTCGAGTTTATGTTTTTCACCGAAAGGACGGCTCCAGTCGGCCTGTGCGGTCTGTTCGATAAAATTCTGTACGGAATTCTGATATTGCCCGGTATAGCCGAAGTTGCAATTAAGCATATCGGTGTATAGAGTCTCACTGTTGATATCCTGTGAGTTTGCAGAGATTCTGTAGCTCAGTGTTATCGTCTCCCCTTTCCGACGGGTGGAACGCTGATAGTTTGCCGATCCGTCGAAATCGTAATTGCTGTTGGCCGGACGCACGATACTGTTGTATGCGTAAAGAATAGGGCGCGCCCCGTCTGCTCCGGGACCATACATCGTCACCGTTTCCTGGATCTTCTGATCAAACGCGCTCCATATCCACCCGTTTGCCTCGACGGTGAAAAGATTGAGTGTGTCAGGCTCCCAGCTAAGTTCAACTCCACCCCAGCCCGATTGCTGGGGATATTCGCCATATGAGGAAGACTCATAAAGATTGCCGGTATCATAATATTCGGTTCGTATGTCGGACCACGATTTGGTATTGTTTGAAACAGGGGATCTGTTGTATCCACCGTTCAGGGAGAATGTCACCTTATCGATCTGCGATGACAGCCAAAGGGATGGGCTCGGTATGATATTATTTGTATTCTCGGAAATATTTACCGTACCGGTAACTCCCTTCATCGCAGTGTCGGAATCCGTGACGATATTCAGAATCACTCCGATTCCCTCCGCATCCTCACGCGCGCCGGGATCTGTAATTACCTCAATCTTTTTAATTGATGAAGCCGGGATGGCGGCAAAAATATCTTTTGCATTTTTGGTGTAGGAGTTATTAGGGCGTCCGTTCTTGTATATCCTGAAATCGGATGAGCCTTTCACCTTTATATTCCCCTCGCTGTCGACAGACACCAAAGGGACACGGCGCAGGATATCGCGCAGCGTGGAGGTAGATGCATCCGGATCAGCCTTTACATCGTAGCCCAGACGGTCGATCTCGCGTACCACAAGCGGACGCTGAGCCACCACCTCGACCTGCGCCAGCTCATTGACATTATCGTCGAGCCGTATCGCTCCCAGGTCTATATCCGGCAAATCGTCGCTTACGGAAAAATCAATCTCGAAGGGGTTCTTTCCTACTGACGAGACTACAAGCCGATAGCTCCCGGTATCGGGGAGGATGGCGTCGAGTATGCCTATGTCGGAGGTTGTTGTCAGCACACGTGGTTTCACACTGTCGGAATTCGCGAATATCCTTACTGTCGCATATACTTCGGGCTGACCAAGGCTGTCAGCAACCGACGCACGAACCCTATATGCAGGTGGATCAGCAGCGTACACAGATGTGACACATGCTCCCATAAGCATAGCGAACAGTATTTTCCAAATAAACAGATGGCTGAAATGGCAATGAATAGCACTCATACTGATTGAGATATATTTGAGTTCAGATAACTTACACTTGATGGTTGATTTTTATTATGGTGCAAATTTAAACTATATTTCTCGTTCATACAAGATTTCCACTATATTTTTAGTTGAATTTTTGTTTATATCCGCTTCGTGCATTATCATCGCACATCTTATCAGCAAACAGAAAACGCTGAATGGTTAAATGGCGGAAGAGTAATCAATATATTTAAGTTAGTCATGGAAATTAATACGCATAATATTTTCAACAGAGCTTTATATCATCCGCGGCATCCTTCCGCCGTTTTTTATCGTGTAGTTAACTCCACCTCTTCATCTTCTGCCGAAATACGGCTGTATGTATGCTCCGGGATAAAATAAAATAATTTCTACGGCTGCACTTATTAAAAAAACTCTGTAACATTTGGAAAATTGAACTAATATACGTTTCTTTGCGTTGAGTAGACATACTGTCACACGACAGCGCTCCAGCACTCAAGCGCCCGACAACACCATCTTACCCCCTAAAAAACTACACTGACATGAACACTTCTTACATTTTCCTGGCAGACGGCTTCGAAGAGATAGAAGCCCTCACGGTATTGGACGTCATGCGACGCGCCGGTATGGATGTAAAGACCGTATCCATCACCTCAGACAAGGAAGTGACCGGAGCACATGGCCTGACCGTAAAAGCCGATACACTTTTCCATCAGGTCGATTTCATAACACCGGAATGGCTCGTTATTCCCGGTGGGATGCCCGGTGCGGAGAACCTTTCAAAATTCGGTCCGCTAAATACCCTTTTGATCAATCAGTCGCATTCAGGCAAAATTGCAGCCATATGCGCAGCCCCGGCCGTAGTTCTCGCACCGCTGGGTATTCTCGATGGTATGGAAGCTACCTGCTATCCGGGATTCGAAGACCGTATGAGCGGCGCCGTTCGTCGCGACGCCCCACTGATCGCCCTCGACCGTATAATCACCGCTAACGGCCCGGCAGCAGCCATGCGCTTCGCTCTGGCGATCGTAGCCAACTCCATGGGCGAAAGTGTTGCCCAGGAGGTAGGTTCTGGCATGCTTTTCTATCCTCGCCATCAGAATTTCTACTTCTGATCAGTTTCTGCAACCGAAATCACCAATATCAAGAGAGTGCACTCATAATGGTTCATCTGGGGGGGGCGACAGCTGCTTCCATCTTAACTGTTCTGACTGCCCCTCGCCATCCGGATACAAACGAGGGTGTGTCGTTTTTTTCGGACACACCCTCAAGTTATTTCCTCGCGAACTTATCAATACCACTTCACACCATTGGAGTAGGACGAGCGCTTGTCGTATTTGAGATCGGAGAGCAGCGACGACTTCACTGAAATGTGGAAGTTGTAGGATTTATAGGGTCCTACCGGGATCACACTGGCACGCATCGTAAAACAATGGAGGTCGCGCGAGATATTGAGATTCATGTAGGCTATTTTCTTGAGATCGAAGTTGTAGGAACAGCTTGCGGAGAATTCCCAATTCTTAGTAGGACGTATATGTCCGGAAAGACTGAGATTCTGGGTAATCTTGCCGTCATATTCCATCTTGCGCTTGTTGAAAGCTCCATAGCTATAGCTTATTGAATAGTTGAGGCTTACGCTCCAGGGAACCTCGAGCGGCACATAGCCATCCTCATCGAGGTTCAGGTCGTCTTTGTTTCCCGCGCCGTTGCGCCGGCCACCTCCTCCCTGAGTAGAAGAGTCGTCCTCGTCGTCGTCCCAATTGTCATCGGCAGGTGGCTTTGACGAAGAGTTCTTGTTGTCTTTCTTATCTTTCTTCTTGAAAGTATCGTTGTTTATGGTATAACTGAACGACGTTCCGGTTGAGGAGAGGCGTCCGATACCTTTCCCGACAGTCCAGCGCGGTTTGTTGACCTTCACTGGATTACCGGCGGAGTTGAGTTCATATGTGTATACATCCCATGTAGCCGAGAGATTGAGATTGAACCTTTTTGTAAGTCGAAGAAGAATCGACGTGTTTATATTACTCCAGTTCAACGAGTCTGCAGCGAAATTATAGCTTTGCGATACCGAAAAATTCTCTATAAGAGATATTTTCTTCTCACCGATGGAATCATTGTCTGATTTCACCTTCATCTCAAGGTTGTTGGCAAGCGATACCGACATAGTTCCGCTTCTTCCCTGTCCCGGCACACCGTAAAGCGGCGAGGGATAATAGGAATATTTCTTGCTCTGCGGATTCCCCTGATTGTCTATGTAATTGTATGTGCCGTAATAGCCGAAAAACGACGACGAGAAGTCGGGAGCACCTGAGAAGGTAACCGTAGGTGTGAGCACATGGCGTATCATCTTGACCTTCTTGCCCAGAAATCCGAGCGGCTGCCAGAATCCGTAGATTTTGGTATCGAGCGAAACGGATGCGTTGAAATCCCATACGTTGTAAAGGCTGTAGGTAGTATCGGCAACCTCAGCCGAAGCTGCGGGATCCCACTGGCGGCGAACCTTCTGGGTATACATTCTGTCGATCACACTTACTGAAGGGGTTACGTTGATATATGTCAGAAGCGGGAAGGTGGCAGAGATAGGCACGGAATGCTTCATGCCGTTGCGCCAGTCCTTGATAAGCGATTTCTGAAGAAACACGTTCTGTTTGGCAGTAAGGGAGTTCTGGAACTGTCCGGAATAGGACATCCTGATTTTTTCATACCATTTCTCGGCTCCGACGGCACGTTTGCGCTTGAAGGGGAATATCTGCGCCAAAGTCACGTTGATATTGGGGAACGACACCGAGAGGGTGGAGTCCTGAGTACGTTGCGACACATTGAGCGATGTAGATATCGACCATTTTGAATTGGGTACACGGTAACTCAGATTGACCGTCGACGATTTGGTATTCTCCGTAAAGGCCGACGAATAATATGATCCCACACTGCTTCGCGAATATCCTGAGGTTGTGAAGTTGACGGAAGCTGACAGGTTCATATTCGGATTTGCCTTGGCATCCTGCGAATGGCTCCAGATCACCTGAAAGTTTGTCGACGTGGAATAGTCGGGATCGCTCTTTTCACCGTAGATACTCTTGAGATAGTTGATATGGAAATTACCGTTGTACTTATATCGCTTCCGGTAGGTCGACTGAGCCGAAAGCCCCCACGACCCTTTCGTATATATCTCACCGGTAAGGGCGAGATCGATATTGTCGTTGATGGCAAAATAATATCCGCCGTCGCTCAGATAGAATCCACGGTTATAATCGTCGCCAAAGGTCGGCACTATCACTCCGGATGCATATTTCGACGTAAATGGGAAATAACCGAACGGCACGGCGATAGGCAACGGGAGCCCTGCCAGAACCATATATGCCGGTCCGGTCACTATATTCTTCTTAGGGCGCATCTTGGCGCGTGTAAGCTGTAGCCAGAAATGGGGGTGATCGTGATCATCGCAGGTAGTATAGCGTGCATTCTGGATGTAGTAGTCATCCTCGTCGGTTTTCTTGGTCTGACCTCCGGTGAGATATCCTTCCCCCTGCTGAGTGACCACGTTGGTGATATAGCCGCGCTTGCTTTTGAAATTATATCGCATGGTGCCCGACTCGTATGAGCTTCCACCCTCCTCGAATATTGGTTTTCCGATAATGTCGCCGAGGCTATCCTCGCGCCCGCAGGCATATACTTCGCTCTTATTCAAGTCAAGTTGTATTTCGTCGGCATTGAGTTTCAGATCGCCGTAATCAACCGATGCCTCGCCATACATGTAAGTGGTGCGCCGCCCGACGAGCACCATTGAATCCTTGGAACTGAACACTACCTGCGCATCGAGATCGACCTTGTCGCGCCGTATGCGCGAAGGGCGTGGAGCTACAGACCCGATATATTCATTGGAAATACGCAGACTATCTGACGGAATGCTGTCTTGCGCCGCAATTGTGTCGCCGGAGAGAGCTGTGTCTGCTTCGGGCGTGGATGGCATCTCGGCGGAAGGAGCACTATGCTCCACAGCCTGCCTGTCGCGGGAAATGATATTCCCCGAGACAAAGCAAAGCAGAAACAGAATTATTATATATAACTGAGAGCGTCGCAAACGGTCTGTGATATAATGGTTTACCGCTCCTCTGACATCATATTCCGACACAAAGGAGCTCAAACAGAGCATTGTCGCGCTGCGGCAAGCACGTTTTCTGATGCAAAGATAGTATATTCCGCCAAAATCAAGGCGAAATGTTATATAGAATTGTGATAATTTTTGCTACCTTTGCTTTTCGCATTTCGAATCAAATCACGCATGAACAGCCCGAAATCAACACGCGAAGAGGCTCGTAACACTCCTCCCCTCTTCTCGATCATTACGGTAACATATAACTCAGCCGACAATCTGGTTCACACTCTGCGCAGTGTGGCAGAGCAGACCTCGCCATATTACGAGCACCTGATTATCGACGGAGCCTCCACCGACCATACCCGTAAAGTGATTGAGGAGAATCCGAACGAACACATGCGGTTCATGTCGGCTCCTGACAAAGGAATTTACGATGCCATGAACAAGGGCCTTGCGGAGGCCACGGGCGAGTATGTGATTTTTTTGAATGCCGGCGACACATTCCACACTCCACGGATCCTCGAGCAGCTGACGGAAATAGCTTTCGAAAATGATTTCCCGGGTGTAATCTACGGACAGACCGACCTGGTGGACAATGACAGAAAGCGCGTAGGCTCCCGACATCTTATCGCCCCCGACAACCTGACATACCGCAGTTTCGCCAACGGAATGGTTGTCTGCCACCAGGCCTTTGCCGCCCTGCGCCGTATAACCGGTGAATATGATATGCGCTATCGGTTTTCTGCCGACTACGAATGGTGCATACGTGTGCTTCAGCATTCGCGCCACAACGTATTGTTTCCAGGAGTAATGATCGACTACCTTAACGAGGGAGCCACCACCCGCAACCGCGCGCGCTCTCTCATGGAGCGTTTCCGCATAATGTGTTACTTCTACGGAACAGTGCCAACCGTAGGGCGGCACTTAGGTTTTCTGCTGCGCGCGCTCCGCCGCAGATTTTCGCGCCGGAACTGAATAGACATCGTTGATTGATATTTTAAACAGATATTTCCCCTTGGCATCCGTTATACTTAACACCACCTTCGTAGTCCACACCTCCGTTGAACAGGATTTCCTCAACTGGGTACGGACGGTTTACCTCCCCGCGGTGAAAGCCTCGGAAACCTTCGCGCAGCCACGCGTAGCCCGAGTTCTTACCCGCATTGAGCCCGACACTGAAAGCATAGCCATACAGATGGAGGCTCACGACCTGGCGGCAGCCGAGAAGTGGCACGACGAAACAGCCACCCTGCTCAAAGACGACTTATGCGCGCGATGGAAGAACCTCGCCATGCATTTCACGACTTATATGGAAATTATCGATCTCTGACCTCCGGAGCTATGGCAGACACGACCTCACAGACGGAGCGCATAATCATTGGCATAGACCCGGGCACGAATGTCATGGGATACGGGATATTGCGCGTCGTAGGTAAAAAGCCATCGGCGATTGCGATGGGTGTGATAAAACTAAGCCGCTTCGAGACCCACTATCTTCGTCTGCGGCGCATTTTCGATGGGGTTCAGAGCCTCATCTCACAATATCTTCCCGACGAGATGGCGATAGAGGCTCCATTCTTCGGGAAAAACGTGCAGTCGATGCTGAAACTTGGACGAGCCCAGGGAGTGGCGATGGCCGCGGCTCTCACCCGCGATATTCCCATCACGGAATACGAGCCCAGAAAGATAAAGATGGCTATCACGGGCAACGGAGCGGCATCGAAAGAGCAGGTACAGGAGATGTTGCGACGCATTCTTAACATTAACCGCGACCAGTTGCTTCCTGAACTTGACGCGACCGACGCTCTGGCGGCTGCATTATGTCACTTCTACGAGACCTCGCGTCCAACGATCGCATCCGGGCCTAAATCGTGGAAAGAATTTATCGCCAAGAATCCCGACAGAGTCAGATAGCCATACAAAAAGCCGGCAAGAGGATATGTATGTGATTATGGTACATACATATCCTCTTGCCGCGTAAATTTCTTATACCTGAGGGTATCAGAAGTTGTAATAGAAACCGAACATCAGATTATTGCTGTTCAGGTCGAGACCCCAGTTCTCAGGCGCCCCGTTGTGTTTTGCTGTTCCATTGCCGCCTTGATACCCAAGGAAACCTACGTGAGCCACCAGGCTGAACTTTTCGTTAAGATTAAGCGACACACCTGGACGGAGACCGATGCCGTACTCTACTGCAGTAGATCCATGCGCACGTCCGATACCGAAGTCGACACCACCGTCGACAAACAGGCTTACCTTCTCAAAATTCAGATAGGTATATCGCATGTAAGGATTTACCTTGAACACGGTCTTCTCCTCGCCACCCGATTTTCTGTATGACACTCCGAGCACGGAGCCGAACGCTACATTGTCCGTAACATTGTAACCGATTTCTGGAAGCACGGTCACCTGGGTGCTCTTCACACCACTTGCCGATTCTGTCGTTCTACCGAATGTCACCTGACCTCCGGAGTACCAATTCTGTGCCGATGCACCTAAAGCCATCAAAGCTGTGATTGCAGAGAGTAAAAATTTCTTCATAACTGTCAGATAGATTTTGAAACGTTGTTAGATGAAAATAATATTAGAGTCTACCACCCCTCATACCGGATGAAAAAACAGAACCGGCTCACGGGGTTGACATCTTTATAACCACATGCTCTGACAAAATGTTGAAACAGGTATAAAAAAAATTCCTCCCGACATCACGTCGGAAGGAACTCGCTATGAAAAAATATCTATCTAATTGCGCTAATAAGCCTTATTTATTGTCTGTCGCTGTAGAAGTTCTGGATGCGGTTGTCAACCTTCTTCTTACCCAACAGAACAGCGGGAAGATTGCGCTCGAACGAAGAAGCACCTTCGCGCTGGTTGAATACCATTGCATCATTCTCGAAGTCGAACGTACGACCTGAGTTGTCAACCTTGGTTACATCGAACACAACTACCGAATTGTTAAGAGCGATAGGACCGGTTACCTCGCCGGGCTTCGCTACCGCTACATTCGCGATGAGGTTTGATTCATACATCGGGAAGTTACGCACATAAGACTGACCGAAAGTGACATTAGTTGTATCGACCTTGGAATCCATGGCAGCAGCGTATTCAGCTACAGTCTTACCTTTGCCTTGGTAATCGGCAATGAGCTTTTCAGCCATCTTGCGGTTACGGATTCGGCGCGTGAGGTAAGAGTTGACGCGCTCGCTTGAGATGGGCTCATAGTCACCTTCATACACATCGGTAAGAGCAACGACGAGCAGACGCGAATCGCGGTCATCGGAATAAATGTTCGAGACAGTGCCTTTCTTTGCGGAAAGAGCCCACTTGGCAGCCCCGCGCGAATCAGAGAGACCGTTAACCGAAAGGCTTGAGGGAGTAACAGTTGCCACTAAAGGCTGATATCCGCTCTTTGAACCTTCCGACACGAAGGTAGCAGCCGTATTGTTGGTGGTGATATAAGCTCGGAGATCAGAGTTAAGTTTGTTGATGGTTGCTGTTGAGGGCACTACATCATAGGTTATCTCAGCCACATCATAAACCTGCACAGGCGCTTTGCGTGAGCGCACGCGCATAGCCATGCCTGCATTACCATTGTTATTGGCGGGGGTAAAGTAGCGACCGGTCTCGGCGTTGGTGAGTTCTTCCTTCATCGGAGCCATTCCGGGAGCAAGAAGAGAAACCCATACGCTGTCCTGATGCTGAACCACAGCCTCTGCGAGATCGCCAGCCTTGGCTCCTGTGTTGAGCAGACCCATTATAGAATCAGCCGCCATATTCTCGTTGAGGAATGCCACATCGAGAAGCACAGAATCGACCGATGTGGTGACATCAAGAAGTTTTGCAATTGTATATTGGTTATCAACAAATGCCACTACTGCTACAGAATCCACAGCCATGCCTGTCACGGCATTGCGGAGAGCCGGAGCGAGACTGGCAGCGGTAGACGAAACTCGGTTAACATAAAACTTGCCGTTGCCGCTTACTGCGTCTGTGCCAGGATTCATGCGAAGACCGGTCACTGCATCCTCAACTTCTTTCTGGGCTGCGGTCAGATCGTCAGCCGATGGCTTGATGTCTACCGAGATGTAATTGAGAATATACTGTGGTTCTGCAATACGGAACCGGTTCTTATCTTCCTTGTAGGCAGCTTTGAGGTCCTCGGGTGTCACAGGGAAATCTTCCTCCTTAAGAGATGAGAAATCCTTTCGCGCATACGCGATAGTAGAGGTTGAGGCGTTCTCATCAAACAGAGCCTTGGCATCAAGCTTGTTGGCTGTAAGGGTACCCTGGAAGAGCAAAAGGAACTTCTGCTGGAGGAGCATTTTTTCTGTATCACGCTCGAGAGCAGTCCATGCATTCTGGAAGGCCTGTGCCTGCTGGGGATCTATGCCACTCTGCGAGGGATTGTAAGCTGCTTCATAAAGAAGGTTCGCAGAGGGAACTCCCATACTCTGAACCATCTGATTTACATAGGGAAGCGGAGTAGCGCCAAGCATAGCCTCGGACAGCTCCTTATCTGTAACGGTAAGACCGAGGCGCTCGAATTCCTTGTTCATCAAAGTCTCATTAACGAGTTGCTGAAGCACATATTCCTGCACCTGAGCGGCGTCCACATTAGTATAACCACGCTGCTGAAGCTGCTCCTGCTGTTGCTCCACGCGTTTCTGAAACTCCATGTAATCGATTTTCTCACCATCGACTTTTACCACTGTGTGGTTGTCGGTGAACAGTTCTCCCGGGCGGTCTACCGCCGTAAGGATGAACAACAGAAGGGCCAGACCGAGGATCGAAATAATCAGAATTGGCCTCTGACGGATTTGTTCAAGTGTTGACATTTAATTGATAAACGTTTATTTATTTTTCTATTTATTTCACTGATAATGAATGGCTACACCACCAGTACCGCCGCTACACGACAAATGCATTCAGGCTGAGCGCAAGCGATCTGAGGCAAATTTAGCGCACAAAGATACATTTTTTTTCGCTGAGTACAAAACAATTGCATTTTTTTATCATACAACCGCTGAAATAGAGGTTTGGGGATAGGCGACCGGAACGCGCCTTTACTACAGTTCACGTTGGCCCATGCATCAGGCGACTGTCAGATAACATCAGCCGCGTCCGGTGCCTCACGGCAGCGGACGCGGCTTTTAAGTCATCCGGTAACGTCATTGACCGGTACACTCCACTCGGAATTATTGAAAATGATAAGCGAAATGAATCAGTGAAGAGAGTAACTTTCCCATTTCACTGTAAAAGTTTCTCTGATGCGGCCGGTTCTATCCCACTCGGGCTAACTCTCCGGAAGCACCTTTTTGGTCGTGTCGGTATTTTTCGACATTGCAAATTTACATAAGAATCAGGCGAAATGCAGATGTGGAACTGTTTATGTAGATGCACAAACGATTTACCCTGCTAATTTTCAGCAAAGTAGTTATTTAAAAACCACAAAAAAGTGTAGATGGTAAATGAGTGTTTTTCTATGCCTTACAGATCATATGAGGCACTGATTTTCATAATCATCGCCTCGAAATCATCGCGATTACCGGCAGCCCTGTTCCTCATTTTTGTACGATAGTTATACACTGTGCTTGTCGAGCAACGGAGAAATCCGGCGATGCGCGCACTGTCAGAAATCCCAAGACGGAGCAAAGCATAGATACGGAGTTCCTTGTTCAATCCGTCACCTTTGAGACGCACTTTCTCGTCGTCGCGCAAGAGAGCATTGAACTCTGTGACGAATGTGGGATAAAGCCTCAGGAACACGGTATCGAAACGGTGATACAGTTCGTCGAGCTCATCTTCGATAAAGGCTACTGAACGCAAGCGGTCATGCAGTTCTCCATATGATTTCGCAACGGCAAGTTTATACAACGCATTCTGATTCTGCTCCATTTTGTTGATATAGCTGAAGCAGATGTCGAAGAACTGCGCTATATACTGCTGCTTGATACTGTTACTTTCACGCAACTGTATATTCTTGTCGTTCAAGCTGATATTGGTAGAATTAAGGCGATCGTTAAGTTCATGTAGCTCGGCATTGGTCTTATCCAGTTCACGCTTCATGCGCAATGTGCGCCGCATCTGAAGCCACACATATGCAACGAGAACCATAAGTATCACAGCACCGATACCGGTCACGACAAGGAATATAATAAGGTTTCTGTGGGCACGCCTCTCCTCGGCACGATATGCCCGGCTCATAATGGAATGAGAATTATAACTGTCGGAGGAACGGAATGATATGCCGGAAGCTCCGATATCGTCGACTATAGACTGGGTATATAGAAAAGCTTCCTGAATGCGATTCTCCTCATACAGCATATCGGCCAGTGCCTGAAGCGATGCCGTTTCGCGGTTCGCATTTATAAAATCGGCTATCGCAGAAAGCGTATAATAATGGCGCGCCTTCTCTCGATTACCCCAATAGAGCTGAGCCACAGCATACTGATGGGCGAGAATCGCATAGTTTATCGTACTGTCAGGCACAACGGCGAAAAGCTCGCTGAAACGGCGCTCGGCACCGGCCGAATCCGTGAGAATTATCCTGCTCGCCTCAGATATGCGGTGACTGAACGAATCGGGGGGAGTATAACGCCCCAAAGAATCATTGAGATTCACTCCCGGTCCGTCGGCATAACGTGCAGACAGGGAATAGAACGACCATAACTGATTGGCGGCCTGATAATAAAGCCTGCGCAGTTCAGAGCTCAGAGTGGCAGGATCGATATCATCAAGAATTTTCTGGGCTTCAAGAAAGCAACTACACTGCGTATAAAATCGTGCGAGCTTCAGCGAAGAGGCTATCTCCCTTTCTTTCCACCCGTACTTACGAGCTATTCTTATACAGTCGCGCGAATAAGCGATTGCCGAATCGATCTGAAACTTTCTGTACTCCTCACTGATACGCTCATTCAAACGATAGATACTGTCGGCCGACAGCCCCGGAGCAGCAAGATCCTGCTTGAGAGCTGCTATTCGCGCCTCTTTTTTTGCCACATAAACATCCTTGTTGCGGATGACCATTCTGAGCGAATCGGTAGTCGACATCGCCGGAGAGACAAAAGGGGCTGCCATGAATGCCAGAAGCATCCATAGCAGCCAAAAGTTCATATGCCGCGGAGAGAAAGCCATAAGACAAACAGGTATCAGAGAGCGAACGCCTTGCGGACTGTGTCAACATAATCGAGCTTTTCCCATGTGAAGAGCTCGACTTCACGTGTGAACTCCGATCCGTCGCGGTCGGCAAAGGTTTTGGTAACCGTACGCGGAGTGCGGCCTATGTGCCCGTAAGTTGCAGTTTCAAGGTAGATAGGAGCGCGGAGTTTCAGACGCTTTTCGATAGCGTTGGGACGCATATCGAAAATCCCGCGGACTTTGCGTGAGATCTCGCCATCGGTCATGCTCACCTTGGCGGTTCCGCGGGTGTTGACATAAAGGCTTACCGGCTCAGCGACACCGATAGCGTAAGCTACCTGCACAAGAGCCTCATCAGCAACTCCGGCCGCCACCAGATTCTTGGCGATGTGGCGTGCGGCGTAAGCAGCCGACCTGTCTACTTTCGACGGATCCTTGCCCGAAAAAGCGCCGCCGCCATGGGCGCCACGCCCGCCATAGGTATCAACGATAATCTTTCGGCCGGTCAGCCCCGTATCGCCGTGAGGTCCGCCTATCACGAATTTCCCGGTTGGGTTGACATGCAACGTTACGTTTTCCGGCCATATGGCGCGGATATGTTCAGGCAAGGCTGCACGCACCCGGGGGAGCAACACTGTCTCCACATCGTGACGTATAGTCTCAAGCATCTTTTCGTCAGCCTCCTCCTGTGTCATCCCTTCGGAAGGAAGGATAAAATCGTCGTGCTGCGTTGACACCACCACAGTATCGACCTTGACGGGATGGTTATGATTGTCATATTCAACCGTAACCTGGCTTTTGGCGTCGGGTCGCAGATATGATTTACGGATACCGGCAGGGGTAACGTAGGTCATCGCGCTCTCATCGCGGCGAATCTTCGATAACTCTTTCAGCACAGCATGGCTCAGAGCCACTGTCAGAGGTATCAGCATCGGCGTTTCGTTGCAGGCGTAGCCGAACATCATACCCTGATCGCCGGCACCCTGTTCCTCCTCCACCGCACGCTCCACTCCACGGTTTATATCGGCGCTCTGCTCATGGATAGCGTTGAGAACACCACACGAATCGCCGTCGAACTTGAGGGCTGAATGGTTATAGCCTATCGAATTTATCACTTTTCGGGCGGTAGCGGCGACATCGACCTGTGCCGACGACTTCACCTCACCTGCCACTATCACCTGACCGGTGGTGACGAGGGTCTCGCATGCGACCTTTGAGTTAGGGTCACGTGCAAGCATCTCATCCACAATAGCGTCTGAAATCTGGTCGGCCACCTTATCGGGATGACCTTCGGAAACTGATTCCGATGTAAAAAGATAGTTCATGGGTCTTTTTAGCATTTTTTTGAGTGGTTGCAAGCAATCAAATTTTTCCACATCGCCGCTTTTATATGCGCTCCTCACGGAATGCAGCAGCTATAATATGTAGGGAGCCTTCCGGGGACTGCTATATGAGCCGGAAAGGCGGTGCAAAATTACAACATTTTTTTCAATTAGACAAAAGCGATCGTGCGTTGCATTCCGGCGGAACGCAACGCACGATACCTGTATTTTTCTTATTCTCTCTTTACGAGATTCCGGCAGTGCGGAAAATTAGAATGTATAGCCGAGAGAAAGCTTGAGGTTACCGGTGTTTACAGCAGGTTTCCATGACCAGCCTTCATCTTCAAACTTGTGGCTGTAAGCGGGGATGAAGTCAGTTCCGTACTGAACGCCAAGGTTCCACTTGGTGTACTGGAAGTTAACACCTACGTGCCAGCCCATCTGGAAGCGGTTCCAGGTATTATCCTTGCTGCCCATGTTGTCTTTGTCAGAGCTGAAGAGATTTGTCCAAGCCTTTGCCTCATCTTCTTCCTCCTGATCGTCCCAGTCGCCGTCAACATATTCACGCATCTTGCTTACGAAATGGAGCTTGAAGTTAAGACCTACATAGGGAGCGATAGTGAAATCCTCCACTACGTTGAAACGCCATGTGAAGTTTACGGGAATCTGAAGATTGATATTCTGGAACTGCGATTTGTAATCGTAGTTTTCACCGTAGAAAGACAGACCTTCAGTCTTGCCATAGAAGTTGAAGTTAACGTTACCGCCTACTTCGAGGAACATAGGAAGGCTCTTGGAGAGGCTGAAACCATGGATGTAGTTCAGACCGAAACCGTTGGTCGCGAAGTTAGGGTCAGCATCATCGTCGTCAAGATCTGCCTTATAATCTTTGTTGTAACCGTAGTGAGTGTTGTCGTAAGAGATAGATACACGGTTGTAATCCTGAGCAGCTGCAGATCCGGCAACTGCCATTACGCCTGCGAGGGCGAGGGCTTTGTAAAGTTTCATAATTAAATAGTTGTAAATAGAATTATAGTTTCTCTGTTAAAATAGCTCGAGAGATCCGGAAATCCGGCGCACAAAATTAATAACAAATTTTTACCCTCCCCCAATTGCTTAACTTAAATTTGGTTAAATTAAACTTCGTTCACACAAAATCTTCACCATTATGCATACAGGATACATTAGGTTTGAAGAGATACGATGCATGGCAGTGTCAGCTGCGTGTAAACAGACGCGTAAAATTGATTCCGGGGCGATTGGGAAGAGTCGCGGAAATAAAAAGCGAACAGGATGAGGCATTGTAGGTAATATGATACCGTTCCGCTCCAAGCCCTTCGAGCAAAAAGGAAGCTCTCTCGACGGGATATCCGCCGGATCCCGGCGTCACCCTCTCCTCTATCGAGATATCAAAACCTATGCGGGTAATCGCAAGCGCGACGGTTGCTGTATCCGTAATGCCCGACAATCCGCTGCGGATCAACGCAACATCACCGTTATCGAGGCATCGGAACTCAAGGCGAGGCGTGGTATCAGTCTCGCGGTCGAGCACCATTGCCGTCACGAACGAGGTTTCCGCCGGTCCCTTCTCGCGAGGCTTCACTATCAGCCCTACAAGCAGAGCCGCCACAGTGAACATGATTACATAAAATTCGACGCTGAACAGTTCCATACAACTCGGGGCGATTCACATTTTCAGCCAAGAAGCGACATCATCCAGGAGCATATGCCCATATAGATAAGCATGCCTATAATGTCGTTGGTAATCGAGATAAAGGGTCCGGTAGCGAGGGCCGGGTCGATCTTGAACCGCTCGAGAGTAAGAGGCACGAATGTGCCGAACACCGACGCGAAAAGCACCACTGCCATCAGCGACAGGCTCACTGCCAGAGTTGTCGGATTCAAAGGATTGAGCTGAAATGCATTATAGATAAATACCAGCAGCGAGATAATGAAGCCGTTGATAAGCCCCACGCCGACCTCCTTCAGAAGCTGACGTCCGGTATCCTTGAGATCGAGAGTTCCGTTTGCCAAACTCTGAACTACGATAGCCGACGACTGTGTGCCGACATTTCCGCCTGTACCACCGATCATAGGGATAAATAGCGCCATTGCTGGATTTGTGACAAATCCTTGCTCGAAATTTCCGAGAATCAGCGAGTTGCCGATACCGCCCACTATGCCCATCAGCAGCCATGGGAGGCGCGCTTTTGTCTGACGCCACATTGTATCGTCAGACTCCACATCCTGCGAAAGACCCGAAGCCAACTGATAGTCGCGTTCCTGCGATTCGCGCACGCGATCCATCACGTCGTCGACCGTGATATGACCGACAAGACGCCCGATCGAATCTATTACGGGCATCGCCACAAGGTCGTATTTCTCGAAATCGAATGCCACATCGTCGAGCGGAGTATCCGTTTTCACTGCCACGGGATCAGCCTCCATCACATTCTTGATTTTCGAAACGGACGGATGAGTGATCAGTTCTTTCAACGGAAGAGTGCCGCGCAGACGATCATCGTTGTCCACTACATAAACATAGTAGATTTCATCCATATCCTCCGCCTGCATCCTCAGCTGCTTGATACATTCGGGCATGCTCCAGTTCTCGTTGACAACAAGCATCTCCGTACCCATCAGACCGCCGGCTGTGTCCTCGTCATATTTGAGAAGATCTATGATGTCGCCCGCCTGCTCCACATCGTCGATGTGTGAGAGCACCTCGTCGCGATCCTCTTCGTCGAGTTCCTGGATGAGGTCAACAGCTTCGTCGGTATCGAGGTGATCCACGAACTTGCGGGCGATATCCTCCGGCTCCATCTCGCTGAGGAGCTTGCGGCGGTCCTCCTCGTCGAGTTCCATGAGCACATCGGCAGCTTTATCGCCTTCGAGCAACTGATTTATGTACTCAGCCTGATCGAGATCAAGTTCCTGAATGAGTTCGGCGATATCGGCAGGATGCAGTTCCTCCAGCACCTGTTTAAGAGCCGCCTCGTCGTGTTGGTCGGCCATATGCCTTATCTTCTCAAGATATTCCTCGTCAAACTCTTTCGTAACCGATAAGATTACTGATTACTTTATCATCATTTCCCACCACCCGGATGCTTGTGACCTAAATGCTGACCAGGTTTGTCAGTTCGACAAACTGCTCGACAGTCAGTTGCTCCGGACGCATCGCCATCAACGGCGAATCGGGCATTGGAGCATCAGCCGGCAGGAGCGACTTTATAGAGTTGCGTATGGTTTTACGCCGCTGACCGAAAGTAGCCTTCACGACAGCCTTGAAACGGCGCTCGTCACAGCCAAGGTCAGTGACATTATTCCGGACAAGTTTCACCACCCCCGATTTTACTTTAGGGGGCGGATTGAATACATTTTCATCAACAGTAAAGAGATATTCGACATCATACCACGCCTGCAGAAGCACGCTTAGAATTCCGCGCGCTTTGGTTCCCGGAGCGGCGGCGAGGCGCTCGGCTACCTCCTTCTGAAGCATTCCCGAGCAACATACTACCTGCTCTTTCCAATCAAGAATATGGAAAAAGATCTGCGATGATATATTATAGGGATAATTACCTATTACACAGAATTTGCGATCCGGATAGAGAGCTCCAAGGTCGAGCTTGAGGAAATCCTCTTCCAGAATGTGTCCCTCCAGAGCCGGCATGTTAGAGCGCAGATATGCAACACTCTCGGTATCTATCTCCACCACAGTGAGATCATGGTCCTTCTCGAGAAGAAATTGTGTGAGCACCCCCATGCCTGGACCCACCTCCACCACCGGAAATCCGGCGTAATCATCGAGTGTTTCGGCTATACGCCGGGCTATACCCAGATCGGTCAGAAAATGCTGTCCGAGAGCCTTTTTTGGTTTTACCTGCATACTGTCAAATTTTACTGGCTTCTACAATTCATGCAAAAGTAGTAAAAATCTCCCAAACAGCCATCTTTTACAGTATCTGTTTGCGCCATTCGGCTCCGGCATCCGTAAACCGGTTATTCTCCTTTCTTTGCGGGGGTATTTTTTACAGAGAGCTTTTTGAGTATCGCCTGAATAACAGGTTCCATGATGGTGTAGCCGAAACCATTGGGATGAACTCCGTCGTCGCTGAAGGTTACCGGCAGCGCGCGGTCTCCTGGATGGACAAGCGGTGTGTAATAGTCGGCATACGGGATACGGTTGGTCTGGGCATATGCGCGGATACGGTTGTTGAGGCTTTCGATCTTATCTGGAACATCGGTAGCCTTCTGGTTCCAGTAATAACTCTCGGCCGGCAGCACTGAGGTGAGTACGATTTGCACTCCATGCAAACGCGCGAGTTCACACATTGTCTCGATATTGGCAAACGTGCGGTCCTCACTGTAGTCTTCGTCGCCGGCGGCAATATCCGGCTCCCCTACCCCAAGCACGATGCATGTAGGCGACAGATCAAGAGCGTCGGCCCGGAAACGCAACAGCAACGCATAGGTGCTCTGACCGCTTATGCCGCGCGCTATATAATTATTCTTTTCAAAAAACTCAGGATGCTGCGCCATCCACCCCTCGGTGATGGAACTGCCGAAAAACACAATCCGTTTCTCATCTTTCTTAGGGGCGGGGAGAGTGGAGTTTTCCTGCGCATATTTATCGAAATTAAGGGCGCGGATGGGCGAAGCGCCCCCCGCGGTGGATGGGGGTGCTCCCCACATGGCCAGTGTCGTTGCAATGCCAATAACAATACTTATAAGTCTCATAATTGAATCTATGTCTGCAATATGGCTGAAATCATGAAAACATTTACAAAGATAAAACAAAAATTCCCTCCGGACGAAGGGAATTTTTGGTAAAAAATACTAAAGAGATTTCTTTTTAGGAGAATAAACCGTTTTACTGTCGGGTTGTATCAGCGACGCCCCTTGCCATTGTTGTTGCGCTTCTGCTGCTCGCGGAGCATTGCCTGCTGCTGACGCTGGGCTTCTTCGAGACGCGCCATGAACCCTGATTTCTTACGGGGCTTGGCTGCGTTGGCCATCAGACGCGCGTGAACCTTTTCATCATCGGTGCAGAGACGGAAAATATATGTCTGCGCTATCGTTATCAGCAGCGACAGGAAGTAGTAATAGCTCAGACCGGCTGCATAATCATTGAAAATAAACAGGAACATCAGTGGCATCAGATACATCATCACCTTCATGCCCGGCATGGACGATGAGGAAGGCTGGTTCTGCATGTTGATGCGCGTATAGATGATGTTGGTGGCAGTCATAAGCAGACAGAACAGGCTCACCTGATTACCATAGAATGGTATGCTGAACGGCAGTGTACAGATCACATCGGGAGCCGCAAGATCCTGCGCCCACAGGAAATGCTGTCCGCGCAGCTCGATACACGACGGGAAGAACCAGAACATGGCGATGAGGATAGGCATCTGGAGCATCATGGGAAGGCATCCCGCGAAGGGGCTGGCTCCTACCTTGCTGTAAAGTTCCATCGTCTTCTGCTGGCGGGTCATGGCGTTCTCCTGACCGGGATATTTTTCGTTGATCTCCTTGATTTCGGGAGCGAGAGCGCGCATATTTGCCTGCGACTTATAGCTCTTGTATGTAAGCGGGAAGAGGACCAACTTGATAAAGAGTGTAAGAAGCAGAATTATGATACCGTAGCTCTTGATGAAACCGCTCAGGAATGTGAACACCGGAATAATGATCAGAGTATTGATCCAGCGGAAGAGCGACCATCCCAGAGGGAGCAGGTTCTGAAGCTGAAGGTCCTCGCCGGATGCGTCACCCTCCTGAGCCGCTATGCTCTTGTCGAGATGTTTCAGAAGCGGATAGAGGTTCGGACCGTAGAATATATCTATCGACACCGGGTTCTCAGATGTCGACGAATAGTTCATCGTAGCCTTTGCGGAAAGATCCTTCACAAACATCGGATCACCCTTGAGATCTGTTGACGACACCTCGGCACCGATAAAATTACCGCGTGGTATCATTACCGACGAGAAGAACTGATTCTTGAACGCTATCCAGCGGAGTTGCTGATTGAGCATCTCGTGATGGTTGCCGTTGTTACCGAGATCGTCGGGAGAATCGCCGGCATACTTGTAGTATATGCCAGAATTACGTTCCTCGAACACACGTCCGCGCTCGTTACGTCCCATTTTCTGATGCCACAGCATTTCGACAGTCGCTACCGACGGTGGAATGACACGCTCCATATTCTTCTGAACCACATCCATCCGTACTACATATGAGTTGGCAGGGAGGGTGTAGCGGAGCCCCCAGTATGCACCTCCCCCGAGATCAAGTTTCATGATCAGGGTGGAGTCGTTGGGCTGCTCGGGAGTGAAAAAGAATGTAGATGTGTCGAAGCGACGTGTGGCAGAAGTCAGTATGAAGTTATATCCCGAATAGTCGGGCTGACACACAGCCACTTTCGCGGTGTCGATCTTGCCTGTCTCCGGATTCTTGTTCACGTAAGTATCATATTTCATTAGGGTAGCCCCCGCAATGTTGCCGCCGTGGTTTGTAACCTCAAGGCTCAGCACATCGTTGGCGAGCTTAACGGTGGTTTCCTCGCCGTGAAGGTGGCGGGCGAAACCGCGGTAGCGGTCGGCATCGGCAAGAGCCGAGCGGAGGTTGCCAATGGCTGCGATACGGTTCTGCATGGAGAGGTCACCTCCGAAGCGCGATTCTGCCACATCGGCGTATGGCAGCACCGTATCGTTGGCGTTGACAGTGCCGGAGATATGTTCACCTCTCACTGTAAGATCCACAGTGTTTGTGCGGTAGCGCATCGTTGCCACTGAATCACCCTCACCGGCAGGTGTTCCCGCCTGGCGGAGCACCGCAGCAATGCCGGCGAGTTCATCCGGGCGGATTGAGTCAACCGTCAGCGAGCGCTCGGCGGCGAGTGCTTCCTGTTCCTGCTGTTTCTCGGCCTGCTCCTGAAGTTGTTGCTGAATCTTCTGCTGATCCTTATTGTTGATATACATGAATCCGAAGATCACCAGACCCATCATCAGCAGACCGTATAGCGTGTTTTTGTCCATTGACTGAAATAATGATATTGTTATCGTTTATACTTTTTCCTTTTCTTTTTCATCGCGATACTTTATCGCCGCTGCGACAAAGCTTAGGAAGAGAGGATTGGGCGAGAGCACGGTGGAAGAGTACTCCGGATGGTACTGCGTTCCGAGATACCAACGTTTGCCCGGGACCTCCACAACCTCCACAAGTCGTGTGGCGGGATTCTCGCCGACACATTGCATTCCCGCTTCTTCGAAGCGCGAGCGATAGGCTTCGTTGAACTCGAAGCGGTGGCGGTGACGCTCGCTTACGCGGTTGGCACCATATGCCTTTGCCGCCAGAGAGCCCTCGCGCAGGTCACAGTCGAAAGCTCCCAGACGCATCGTTCCTCCCATGTTCGATATGCTCTTCTGCTCCTCCATCAGGTCGATGACATTGTAGGGGGTCTTGGTATCCATCTCAGTGGAGTTGGCTCCGGCGAGCCCCATGACATTGCGTGCATATTCTATGACCATGCACTGCATTCCCAGGCAGATGCCGAATGTGGGCACATCGTGTTCGCGACACCATTTCAGCGCCACGAATTTTCCCTCTATCCCCCTGTGACCAAACCCCGGGGCGATTATCACTCCGTCCATATCCCCGAGCAGTTCACCGACATTGTTGTCGTTGACCTTCTCGGAATGGACAAACCGCAGGTCAAGTTTGCGGTTATCGTATGTCGCTGCCTGAAACAGAGCCTCGTTAATCGACTTGTAGGCGTCCTGCAGTTCCACATATTTCCCTACCAGCCCGATAGTAACTTTTCCCGAGGCATTGCGCATTTTCTCGAGAAAACCGAGCCAGGGAGCCATATGAGGCTCACCTTCAGAAGGCGTTCCTGTCAGTTTCAGCACTATATTGTCGAGCCCCTGCTCATGCATTTTCACCGGCACTTCATAGATCGAAGGCACATCGATGCTCTGCACCACATCGTCGGGTGAGACATTGCAGAAGAGCGCTATCTTCCGGCGCATATCGTTGTCGATATGATGTTCCGTACGGAGCACAAGCACATCGGGCTGTATGCCGAGCTGCTGCAACTGCTTCACCGAATGTTGCGTCGGCTTGGTCTTGAGTTCTTTTGCCGCAGCGATGTAAGGCACATAGGTAAGGTGGATGCATACGCTGTTGCGACCGAGCTCCCACCGGAGCTGACGCACCGCCTCAAGAAACGGGAGAGATTCGATATCGCCTACCACACCACCGATTTCTGTGATCACGAAGTCGAAATTGCCCGTATTGCCGAGCTGCTTCACCTTCCGCTTGATCTCGTCGGTGATATGAGGCACAATCTGCACCGTTTTCCCCAGATAGTCGCCGCGGCGTTCCTTATCGATGACGCTCTGATAGATGCGCCCCGTTGTCACGTTGTTGGCACGGGTTGTCCGGATATTGGTAAAACGTTCGTAGTGACCAAGATCAAGGTCGGCTTCATGTCCGTCGACTGTAACGTAACATTCTCCGTGCTCATAGGGATTGAGCGTTCCGGGATCAATGTTTATGTATGGGTCAAACTTCTGTATTGTCACACGGAATCCCCGCGCGATCAAAAGATTAGCCAACGACGATGAAATAATTCCCTTGCCAAGCGATGATACTACACCGCCGGTCACAAAAATGTACTTGGTTTCCACTGTTAAAAGTTTTTGTTATCCGGGTACAGATGCACCCCGCAGTACCTTCCGGTCACTACGGGGTGCAAAGTTAAAGATTTTTCGTCACAAATCCTCTACCTTTCTCTTGAAATCAACCATTTTAATAGCAGCTTCCGCAGCTTCGGCACCTTTATTGCCGAGAACACCCCCTGCTCGGTCGAGTGCGTCCTGCTCGGTGTCAACCGTGAGAACCCCGAAAATAACCGGGATATCACAGTCGGCATTCAGCGCCGTGACCCCTTGGGTTACACTCTGACAAACATAGTCGAAGTGTGGGGTGCCTCCGCGGATCACACATCCGAATACTATCACGGCATCAAACAGACTGGCCTCGATAAGCTGCGACGCGGCAAAGGTAAGCTCCACAGCTCCGGGGACATGAAATATCAGTATATCATCTTCCATATCCAGCCCGGCATCGCGCAACACTCCGAGCGCACCCTCGGTAAGGCGCGAGGTGATATGTCCGTTCCACTCGGCGGCCACTATAGCCACCCTCATATTCTCAACTCTCGGCAGAGCACCCACCGGTGCGCCACCCTTTAATCCTGTACTCACTTTGTCAATTAGTAATTAGTAATTGTTGCGGGCTTGTTGACCGAGGTAACCGCCATGGTGACGGAGGGCATATTGCTGGCGGGTGAACCCGGTTGCTTTCATTACATTCACTACGAGAATATCACCGATCACGGTCATCATGGTAGTGGAGGTTGTTGGAGTGAGCCCCAGCGGGCACACCTCCGGCGAGCCACCGGTGAGCAACGTTGCATCAGCCATTGTAGCGAGATCACTCTCAGGATTGCCGGTGATGACGATAATCGGAATATTCAGTATCAGACGGCGCGCCAGGCTTACCAGCTCAAGAATCTCGCGGGTCTTTCCTGAATTTGAAATCAGAAGCATCACATCGGCAGGCTGGAGCACACCCAGATCGCCATGCTGCGCCTCTGAAGGATGAAGGTTCACCGCCGGAATACCGGTTGAGCTGAATGTCGTAGCAATATTCATGGCTATCTGGCCGGCCTTCCCCATCCCGGAGGTAACAAGCTTGCCACCACGACGATGGACATGCTCCACTATCAGTTCTACCGCCTTGTCATAATCGGGCGAGTATGGTATATTTTCTATCGCGCGGCTCTCGGCTTCGAGAATCTCACGCATCGTCTGCTCTACTTGCATAGTTCAAAATTACTTTTCAGATACATACCGTAACCACACCACGATGCAAATATACAAAAAGAATCGGTTATTTCAGCCTTTCCCCTATCACATTCCACTTTCGTAGCGACTGAGGGCGTTCACCCATTCCGCATCAAGTTCCACTCCCTTAGAGGTTTTGGGATCGAAGCCTGCCATCACCACCGTAGCCACACATTTCACATCGCCATTGGATAGATTCACAACCCTTTGCTCCAACACAAAGCTACGGTGCGAGATCTTGATGCAAGCTGTGACAACGCTTAACTCCTCGCCAAATAAGGCTGGAGAGAAAAAGTTGATATTGATGTTGACTATTACCGTTGCTATTCCGTCCATTTCCAGCGGTTTGCCGGTGACAGCCTCAAAATAGCGCACCTTGGCGAGATCCATAAACTGAAGATATGCCGCATTGTTCAGATGACCCAGCATATCGAAATCGCTGAAACGGGTCTGGATCTCCACACTGTGGTAGAACGGATGTTCCGCTGCGGGAACTTTCTCATTATTGCACTCGGGCAATGTTATAGGTTTTCTCACTTCTAATATGATTAGTAGTTATGTTTCAATTCAATGTATGCGCAGTTCCTTCAATGGCTCTCCACCTGCCAGAGAATTGAGTGCGGCCACAATAGCGCTTTTACGGAATTCAAGCTCGGTCTTGAGGGGGGCGGAGGACAGGTAGACGTGCAACACACCCTTACTCACATATCTTCGCATGGTAAGGCGGTTAACGCCCGAGCCGACTACATCCGCCCAGTACGACATGGCGCGCTGCTCCATAAAGTCGTTTTTGCGCGATGAATTATCAAGCACCTGGTCTATGATCTGGCGGATGCTCATAGGATCTGTCCGTTTCATATGCCGGAAGATGTAAGAAGGTTAAACGAACCGTTCTCTACCATCCATGAGCGATGGTCGTTGGCGGAGCGGCTCATTATATTGTCAAGATGATCACGGTTGGTATCGGTTATGAAAATCTGACCGAATATATCACCCGAAACAACCTCCACTACCCGCTCCACGCGGCTGGCATCGAGTTTATCGAAAATATCGTCAAGCAGCAACAGCGGTTTCATTCCCGCTCCCTCGCGCATGAAATCGTATTGAGCCAGACGCAAGGCTATGGTGTAGGTCTTACACTGACCCTGCGAGGCAGCCCGACGGACCGGCATTCCGTTAAGCCACAGATCTATATCGTCGCGGTGAGGTCCCACTGTCGTGTGACCTACAATTTCGTCGTGACGGCGTGTCTCATCGAGAAGCTTCATCAGATCACCGTTGTTTTCAGTGAGATGGCTCTTGAGCCCCATCGAAGGTGTCTCTCCATCGGCGGCTATCAGCATATAATATCGTTCGAAAATCCCCGTAAGCCGGCCTACCCACTCCTGTCTCACCTTGGTTATGTATGCCGCCGACCGCTCCATCGAGAGCTCCACTGCAAGATAGAGCGACGGATCGACTACATGGTCGCGCAGCAGTTTGTTGCGTTGCTGGAGGGCCCGCCCGTAGCGTATCAGATTATCGAGATAAACCGGATCAGTCTGCGAAATCACCTGATCCATGAAGCGGCGGCGCTCTTCGCCGGTGCCGCTGATAAGATCCTGATCGGCAGGCGCGACCATCACAAGCGGAAACGCACCTATATGCGAACTAAGCCGGTCATATTCCTTCCCACCGCGCTTGAAACTTTTACGCTTACCGGGGATAAGCCCTACATGCAGCTCCTCACCGATCCCTTTGCGCTGATATTCGCCGCGAAGGGTCAGGAACTCTTCGCCACGCTTTACGAGCGCGCTGTCTGACAGACCGCTGAAGCTCTTGCAGAAACTAAGGTAATAGACAGCATCAAGCAGATTGCTCTTGCCCATGCCGTTATTCCCCAGAAAACAGTTGATCTTCGGACTGAACTGCAGACGGGCGTCAGCGATATTCTTGAAATTCGTTATTGCAAGCCGTTGAAGATGCATTGTCTTTCTATTTTATTGCTATCTTGGCAGTTGCATGCGTGGTTTTCACGATATAGACTCCCGGAACAAGTTCACCCGTAGTGGCTGCACCGCTGTAAACCATGCGTCCGTCGGTTGTATATACCTCAAACCGGGTAATTCCGTCGAGCGCGATTGTATTTCCCGCTACAACAGGAGCAAAAGCTTCGCCTTCCGACGCATACAGCTGCTCTATTCCGGAAATAGTGGAATCATATTTCATCAGTTTGTCGAGCACCGGGATCCGGTTGCGCAGATAGTTCTTCACACGCTTGACCTCCGCATCATAGCTTCCCGGAGCCGCCGGATTCTGGTGGACATATTGATTCAGTATCGGCCATCTGATAAAGTTAAGCTTCTGAGAGGCGTCAAGTTCATCAGCTACATCGTCGACATAATCCATCAGATCATCGACCGTTATGCCGTTTTCGTTACGTGCCAGCGACCATATACGGCTCAGATCCGCCTCAGTGCGCCGGTCAGTGTGGATAACACGGCTTGCAAAGTTTATCATATTGTTGGCCCCCGACGCCATGCCCGACTCATAGAGGAAACTTCCTGTAATGTTTTTTATGGGATAAGTGCGGTTATCATTGTCGAAGGCAAGATCGAAGTCCCACACCGGTCCGGTATACACCAGGTCGTCGCCCCGTTTCTTATACATGAAAGTACTCCAATATGTGTCCGTATTCCCGGAGAGCTCCCCTACTATAAAATGTTGCAGAAACGATTCCACGTCGAAAATATTACGGTAGTCCTTCACCGTATTCTCCCCCGTGCGCGACGAGAACAGGTAACTCTCAACCTTATTCATGTAGTCGCGGATATATGTATACTGCTCTGAATTACCTCCATCGTCGGGCGATTTGATGGTCACGGGCATACGCCGGTTGGTCTCAAACCACTCCCCAACCGGTTCATCATAAGCGTAGGCATCAACTTCCACCAGATAGCCGCCGGTAAGCGCATCACCGGAGGTATCGGTCGGCTCCATCTCCTCGACTGGCACACGATCCTTATTCACCTCCACCTGATCGCAAAGCTGATAACACCCTTTGTATTCCCCGTTGAGGATTACATCGACCGCACGGCAGTAAGGTACGTACTCCATCTTCAGCCGGCGTGCGATCTCAAACGCCAGCATATTACGCATCAGCGTTTTGTCGCCGTAATTGTTTATCAGCGTCCACTTCTTCGCCTTGGCGGGAGCATCAAGAACATTCTGCTTTTTGTCAAACTTTATGCGCCACGGCTTTTTTGGGAAACCGCGGGAGGCGTTACCGCGCTCGCGCACTGTTGCGGGCTTGTCGACATTGACCGTATTTCCGTCGATAATTATTATGTTCGACACTATATCATGTTCCTTGTCGTAAGGTTCTTCTGCACCGGCGGTATTGATACAGACGGTCGGAAGATTCGTAACCTGAAACATCCGGCTGTCATCACCCTCTCCCTCGGTTCCGTAAAACTCCAGTTCGGCTATGTTGCATCGTGCGTCTGAGGTGCTGACAAAACGGACGTAGCGGAACCCTTTTGAGCAATCGACATCGCCGTAACTCATCACCCCGATTGTTCCCTCCCCGGTTATGATATATAACGGAACGGCATCAAGCCAGTCTTCGCTATTAGCCCCTTGAATCACACCGAGCTGCACCCGCTTAGGACCTAAACCGTCGTTACGGGGCGACCAACCTACCTTGTCTATTACATAGGATTTGCCCAGATCGAGCCCCACCCATGTATACGATCTGTCATAGGTCGCGAAATAGGTTTCGAGATCGCCGTCGAATGCACGCTGCTGTATATCGTTCTCTACCCTGCCGGTAGAATAGTTATAGCCTCTTGAAGTACCGATCGGAGTTCCGGACAGCTTTTGACCTGCCTCAGCGACAAGCGGAAGCACAATCATTGACGCGACAAGTAGCAGATTAAACTTCATGACGTTATGGGAATATTTGTTCAATTCAAAGGGTATAGGCTATTATACCGTAACACAGTATGATCAGACTGGTGGCAAACATCAGCAGGGAAGTTTTACCGAGAAACGGATTCAGCCCCCGGCCGGAAGCTACTGTCAGCTGCTTGTGAAGCGTAGTTGTTCCTGCAAGAAGACATATCGGAAACACATCGATCCATTCATAATTATACCATGCCGTAAAGATAAGCAGAAACGCCATATAACCGTTGATCTTATACAGCCTGAGGGCGAAATTTTTTCCAAACCTTACGGCAAGCGTCTTTTTCCCTACGGCACGGTCATCCTCTATATCCCTATAGTTATTAACTACAAGTACATTGGCCCCCAACAGCCCCATTCCTACAGATGCCAACCATACCTGCCAGGTACATCCACCTGTCTGCAGATAATATGTCAATGTCACCGGCACCACTCCGAAGAACAGCACCACCGCCACCTCTCCCCAACCGTGGCGCGACAACGGATAAGGTCCGGCCGAATAGGCAAGCGCTCCGAGAACAATCACTACCCCCGCGGCAATCAGCCACCATCCTCCCCAGTACACAAGTGTCAGTCCGAGCAATGAGGCCACCCCCAAAGTGACGAATGTGGCTATCAGCATAGCCTGAGGAGTGATATCCCCCTCCGTCACCCCACGACGCGGTCCGACACGGCCTTTCTTGTCAAGCCCGTCGCGAAAATCGAAATACTCGTTCCCGAAATTTGACGCTATCTGGGCAAGAACCGCGAAAAGCAGACATACAGTTGCGGGAAGCCAGCGGAAGCCTCCGTCGGCGAGCGCCATCCCTACAGCCGTAAGGACCCCCGCCACCGATACGGGCAGCGTGCGAAGCCTCATGGCCTCTATCCAGCATTTAAATTTATCACTGACAGCCATATATAGATTTCAGTCAAGTCGCAAGGTTATAAGACCTGTGGAATCGAATCTCGGAAGAGCACGCAACTGAACCGGAGCCATACGCGCATACGGTGTTTCCGAACCGTCTCCCACCTGTTTCACCCCCGCAGCAAGCAACGCACTCTCCACTGCATTGAAAGCCTTTTCAGGACGATTGTTGTCTTTGCTGAGATGACAGAGAAATATCTGCCTTAATTGCGGAGTATAGATACGCCCCAGATAATCCGCAGTCACAACGTTGTCGAGATGACCGTTATCAGACCGGATTCTCGCCTTGAGATACTCCGGATAAGGTCCGGAGGCGAGCATCTCGTCATCATAGTTCGCCTCTATCATCATATAATTTGCCTGACGCAAATAGTAATCTGCCCGTTCGCTGATGCATCCGAGGTCAGTTGCCACCGTTATGTGATGATTGCCGCGCGAAATAAAGAATCCGGCATTGTCGGTTCCGTCGTGCAACACATCGAACGCGACTATCTCGAAACTCCCTATCTTGAAGGGGTGCTCCTTATAGATCGGACGGTGATAATCTTTTATGCGGTTGGAGATACTGTGGCGCCGCAACATACCGTTGAGCGTGCGTGGTGTGCAATACACTCCGATATGGCGATATTTCCTCACGAAAGCGTACACATATCTCACATGATCCGAATGGTCGTGGGTAAGGAGAATCCCTTTCACACGATCCATCCCTATTCCGACTCGTTTGAGCTCGTTGACCACCGAAGTGTAATCAACCCCGGCATCGATGAGTAATCCCGTCTCTGCATCACCGATATATGCGCAATTGCCGGAGCTACCGCTACCGAAAGAGATGAAACTCAGTTTATTGATTCCGGGTATCACATCGAGCGGTGCGAAGGCTCCGTCGTCACCTGCGAACATGTCGGTGCGCCGGCGTTGAATCTCCTCAAGGTGCTTCTTAGCCGCTTTTTCTATTACAGGCGCAGTAGGAAGGGGCGCGATCTCGGGAAACAGACTGTCTCCGAGACTGTCGAACAGACCGCCCATGCCGTCGTTCATGTTGCTCCGTTTTTTAAATCGCGCCATCGGTTGGTTTTGTTGCGTTAGAATAGCAGAAATATAGTCGGGACCTTCCCGTAGTCGTATTCAGTCTTGCCCCACTGCGAAAGAGTGCGGGTTACGATATTCTCCCCTTTCCCGGTTATGTCGGTCGCCACGCAGAGCCTCATCTGACCGGGAAGTGATTTTACCAGTTCGGCGATAAGGCGGTTGTTGCGGTAGGGGGTCTCGATGAAAATCTGTGTCTGGGCTTCGCGGCGTATGCGTGTCTCCATCTCGCGCAGCTTTGCCGTCCGTTTCCCAGTCTCAATCGGGAGGTAGCCGTTGAAAGCGAAGCTCTGTCCGTTGAAGCCAGATCCCATAAGCGCCATCAGTATGCTCGACGGACCCACCAGCGGAACCACTTTCAGACCTTTACGCTGAGCCACAGCCACAGCGTCGGCACCCGGGTCTGCCACCGCCGGACACCCTGCCTCTGAAATAACCCCCATCGGCTCGCCATTCTCAAGAGGCTCGAGCATGCGCGCCACATCTTCCTGACGGGTATGCTCGTCGAGGACAGTGAACGACATCTGGTTGACATCAATCGAAGGATCGACCTTTTTCATGAACCGACGCGCCGAACGCACATTTTCCACAAGAAAATGACGGATTCCACGCAGCAACCGTGCATTCCCTACCGGGAGTACATCGGTGATCCGCGAACTGTTGCTGAGCGGCACAGGAAACAGATAGAGCGCAGCCGGAACCTCTTCGGCGCCAACTCCGCTCTTACCATTGTTTTGTGGTCTATCTTCTATCATAACCACAAAATTACACAATTCCCATGATTCCCCCAAACCAAAACGCTCCGGACGACTTATCACTTCACCCTACCAACCAAACGACATTATCAGCAGCGGTCCGTTGGCACGGATACTGCTGTCATCATCAACGGACTACGGTCTTCACCCCGTTGATAATATAGATGCCCGGCTGAAGCGCTCCCGAAAGCTTCCGGCCCTGCAGGTCATAAACGCCTTCTGCTCCTGAAGCTACAGAAGCGTCAACGCCTACCGAAGTCACACCAGACAATCCGAGACGGTTGAGAAGCACACGCCCCCATACACTTCCGAGCGCCACCGAGCCAGCTCCAGACTTAGGAGCGCCCGTCAAGCAATTATAGCGATCCGCAACCGGAGCATCGTTTCCATCTTTTCCTGCATAAGCTATCACAGGAGCCGCGTATGCGCTGAAGTCGTCGGCAAGGGCACCGGTCAGCATCGTAGCGCTCACCTTTGCATCCGATGCTGAACGGGAATCAAGGGGAAGGCCATAATCCCCGCTGTCCACGGTAGCGTAATAGGCGAGTTCCTTACTGATAACGTCGTCAAAGAGATTCAGACCGAGAGCATAATCGTAGAACAACGGATATTTCTGCCCCCATGCCACAGATGCGCCCTGACGGTAATGGTCACCTTCATCAAAACTGTTTCGGAATATAGCTTCCCATCGCTCTGCCATCTCGCTATAGAAAGCCTGATCTGAAAGATTTCCACGCTCACCGGCGATATATGCTACCAGAGCCATGGAAAGGACACTCTTCAGGCGTAGAGACGCGTTGTCGCGGATAGCTCCATCGGCGGATCCTTCACCGGGAAAATTGCCTACATATTGCGGGAGAGTGAACAGGTCAAGATAATTACAGAGCGATTTCAGATAATTATAGCTGTAATCGCTTATTGCTGATGGATCAACGCCACATTTCACCGCTGCACCGGCGAGAATACAGAGATCGGTAGTGGCATCCACACCAGTGTCGAGATGACTTCCGGCCATCACCGGCCATGCCCCCAGATGGTGAGGAGCATTGCCATATGGACTTGAGAACCATGGATACATCTTTATGTAGTTCGGCACACCTTCAAACATCCCGTATGCAAGCTCCGGATTATAGATCAGGAACAGAGGAGCCGCAGCATAGAGCTGGTCGGCCTGGGAGATCTGCCATGTATTACCCGCATCAACATTGTAGAGAAGGATATCGCCTGTATCTGACACCGCCTGCTTGCATCCCGACATCACCTGCCGGTAAAGACCGGCGCATAGACCTGCATAGTTTTTTCCGCCGCTTTCCAGAGCATCGGCGTATATCATGCGGTCGAACTCGCGGCATGCCTCCAGACGGTTGTTCACTTCATCGGCATAAGTCATCATCAGACGTGCAAACGATGGATAACGCAATGTCCACGGCGCCGGGAAACGCGCATACCCGAATCCTATAGCCATTGCATTTTCGTCGCGTCCGATCAGGGTATAGTCTGACACCGGATCTTTTACCTCACCCAGATTATCTGAGAAAAGCAGATACTTATTATTTAAAGCGATCTCCTGCCCGCGGTCTGCGTCAGCCATAATCATAAGATACCCCCAGTCAGGGATGTTAGCTTCGCTTATGTTCTGCGCTGTGGCGCCGAATTTACCGAAGGTAACCCCTTCGGATGTATCAGTGAATGCCGTAACCGCCCCCGACGAGCTGCGTCGAACCATATCGGAAGTCGGAGCAAGGTAAAGCGACACCTCATGAGGAGCCTCATCGGTCGAACGAACCTGATACGTTATATAATTCACAGCAGCTTCCAATGTTGAGGCATCATCTATAAGCTGAGGCGAACTGAACACTAAAGTAAGCTCTACATTACCAGCCTCAAATTTAAAATAAGTCTGTGTAGCGGTCACCGAACAATTCTTCTGAACAGCCATATCCGTTCCGGTATCGCCGGCAATACGTTTTTCCACAGTCCCGTTTCCAGCGCCCATAATCCGATACAATGTTCCGTCGACCATCATGTAACCGTCGAATGCCATGACATTCCCGGTGATATGGTGCAGACTCCCGGTTGCCAGATCGCCACCGTGCGCCCATAAATTCATGAATGGATCAGCAGCGATGACGGGCACCGCACCCACCAGTGGCTCAGCATCGTGCGCCGGAGTAAACGCATCTGCGAACGAAAGAGCAGGGAGCTTCGGCGCGCTATAATCCTCTATACTCACATTAAGATCAAGCTGGCTCTGGCACTTGGCAACTACACTGAGCGCCGGAAACTTAGCACCTTGACCGAGAGCGCTGTAGGCTGTTCCCACAGGGCTGAAGGCATACACCGGCTTACGTGTAGTGCCTGCAGAAGTAGCCGTATATATACCTGTGACAATGTTATCATTGCCGACAGCGGCGGCTACGGCTGGTTCAACATTGACATTTTCAACGTAAAACGGGCCATCAATATCCTTGGCAGGCATTACCAGACATGGAGCATTAGCTTCCACCTCATCGCATGCGCTGAAGATTATATCATTACCTTCGAATGAGACAGCCTTCTGAAGTCGGCATCCCTCACCGAAATGAGTTTTTACCGCATCCGCATCCATTGAAAACGGCAAGCAGAGTGTGTTCCACCGGTCCGCAAACATACGCTTGTTCACCATAACACTCGCATGGGCTATCTCGTGAGCTACCGCCACACTGCTGTCTTCCGACACATATGTCATCCCGTTTAATCCGCAAAGGAGCTCTATCAACTGTTCCTTTATGGCGAGCATACCTGGAATGTCGGGATGGTCCTCAATCTTGGTGATATCATGCAGACGGAGCAGAGGAACATTGTAGTGCTCGCATATCACAGCCACACTCTCATTGATATCGCCACGAAGCTGGCTGTTGAGCATAAACACTATCTGCGCCTCCGGATATTTCTTCTGAAGAAAATCGATCACATATGCCGTGCCGCCGCGGAACGTACGCTTCTGAGCGTCAGAAAAATCGCTCCAAACATATTCGCCGAGCGCAGACCCCGCGTTGTTATCGTTCGTTGCGCCTTCCACGATTATCAGTCCAGCCTTGCGGAGATTGTCCACACGACCGACAAAAGAGTTTGTAAGATCTGTGGTATTATTCCAGCTGTGGGTACATATCGTACTGCCTGAATATGAATTGTTCTGCTCAAGTGTTATCCCTGTGGCACGCTCGAAAAGCATCCACCAGGTCTGTTCCACACTTGCCATGGCATTCCCGGCATGAGGATACCATTGCGCATTATCGAGCGGCTCGGTAAACCCCATGAAAGTAGAATAGGAATCACCTATCACTGAGAAAGAGCCATACTTTTCCTTTAACGTGGACGCGCCAAGCTCCATAGCCGACGCAAAGGCTACCAGGAGCGAAAGAATAAAAATTTTTCTCATGGAAACGATTGTTTTGATCAGACTGGAACATAACCTTCACCAGGGGAACACTCCAGTCTGCAAATATATTACCAGATTCTGGATAGATCTCTGACCTTTGGCAATAAATCTTGTCCTTCGACACTCAGACGGTCGTAGATTGATGTGGGGAATACAAGTGTCGACATGCAAAGCGATCCGTCGGCCGTTGTGATCTCAACAGACGACTGGTCAACATAAAATTCCAGCACAACTTCATCGCCCGCAGTATTAAGAGCTCCGCATACATTAGTCAGGGGGAACTCGCGGGCGGAGTATGTGCCCGTGCGACCTCCGCGGTCTATAATCAGACGACGGTTGGCTGCATCGACTTTCACCTCATATTCATCTCCGGCACCATTGCTGAGCGTAATCACGCAATCCGACGCCAGACTAACCGGAACTTCAAGCTGATACGCATCGGAAATTCCAAGCCCGGCGGCGGCAGCGCGCCACTCACCCGCAATATTCTCTATCTCCGGAGCAATAACGTTGCGGAGCAAGGGGGCACCATCGTACTCGACAAGCGAAAGTTCACGGGGAAGCGTCATGGCACTCCGCCACGGACGGCAGGGATAGTTGCCCGAATACAACTGATTGTTCATCCATCCGATGCAGACACGGCGGTCGCCGGTGTTCGACCAGGTGACACTTGCATAATTATCGAGCCCCTGCTCCTGCCAGAGGGGATAGGCATACCGGTCGGCGATGAAACGACGCCCGTCGAACGAGCCGACAAAATACATCGTGCCCGAACCGCCGCCGTTAGGAAAGCCACCGCTTACATTTACAGTCACTACATATTTTTTCTCACCCTTATAGTCGAGAGTGAACATATCTGTGCACTCCCATACACCCTGGTTGCAACCGCTGTATGAACCTGCGGCAAAAGTAGAGCAGAGGCTCCACTCCTTCAAGTTTTCCGATTTCCATATCTGGGCGCTATGTTCGCCTCCAAGAGCGAAAATCATGTACCAGCATCCGTAGTCATCGCTCCAGAACACCTTAGGGTCACGATAGTCGCCATGAGAAGTATTCCGGATCACCGGATTGCCTTCATATTTCGTAAAAGTCATGCCACCGTCGGTGCTGTAGGCGATACACTGCTGTTCGTGGGCGCCATGTGTCGTATAGATCGCCACGATAGCGTCTGCTCCGAACCCTGCGGTATTGTCTTTATCAACCACAGCGCTTCCGGAGTAGATATATCCGAGCTCATCGGGAAGAAGAGCTACCGGTTGTTCGGTCCAGTGGAAAAGATCGGTAGATGTCGCATGCCCCCACGACATGTTGCCCCAGTCCTGGCCGGAAGGATTGTACTGATAGTAAAGATGCCATATCCCGTTGGCATAAACCATTCCGTTAGGGTCGTTTATCCAGTTCTGGCGAGGTGTGAAGTGGATCTGCGGACGCCACTGTTCCCTGTAGTCGGTTGCAATCTCAGGCGAAGGGGTGATCTGCAACTGTGCCTGCTGACCAGTCTCAGCCTCTTTAACTACCTCCACAATAGAATCTGCCTCTTTGGTACATGCCACGAGTGCGAGAGCCATCGCTCCCAGAGAAAATATGATAGGTTTCATCGGTAAAATCTTGGTTATCTGGTTTTAAGATATTCAATAGCATTGCGTGCAATTCTGAGCACATTGCCGTGGTATGGATTGTTCATCGGACGGGCGCTCACCTCAGGCGAACTGTCGGAATTGTTGTAAGAGAATTCCAATCCTCCGTTGCCGACACATAGAACAGTACCACGGAAATCGGTATTACCCTGACGCGCTTCCCACACATTAAGCATCGACACGAAGTTCATCTGCTCATTATCCCATGTGGCGAGCGGATAGATTCCGTAAGTTTCAGTAAGTTCGCGATATGTATCGGCACTCTGGTTGTGCTTGCCTGTAAGCGCCGAAGGGATATTGAAGAAGCAGCAATTATGATCCTCGGTCCAGCATGCGCCCTTCACGGTGATTGTCTTGTTATTGTTGACTGCAACTCCGCTGTAAATCGGATGTGTGGAATAGTCGATATAGTAACGTGCGCCAAGGTTTGCATTTACAGCCATATACCAGCGGTCGGCATTCCAGAAGCCGATACCGGTGGTAATGCGGCGGTCGTTGTTCATCAGCAGTTGCTTGTCAATTCGGCCGAGATCACCGACATAGGTACATGCATGCTGCCACAGCAGCAGGTTGCCGCCATTGCGATACCATTCCGCTACAGCGGGAGTTGCATCCTCAACCACAGCAGGCTGCTGCCATACATCATACTCATCACCATCCTGAACATCGCGGATATAAAAGAGCACACGCAGATCAGCAAGATCATCAGCCGACTTAATATCGCCGAAATAAAGATAGCGGCTGGCGGGATATTCATTGTGGAACCACAGCCATGCCGACGCTTCGTCGTCGTCACCGTTTGCAAGCAGTTCCTCCGGGGTAGCATAGAAACTTACGAATGCAACAGCAGTCTTACCTACCTTCATGGAAGTCTCTACTGGGAGCGATTCACCTTCTGCATTTTTCGATACAAGGGTGAAAAGCAACTCATCGTTTTCAGAAAGTCCGCTGAAACGACATGAGGTAGCTGATCCGTCGACAGTCACAGTCTGAGGAGCATCACCGGATTTAGTCATGGTAACAGTCAGTTCGTCGGCATCGGCAAGCGGAGCCCACGACACTAAGGCATCGTAGCCACCCGCAGTTCCCTCGAACTGCCCGACCTTTACATCGGAGGGGGCGGTAGCACCTGAACGGGTATAGGTCTTGAACACACCGTCGGAATAGTTCTGGCCATCGGTTGCTCGAAACATATAGCCATAGCGCACATTACTTTCAAGATTCTCATGCACGAACGACGTTGTCTCACGTCCGAAAGTCTGCTCCCAGACGTGATTGCCATTCATGGTCACATCCACCGTCAGGCTCAGTCCCTCCGGCAGCATCGGCCAGGAAAGAGCCACTCCTTTGTCCTGGGGGGTGAGGATGATGAGATCGGAACGCATGAGGTCGAGTGTGAGTGTCGGCGCATCCACCTCCTGATAGATAGTGTCGCCATCCTGCGTGCAGCTGCCCAAAAGCATCAGCGCCACTGCAGCCAACAGATAGTTTTTCTTCATTGAAAATACAGTTAGATTTTGGTTACAATTCTATTTTTTGTTCAGACCGCTAAATAATACAATATCTATTATATCTACTTTCAAAAATGGTGCATTCACTATAAAAAATGCAGCGTGCCGTGCCGACGCGCTGCATTGAACGGTTTTTTATATCACCTGACCTGAATTTGACAGCCGGAATCAATCGCGGTCAAGATATTCGGAAGGAATTGTGGATGGGTTGCCGTCGCGCCCGGCATAATAATGGGGCGACATGATCTCGACACCTGCCTCGTTGAATGTATCCTGTATGTTCTGGTGAAGATCCGACATGATATCTCCAAGACGGTCGGCATCCTTGATGTAGGCGTTGACCTGATAGCAGGGGTAATAGTCTTCAAGACCGGTCTCGAGCACGAAGGGTTTCGGATGTTCAAGCACTCCGGGGGTCATCCGCGCAGCGTTGATGAGCAGCTGATGAACCTGCCTCCATGGGACATCGTAACCGATCGTCACGGTCGTATGGATAATAAGACCGAACTGACGCGCCGATGCACTGTAATTGACCGTATGCGACGACATGATAAATGAATTCGGTATAGTGACAACTTCGTTTTTGGGAGTGCGCAGCCGCGTCACAAAGGGCGTCTTTTCTATTACGTTGCCTGTTGTGTCATTAAGTTTGATGCGGTCGCCGATCTTGAAAGGACGCATATATGTGATCACGAGACCTGCTATTATATTACCTATCACCGTACTCGAACCGAGCGACACAATAAGACCCACAAACACCGAAATCCCCTGGAACACGCCAGAGTTCGAACCCGGAAGGTAGGGATAGATCATCGCTATCATGAATGCATACAGCAGGAACCGGATGATATTGAAGGTCGGTTGCGCCCAGTCGGGATAGAAACCGGCTATCTTCAGCTTTTCGTTCTCAATCTCGTTGGCGATATAATGGATTCCTTTAATAATATATTTGATACAGTACCATATCACCAGAATGATGAACAGATTCGGTATATAATCTACTATGGATGCCAGCACCATCTTTATCGGCTCTATGATATAGAGGAATATCGTAAGAGCCAGCTTCTCGGTCTGAGGGAATATGGCAAAGAGAATCGGCACAGTAAACGTGAGCTGTATGAGCAATACGACATACCGCAGCAGATTACTAAAAAATATCAGGATACGGCCGAGCTGACGGGTGTTCAGAAGCTCATAATCGCGTATAATAACCGGACGGAGCCGCTGCTGCCGGAAACGGATTATCCTGCGCCGCAGTTTCCGGAACAGATAATTCGTGAGTTTGAAAAGCATATACTGCACTATCAGCACCAGGATGAAAAGCGCAGCCCGCTTCGCGATCTGCAGAAAATTGTGTTCATCCCTCAGATCCTTTATCTTGGCATCAAGCAGAGGCGCATAGCCCTCCGCAAGCTCACGGCGTGATGTTCCCTGCCACAGGGCATCCTGATCCGTAAGGCTCACAATCACCTTTCCGCCATAGGTAAGATCGGTATAACCGTCGTTGTCTGCAACGCGCACGGAATCACGTCGGATACTACGGTCCTTCCCTATCTTCATCACTATATTCTGAATCATTTCCGCGCGGTCGAAAGCCGAAAATCCTCCGCTCCCTGCGTAAAGAGTAAAAAGAGTATCCCCCTCAACCAACACAGGCACACCCGCTGTTACCGAGCGCAGCGAATCAATGCTCCGGCGCTGCTCTTCTATCCTCAGCGAATCGGCGACTATATTCTGGTTGCGCGCATTGTCGAGCTCCGAACGCAAAAGCGTTTCGTTAAGCTTCATTTCCTGCGACTGGAGAGTCATCTCCTGCAGACGAATGGAATCGTCTCTGAGCCGTTCCTCGACGGTCAGAGTAGTGGCGGCTACAGCAGCGCTATCGGAGGCCCCGTCGCTGAAAGCAGTCTGAATGAACTGACCTGCTTTTTCTATCAGTCCGGTCTGCGCCGAAACACGGGGAGCGAACATCCCGATCAGAAGTATCAAATATGCTGGTAAGAGTTTCATCTGTGCGGTAGTTTTATATAGGCAAGGCAAAGATATACATTTTTTCCGACAGACATGCCCCTCCGCTTCATTTTCTTTCATTACAAACGCCTGTGACAAGAACATAAGTAATTTTCCCGGATGATATAAAGCTACGTCGGACCTATCATGCGTCATAATTTTCATGACTCACATACATCAACAGTTCGTTAAAAATAAAATAGATTGGGCGAACCTTTTCTTTGATTTCCTTCATGAAATGGAGAATCTTTTAGGCCGTAAAGTAGACATGGTCTTTGACAACTACATCTCCAATGAAATTTTCCGCAAAGAACTTGACAACATCAAAAGGCAAATTTATGGATAACCCCGATAAGTCCATATAAATCCATATTCGATTCAACCGAACAACCTATCAATAAAACAATTCCTATAGACGCATTAATTGCGTCCGCCGCAAGACGGAGCGACACTTGCTTACCAAGTGTCGTAACATTTCAATGCAGAGCCGTGAAACGGCATGATTGTAGAAAACCGCATAAATGAACGATGCCGCTATAGCTGCAATACAAAAGTAGATCCGGTTATGAAGCCGCCATTGTGACGATAAACCGGGATTTATATAATCCTATTAAATCTAAGTGCCGCATCGCGGTACAACTATTGTTTCGCCGCGATGCGGCTATATGTATGAAGAATATGACTGATACCACAGCTGCGTAGCCGCTTCGCGTCTATGCAGCTGTGCCCTATATCCGTCAAACCGCCAAGCGGTTTAGTCTTAACACCAGACGCACTACTTATCCCTTCTCAATCACCTCCCGATCCTGAAAATTGAAATAGACAAACTATTAGCAGAGACTGCCTAACCCAATTGGCTTAGACAGCCTCTCCATCATTTTTATTTAATATAGCCCAATCTATCAAGTATTAGATGTAGATTGTTCCTGACCATCTTGCGATTCAATGATATTAAAATAGAACCCATCGCATATTGCTTTTCTTTTACCGGAAACCATAACACCAAAGATGGGACTTGAAATGCTAACGCGATTAAGAGTTGTAACTTCCAATCCGTTCAAAAGAATATTTAATACAGATCCTTCATATTTAGCATAAATAGTTTCGATAAATTTACCCGGTTTTACAAGTCCTTGCTTAATAATTGAAATATCTCCTTTTTCAACTATATAATATATAAATTCTTTTTTACTAAAAATTATAGCTTTGAATTGTTTACTGTTTTCATAGTCGAGCACCATACCCACATATTTATTATCTTCAGCCGGAGTCAAGTAAAAAGACAGTCCGAATTCAAATGCAGATTCTTTCGGATCAAATTGTAAATCAGTGACAGACATACAAGACACAGAAGGATTTCTTGAATCAAGAATTAACACATTCTGCCCCATTTTCACACTTCCTGTTGAATTGTCATACTGTGTCCATTCAAACATTGGATCTGTAATATCTTTGAATGGCTCACAAGCAATTTTTGAGCTAACATCAACTCCATAATTTTCTAAACCTTCAACAAAATCAGGAGAATACAAAATTCCCATTTCAAGTAATTCTTGCATGGATAAAGGGTCTCCGTTATGAGCCGCGATCTTTGTGACATCAGACAACTCCGAGATATTAAGTTTTTCCTTTTGCTTACCCCCCTTTTCTCTTTTTTTATCTCGAATCAGCCCGATTAAAGTATAATCCAAAAGATCCTTTGAATAAAGAGGAACTGTAGAAGTTAATAAAATTGCAGATAATATAATGATAATTTTAGTTGAATTTTTCATAATTATTCTCCCCCTCCTACGGATGTCTGTAATTCTTGAATTAATGGTTCAAATGTGCGAAGAACTCGATCATAGTTTTTAAAACAGTTTTCTCCACGACATTCGTTATCTTTAATCTGAACTGAGATTCTCGCACGATATGAAATTACATCATCATCTACAAATGACATTCTGACTTCCAACCGCGTCCGTACAGTTTGATGTTTAAACTTGGTCAATCGCCATGACGACTTAATCCATCCGGCCGATTTATCTCGAACCTCAATATTATCAAAATAATTGGTAGTCACACTCATAAGACGCTTCCAAATCACATCTTCCGATAGCCCTTTTCTACATGTTACATCAAACCATTTATTTGCAAGATCCATACCATCCTCACCTCCTGTTGACGCGACATAAGCTTCATCTTCCGGTAGCGTATAAAGCACAGTGTTATTAGGGTTTGTCTTAAGAAGGCGGAAAGTGCGTGTGATATAACCGTCGTCCTGCACCTTGACAACGAAGAAATCGTTATCCTTCTTAAATTCCACTTTGTAGGAACCATTTCCTACTAATTGTCCATCGACATAGATTTTAGCTGTTTCCGGGATTACATTGATTGTAATCTTTTTTGCAGCCACGGCATCAGAAAGAATTGATGACAGCATGAGAGTCATGCATAATAAGCCTAATCTCATTGTTATAAAAAAATAATTGCACCTGCTGACTCCCGAAGACAGGTTAACAAAAAAGTAGCGTGAGAGTCTGTATCTCTACTCGTCTCACAATCTGAGGCTCTGGAATGCCTTTCGGGATGAAACGAGCAGTTAGAGCCTCACGCTGATATGTGACAACAATGTACCTCCTTACGGAGATACATGGAATATATCACAATCGAAAGGCATCCATCACTGCATCATTTGACCCCATAAGAAATTTTCCAGATTTCAGATTGTCAAATGAGCGTCGACAAACGCTATCTAAATATTTATTTGGATGCACCTTCGGTGCATCCCTTCTACCACTCCAAAGCTCTGACCGGAGCTTCTGCAAGCGGTCTGCGTCAGCAAAATTAATACATAATTATTAATTAACCAATACTCTTATTCACCAATAGTTCGTTAAAAATAAAAATATAGGCTAAGCGGCATCGACCACAAGTCCAAAGAGTTCTTTGACAAGCTTAGCATTTAAAGTTCTGTTCGGCGAAGTAGGATAGTGGACAACTATTTTTATGTTTCGCTTCATCGCCTGCGAATTGGCCTTGATGCAATAGGCGCGACCTCATTGACGTCAAACTCTTCGCAACAGCTCATATCAAGATTGTAGAAATAATTTTCTCACTCTTGATGCGTGGGCGGCCACGGCGACCGGTACGGATACCACAGGGCGGCATCGTCACGCATACGGCTGATCAGATGTAATCCCATCGCAATCAATCCGTCAGCGAAGCGTGATTTTGAGAACCATGTATCTGCAACGACATATTTTGTAATTGGCAGAGGCAAATCCCGATATTTTTTAAGAACATCGAGATACCAGTCAACAAGATTGTAGTCATCGCCGAGTTGTGTCATGCGCTCCTTGTCGGGAGTCTGTTTGGCTCTGAGCATCATGCAGTCATGAGCGTCGATATCCACTATGCCGATACCGAGTATCTCAAGTCCCCGCTTCATCATCGATGCGCATCCCGACCAGAACTTTTCTATATCACGGAGTCTTTTTCCCCGCCTTTGAGATATAGCTGGCATCAATGACTATTGCCTTGAGGCTATCACGTCCGAATTGGCGCCACATCAGCGAGGTGTTGAATCCGAGCCAGTCAAACTTACGCTAGAAAGTCTGGCGGAACCGGGGCTCACAGCTTTGTGAGTACCGTCCCATCTGCTTGAAATTTATCTTTCTCGGTATGACCATGTAAAGAATCAGCGTTAAAATCACTGCAGGTTTAAAACTTTTGCGCACCTTAGCGGTACTTTTCAAGGCATCGGTTACGATTTCCTCACATCGGTCAAGTGCTGTTTTCTGCATAACTTTAATGCGTGGTGAGATACCATTAAATATACTGAAAATCAACCACTTGACCTACTTTTGTTATGTCAAACTTTATTAATTAACTCATTTATTTTCAACGACTTAAATTAAAATTTTAACGAAGTATTAATACATTCTATTTATATATAAACGCCCCGCGCCGGTTGCGGCGCGGGGCTATGAAAAAGAAAAAACTACAGGGAGTGTACTCCGCTGTAATGCGGTTACTTCACGTATTTCTTGAGAACGGCGTTGAGATCGTCTGCACCGAAGTCGCGGGCAAGAATGGTTCCGTCGGGACCGATCAGAATCAGACAGGGTATACCGCTGATGCCGTAGTTGGTAGTGATATCTTCCTGACCGTTAACCCATACAGGCCATGTAAGCCCCCACTGCTTGGCTGCCGCCAGAGAATTTTCGGGATCGTCCCATACCGCTACACCGATAATTTTCAAAGGTTTACCCTTGAAAGCCTCCTGCGCGCTCTTGATTGCAGGCATAGCCTTGCGGCAGGGACCGCACCAAGAAGCCCAGAAATCAAGAAGGACATAATTTCCCTTGCCTACCACATCGCTCAGGTGATGTTCCTTGCCGTCATATTCCACGCCGAAATTGGTGTACTTCTTATTGACCTGCGTCGCCTCCAGACCACGCTGGAAAGCAAGCATAGCCTGCACCTTCTGATATTTCTCAATGAACGGAAAATCGCGCGTAAGAGCGGTGAAATCCTGAGTGAGCCATTCCTGACCGAGGGCTACAAGCAGATAATAGCCCAGAGGATTGTCGATATTTCTCTTCAACTCGGCAAGAATCATCTCGTGCATCTGCACCGGAAGTTCGTTGTCGAGCTGGCGGTTGGCGTTGTTATTGTGGGTATTTACGAGAATCTCTATATCCTGAAAGAATTTTTTCTGTTCGTCGTTCAGACCGCCACGCGCTGTAGATGAGTACATCACTCCGGCAGGGGCATCCGCACCGGCGAACGTGACATCGACAACCACATCGGCCTGATCAAGGATGAATGTGTCCACGATAGTGTTGCCATCCACCTCCATTGTGGCGAGATAGGGTTTGATGCGTTCGGTATTGAACACAGCTTTGCCGTCTGCCGCCACAACTGAATCAGTCTTATGTTCTGTATCGAAGTTGGTAAGCACGATAGTCTTCCCGTTGAAGGTGGCAGGAAGATTGAAGGTCGTGGTGTAAGCCGCAGCCCCTGCCGGAACCGACAGGAGAGCCACCATTGCCATGGCTGATTTTAAGATATTCATATTCGTAATTATTTTTGATTTCTTACATCTGCCTGCAGGAGATTCTTCCAACAGGCGCGTTTTCCGCCGTAAAGATAAGCAAAAACTTTCTCATTCTCAAAAGTAGGTCAAAAAATCGACAATATATTATCGGCATGATGCTTCATTACACATCAAATTTTCCGCAGACCTTTGCGCTTCGGCGTTTTTTCACTATTTTTGCAGGGATGGAACAGAACCGGCCTACACCCCATGATGGGAAAGTGAAGAATATCTATGCCCGTGGCGCCGACGACGGCGCCTGGATGGGACTGTGTCTGGTAGCCTTAGGAGGATGTATGGCAGCTGCGATGAAGGTATCGCTCCTGTCAGTTCCGGCTCTGGCGCTCATGGCGGCTGTACCGGTAATGACATGGTTCTTCCTGCGGCGGACCCACATCGCCGCCCACGGGATGACAGTATTTTCTGCCCTCTGGATGCAGGGTATCACCATGTTCGGCTGTGGAGCGCTTATTTTCGGGCTGGCGGCATTCGCATATCTGAAGTGGGGCGATCCGCAATTCATAGTGACCGCTCTGTCGACCGCCGCCGACTACTATAGAAACCTCGACGATTCCACCGGGGAGGCAGCCGCCATGGCCGGCGAGCTCGAGAAAATAGCACACGGCAACGCCTTGCCTACGGCTGGCTCAATGGTGCTTGCATGGATGTGGCTGATAGTGTTCAGCGGCTCGCTGCTCTCCATGCTGGTGGCAGCGGTAGTAAAAATGCGCGGAGTTTCCACTCGGCGCCATAATTGAATGAAGTTATGGATATATCTGTTATAGTGCCGCTTTACAACGAAGCTGAATCGCTTCCTGAGCTTGAAGCATGGATAGAGCGGGTCATGAACGCCAACGGCTTCAGTTACGAGGTGATTTTCGTGAACGACGGAAGCACCGACGGCTCATGGGATGTAATAGAAGAACTTGCATCCCGGAATCCGGACGTAAAAGGGGTGAGCTTCCGCCGCAACTATGGTAAAAGCCCGGCTCTGAACACCGGTTTCCGCCGCGCGAAAGGAGATGTGGTGATAACAATGGATGCAGACCTTCAGGATTCACCCGACGAGATTCCCGAACTTTACCGCATGATAAAGGAGGAGGGATATGATCTTGTAAGCGGGTGGAAACAGAAACGCTACGATCCCCTGTCGAAAACCATACCCACAAAGCTTTTCAACGCGACAGCGCGCAAGGTCAGCGGCATAAAGAATCTCCACGACTTCAACTGCGGTCTGAAAGCCTACCGCAGCAAAGTGGTAAAACGGATAGAGGTATATGGCGACATGCACCGTTATATCCCCTATCTGGCAAAGAATGCCGGATTCACCCGCATAGGCGAGAAGGTTGTAAAACATCAGGCCCGTAAATACGGAACCACAAAGTTCGGTCTCGACCGCTTTGTCAATGGCTATCTTGATCTGGCTACATTATGGTTCACAAACCGATTCGGCATCAAACCTATGCATTTCTTCGGACTGCTCGGTTCGCTTATGTTCCTGCTCGGACTTGTAGCGGTAATTGCCGTGGGCGCCTCAAAACTGTATGCCATGCACACGGGTGCCCCCTACATTCTCGTGACAGACTCCCCATATTTCTATATAGCCTTGACAATGATGATTCTCGGAACGCAACTTTTCCTGACAGGATTCGTGGGAGAGCTTGTGGTGCGCAACTCCCCGCGCCGCAACGAGTATGAAATCGAGGAGGAGATCGGAACCGGAGTGGAAACAGATGCGTGAGTAATAGAGTGAGAACCCAAAGACCACATAAACTGACGCGCCTCCCGGCGCTGCTTCTTCCTGCGGTGGCAGCAGTCATTGCCGGAGGATGCAACACCGACGGATGTACCGACAACCGTAGCGCTCTCCCACTTATGGGGCTTTATTCGGCATCGACAGAGCAGACCATGACACTCGACTCCATCGGTATCGGAGGGGTTGATGCTCCGGCCGACTCCATGCTTGTATACCCTGGAGAAAGTGTCAGTTCGGCCTACCTCCCCTTCCGCTTCGACAGAACCCAGACCTCATTTTTCTTCCACTACAGCTATAAGGAGCAGGGCCTCGACAACCCGGAGTTCAACGATACAATCACATTCCATTATACCTCAGAGCCTTATTTCGCCTCGGAAGAGTGCGGCGCATTCTTTATCTACCATATCGGACAGGTTGACTACACAACCCACCTGATAGAGGAAGTTGAGATAACCGATTCGCTGATAACCAATGTTGAGATGGAACGCATAAAGGTGTTCTTCAGAACAGCCGACACAAACAAGGTCTCTATCGAGAGCAGCCACATACCCTCGGGAGGGGGACGCGAATGAGAGCGGTGCGGACAGCCATGTGGAGACGGCTCGCATCCGTAGCCTTCGTGTGGATCATCGTAGGCACACTCCTGCCCGACATTGCCGCACAACGCCGCATAAACCCCGTTCAGAATGCGTCCAAGGATCTTATTGGGAAAAACGAGCGCCGGTCAGATAACGACAGTATCGACATATCGAACTTCGTTGAAAAACGCGATGAGCGTGGCAACGTAGTGCTTGTCGACACAGTGAAAGGCATGGAGGTACCGGACTCTATCGCAAACGGCCTCGAACCGGGCGGAACAGTCCCGAAGATGATCTACCCGCTGCTTCACTCAGCATCTGTATCAGTCGACATATGGGATCCGGTGATGCGCCTGTTCGGTCAGCATTACGGGCTGGTTGAGTTCTCAGGCGAAATCAATCTCCATAACCGGTATATTCCCGTTGTGGAGGTAGGTCTGGGTACGACAAACTACACCCCTGAGGACAACAACTATACCTACCGTGTTCCCCTTACACCGTACTTCCGCATTGGATGCAATTATAACTTCCTCTACAACAGCAATCCGGACTATCTGGTTATGGCAGGTCTGCGTTTCGGATATTCCCGGTTCAATTATGAAGTGAACGATGTCACGGTAAAATCGGACTACTGGGGCGAGAGCACCACATTCAATCTTCCCCGTCAGACAGGTTCATTCACCTACATGCAGGTAGCATTCGGATTGAAAGTCAGAGTGTTCGGTCCTATATCAATGGGATGGTCCGTACGCTATAAAGCCAAACTACACGAATCGGATGCGACATACGGCAAACCGTGGTATATTCCCGGCTACGGATCGCGCAATGGAGCGATCACCGGTTCCTTTTTCATATCATACACTATCCCCCTGAAGAAAAAGGGAACGTCGGAAACATCTGCGTCCCCCGCCACTGACGGCTTATGATTCATCAAACTACAATTCTATTAAACAAACACTTACACATATGATAGCAATATGCAGCGACCACGCCGGCTATGAACTGAAATCGATCATAGAAGGCTACCTTGAGGCAAACAATCTTGAATTCGAGGATTTTGGAACATTCAGCGCCGAGAGTTGCGATTATCCCGACTTCGCCCACCCATGCGCGGCAGCGGTAGAGGAGGGGAAATGCTATCCGGGAATAGCCATGTGCGGATCCGGCAACGGCATCGCGATTACCCTCAACAAGCATCAGGGCATCCGCGCCGCTCTATGCTGGAACACCGAGCTTGCAGCCCTCGCCCGCAAACACAATGACGCCAACGTATTGGTGCTCCCGGCCCGTTTCATCGAGCCGGCGTTAGCCCTTCAGATTCTCGATGTATTCCTCTCCACCCCCTTTGAAGGTGGCCGCCATATCCGCCGTATCGAAAAAATACCCCTCAAGTAATTAGTAATTAGCAATTAGAAATTAGAAATTAGCGAATTGCAGGGTTTACAAGCCCCGCTCCATAATGTCAATACATCGGAGCGGGGTTTGCTATGCGGTAGATTATCTGGGGGTATCGGCTGAGGTAGATATATCGGTGGCAGGTGCTGCCGGAACCGGCGATGACAGTTGCCTGCGGAAAAGCGGTCGCAGGAAGGATGTGAAACTGTCGAAATCGCGTTTCAGCACCACACCCACTCCCTGGGTGGTAGGAGCTGTACGGAGATAGTAATTCTGGTCGTTATAGCGGTTATACGCTTTGAGGCGCCACATCCCTGGGCGGTCGAGGAGATATTCCAAGTCAAAATCACCGACGAACTGCGATGTGTTGAGCGCATTGTCGCGATATCCGAAGTTGCCGTTGAAAAGCAGGCGGTTGTTGAGCAATCGCGACGACAGAGCCACGTCCACCTCCACATCCGAGAAATCGCCCCGGTCGCTCCTGAAGGTCGGCGCTATGTTCCAGTTATCGGAAATAGATCCCAGAAGGTTGGACAGCTGCGAAGAGATGGTACTTGAAGCTACGGACACGAGCTCATTGCCTTTGGTTGTCGATGTCATATAATCGGGGGTGTAGAAACGGCTAAGCGCCAACAGATAGATTATCTGACGGTTCATCATGTCGTCCGTGCTGATTATTGAACGAACCTTCCTGTATATGTCGGTTGTAAGGGTCGGGAACTCGAGGTCAAAGGATATTTCCGGTGACACCAGATCGCCGGCAACCTTAAGGATAGCATGAACCGGGACATTTGTCCGGTTCAGATCCTTATCCTGAAGGAAAGACTCATCAAGATCGCTGAGATTGGCATTGAGCGCGTACGCAGCCTGGATATCGAGACCTGCGTTGTATGGATCGCCGTTGAACGTAATCCTGCTGCCTGGCTTAATCGTAAAGTCTTTTATGATTATATCCTGGAGAGTGAAGTTATAGTTTCCCCTGTCGAGAGTATAAGTTCCATACATACGCAGGTCGTTGTTCGCCGATCCATAGTCGAGACGAAGATGCCCGTTGCCGTTGGCACGTATGCGGTCGCCACCCACGGGATCCATCACCAGATTCAGCTGCGCCCCGGGAGTAACGCGCATCTGAAGAGATATATCATAGTCCGAGGGGGTATCGACAGTACTGTTCTTCGCCAGTTCGCGCAAGCGGTTCACAAGATCCATGGAGGCATCGCGCTGCATAAGCAAGGTATCGGCGAGCTCTGCCGACACCGCGTTCTTATCGCGGAAAGTCATGAAGGAGAATTCGTCGGCCACCTCCTGGTCGGAGAGCACGAAGGTGAATGTAGACCGTGGAGCTGTCGACATATCCACGGCGATATCTACCTTCCCGGGCTCACCTTTGACGAATGCCGATCCATCACCGTAGATTTTGCCATACCATACCGGATTGTCGTGCGCCGTGGTATTATAGCTCAGGAAATCGCGCGCATCGGTTATGCTGAAGTCAAACCGCGGCTCCTTGAAGAAAGTATGGCGTACCCAACCGTTGAGTTTTCCGGTATGCCCTTCCGGATCGCGGATAGTGATCCCACCGAGGTCGATATATCCCGGACGGAAATGAACCGAATCTGTCGCGGTGTAGAATGTGTTGGTGAAATTCACCTTAAGCCGCAGATCATCGGCGAAAACATCCCCCTCGAGGTCAATATACTTGAAGTTGCCCCATATACGGGCTCTCCCCGAGGCATACCCGGAAATATCCGACGCGAACGCCTCCATATATGGCTGCAGGAACCCGACTTTCGCACGGTCAACAAAGAAGGTTATATCGAGCGAATCGTTCATAGGATAGATGGCACCCTTGACCAGCGAGCGGCGGTTCTCATCAGAGTCGATAGTCGCGTCGAGAGTTATCCCCCTTTCCTCCGGTGTCCATCGCGATTTGACGAGTGCGTCGCCGAGCACCACTTTATTGTAACTTATGGATTTCACGTCCAGTCCCGGGGTTTCGAGTACAGGCTCCGGCGACAGCAGCCGGGAGGCGTAGAAGGTGCCTGTGGCATCTCCTCCCAGCATCACCTTGTCAATTCCAAGCGATTCAAACAGGTAATCGAGCGAGAAATTGCGCAGATCAAGCGTAAGCAGATCCCACGGACTTTCGCTGACGGTTCCCTCCATTTTCACAAACTGGTTGTCGCGATGAACGTTGATACCGCGAACTGTAATATTGCGGTGAGGTGCTATTTCAACTGTCGCCGGATTAACCGTCCATGTGGAATCATTGAACGTAAGGGAACTTTTCTCTATGTTGATTCGTGTCCGCAACCCGCCATCGGTGTCGCGTTTGAACGCAGCCATGGTTCCCACCTCCCCCTCGTAGCTGCGTTCACGGTCGATTTTCCATGACAGACCGCTTTTGAGACGGTCGGCCTCAGCTTCCGACTGTAAGGTAAGTTTCATCGGACCGTTTTTGGTAGGCATCGTTGTTGTGAAGTCGAGTGATGCCCTGCCGTCATTCCGATCCCCGTAAACTGACACAACGGTGTTTTCTATCAGTTTGTTCCCCTGTCGCAGATAGGGCGCTGAAAGCGTAAGAGCCATATCGCCCGAGGGCTCGGAGAAAGCTCCCGAAATTTTAAGAGGATATACCACACTTACCGGCAGATGGAAGAAATTAGCCGGAGTCTCGGTTTCCTTGACGGTGAAATTGAATTTGAAATCGTTTGTAGCATCATCCTTTCTGCCACGTGCCGGAATTTTCCCTGCAGTGAGCGCCGGAACCACTTTATCCGCCATATCCATGAATTCCGCGGCAAGAGCCCCGACCTCCACATTGCCGGTTATCTCACCGTCGATATAATCGCTGCGTAATGACACTTTCCCGGGAACGGAAGTAAGCATGACATTGCGCAAAAGGAATGTATCTCCCCCGGGGCGCGTCATCCTCATATTACTGAGCGATCCAAGTCCCTGCAGATGATCCAGATCCTCACCCTCGAAAGCGAGATCGACCGTGCCGCTGAAACGTCCTTCCGGCAGCTTGTCGGAAAGATTGAGCATAGCAGGCACCAGACGGTCGATATCAAGGTCAAGCTCCACGACTTTATCCGATGGGTGAAATGAGTAAGCTCCCTCGGCTCTGAAAGCGATAAATGCATTGTCGATCGCAACTCCCGCTGTCACCAGACTATTTTCCACCGCTGCATGGGCAATCAGATTTTCGTAGTCCACCCCACGGAACACCACATGATTCACAGTAGCTTCAGCCGAAGCCGTTAGGTCGCTTCCGCGCCGCGCGGCCTTCCCCTCGGCGTATCCGTCGAAACCGTTAAGTTCCGTTGCCGGCAGAAGAGTTGATACGTCAACCGGCGTTACGGTGGCTACAGATGCGCTCAGATCAAAACGGTCGGAAGTGGAGACTTTGCCCCGGATCTCTGCCGCCACACTACCGATCCGGGATGTTATCGCACAGTTCATATTAACCGCTTCCCCTTCGAGAGAGCCGTCGCAAGCAACGGTAAGGGTACCGATCGCTGCGGGGGTAAACGGAAAACTGCCATCGGTAAGCCCTGTCGCAACGATTATTTTTCCCAATTCGCTCCCGTCAGCAGAGATTTCAAGTTTCTCCAGCTCTATCTTGCGGTCAGAAACGGATCTGATGGCTGAGGCTCTCCCTTTCAGCTCTAATGAGATATTATCCCCTGAGGTCACCATCACATCGGCAGAGAATCCGCCAAGATTTCCTGCCACTGCGAGACGGTCAAAGAGCACCGGCATGGAGAAAGCGCCCAGTGCAGGTACAAACGGAGCCATATCGGCTGGTGTCACGACACTTCCACCGACCGTTCCGATAGAAAGCCTGTAGGTCGCGAGCGCTTCGCCGAGGCTACCTGTCCCTTTGTGGAGAGGCACCTTTATATCCTTGAAGCGAATATCCGTTCGTGGCAGTATAAGATGCGTACCGCAAAGCGCGAGCAGATCTTCGGACATAGAGAAGTTTCCCGACAGATTTTCAAGCACAAATCCGCTCACCTGTTCGGTAAAACCCATTCGTTTGACCTCTACCTTGAAATCGTTATCGCGCAGACGGGGAATCCGTACATCGGCCCGCAACCTGTCTACACTGATATGCGCTGGATTGAACCTGCGCTCTTCTGCAGTAATCGATTCAGGATGCGTCCCCACATCGTAGGATACACGCGACGAGCGTATCATCACGGTATTGATGCGCATATCCAGCTTTGAGGGCGTCCGTTTCTCTTTCTTAGGCGACAGAGCGTCGATAATAGGCTGGATATTCAGAGGAGCTCCGATGCTGTCGCGGCTCAGACGCGCGTCCATCCCTACGAGCTCCACATAATTGACCGTCACCGGATCACTGTCGAGAAGGCTCATCAGGCGTATACCCGCACCCAGACGGCGTACCGTCAGAGCCGTATCGCCGGGGGCTGTCTCAAGCACCACATTTCGCAACACCGCACGGTTGAACGGAACTATGCCGAGATCGCCCACCGTAACCCGGCAACCGAGCAGTTGCGAGAGCTCAGCTTCGCACTGACGCGCCACGCGGCTCTGCACCGAAGGTAGAGACAGAGCCACGTAGAGAACCACCGGCGACGCCACAGCAAGACAGATGACCACCACCAGCAGGAACCGTAATATGCGGTATATCATATTCACAATGCGAAGTTAGCTATTTTTTTGCGGTTATGTTGCATATCCCTGCGGAATAGCTTAACTTTGTTTCATATAAGACGCATCTTTAATGCGATTGCGTCTGCCACTTGATTTTCACGATGAAACTGAACAGATGGATATTCGCCGCCGTAACACTCTTATGGATGGCACCGGCGCAACAAATTGTTGCCGAAAATTACTGTAAAGGTGAGAAAACCGTAGGACTTGGAGCCGGATACCATTCCTGCAACCGTTCGGCGGTTGCAGGGGTCGGGTTCACATACCGCTTCGGCCGACACTTCCGACTTGCTCCGGCAGTGAATTACGTTTTCCGCCATCATGATACAGACGCGCTATGCATCGACATAAATGCCGAAGTTCCTTTCACCCTTTCCCCACGCTGGGATGTATATCCCTTCGCCGGATTAGTCTATGCGAGCTGGACGCGTCACGGTGCCCTGCGTGAATGGGCCGATCACCACGACGTGGGCGACCGCACCTCGCGCCTGGGCATAAACGCCGGCGCCGGCGCTAACCTTACCGTGTCGTCGAATCTGCGTCTGGGGCTCTTCGCCGGATACGCTGTTGTCAAGGAATACAATGGCGTGGAAATCCTTGCCCGTATATCATATTGCTTCTGACTCCGGAAACAATATCAGCCATGCTCATTTTTTAATTGATAACCAACGACTAATTATAGACAAAATGCTTAACAAAGAAGTAGAAAAAGCGATTAACGCACAGATCAACGCCGAATTCTGGTCGGCATACCTCTATCTCTCCATGTCGATGCACTTCGCGAACAAAGGCTATTCTGGTATTGCCAACTGGTTTATGATCCAGTTCAAGGAGGAACAGGATCATGCCACTATCTTTATGAACTATGTAAACTCGCGCGATGGCAAAGTAGTGCTCAAGCCTATCGAAGGTGTCGATACAGAATGGGAATCGCCTCTGGCAGCTTTCAAAGCTACCTACGCTCACGAGCAGAAAGTAACGGCACTAATCAACGGTATCTATACCGTAGCTACCGCCGAGCAGGACTATGCTACCCAGAACATGCTCCAATGGTTCATAAAGGAGCAGGTCGAGGAGGAAGACACCGCACGCAGCTATATTGATGCTCTCGAGAAAATAGGCGACAACGGCTACGGTCTCTACATGTTCGACAAAGAGCTTGCGGCACGCACCTATAACGCTCCGGCCCCTCTGGCGACCAATGAATGATCACCCCATAAAAATATGCAATAAAAAAATGGCGCGAATAATTTTCGCGCCATTTTTATGTCTTTTAAAGCAAGTCAAGGCAAATCATTTCATATTATGCATATAATTTCAGGGACTCGCCTATGATCATTTGTTGATCACCTTACGGGTAGAGCCGTCTGACATCCGGACAATGTTCACGCCCTTGTTTGTCGCGCTCACACTCTGCCCTTGAAGATTATAATAACCGACGGGAACGGCTACAGCATTGTCAGCTCCTACACCTTCCACGGAATTGTCGCCATTACTTTGTGTGTCGATCACATAGGTCACATAATATGCATCCGCATCGATATCATTGTAATCCTCACAATAGAAGGTATATCCCAGAATATAGCGTCCGTCAGCTGAAATGCCGGTAGGCATATTGAACCCGAGCATGTCAGATACTCCAAAAGTTTTATCGTATTTCGGGAAAACATCATTATAAAATTCAGCTGTAGTCTGTCCGGCTTTTATAATAAAGGTTCCGTATGAATTGAAATAGGGCTGTCCGACAGTGCCTATGATAGTACCGTCATCACTGATTGCGGTGGGATATAGTCCGTTACCGGCATCGTCGATAGGCTGCGGATCTTTGTAAACCGTTATCTCTTTTGTCTCTGTATTGTAAACTATGGGAGCATTTGTATATTGGGTCTGTGCATTGTATATTCTTCCGACCATTAACAGATATTTCCCATTGTTGCTCATGTTGAGATACATACCCGACACGCTCGCAAGATCCTGATCATCCAGCCGCGCAAGGAAGAAATCGGCATCATATTTTCCTTCATCGTTTCTTATCCATGCGATAGGAACGCCGAAACTACCCAGGTGACCGAATATCACCTTGCCATCTGCGCTGACATATTTGGCAGCCGAACCATCCGAACGGGGATCGAGACTACCGAGCTCCTCTTTGGTTGGTATCGGAAGCAACGTCCAGTCAACTCCGTTGACAGAATATGCCGCTGTTGTAACGAAAGACTGTGCTGTAAGTGAGCCTACTATCAGACTTCCGTCGTTGGTAATTGCCTCCGCCAGAACGGACCGGTAGCCTTCAGGAGGCGTAAGCGTTGTCTCTTCACCGGTTTGAAAGGTATATTTGATTCCGCAATCCGTGATTCCGACAGCTACACCGCTGTTATCTACATGACGGAGCTCACCCCCCTCGTCGCCTGACAGATTCCATTTTACCTCACCGGTTTCGTAATTCGCGACAAAAATCCCTGACCCACTTTCAATGGCGCCACATATATATTTACCGTTAGGAGAAATTCCGAGCCCCATGAGCTGAGGTTCATCGAAACCGGGGATTCCAAGCCCGCATGTCAGAATCTTCACTTCTTCAGCATTCAACGATGCGCAGAGAGCCACGGCTACTGATAGTGTAAAAATTTTCTTCATATATATATTCAAAACAAGGGCTCCGTTGTAAGGCTTAGCGTAAGGACAGAGCCGGTAAAACCTTACGTCGAGCAGCTGATTTCGTATTTTGCGATGCAAAATTAATAAAATATTCCGATTAGATAAGATTTATTCAGAGGAAAAGTTGTAACAGCATGCATATTAGCGATTTGAGAACGGTTTTTAATTTTATTGCAAAAATATGCGTTAAAAATTAGATATTCAAAAATATTATATATACTTTTGCAAAACAATATAGCCCGAACAATGAGCTATCGTGGACTTTAAACTTATTTCTGATTCAAAAGGGTCGTGAATTTACATTGTATTATCACATTATATAATAACAATCTTTAACCGAATGAAGAAATTATTACTACTAATCATGACCGCCATCTGGAGCACCGCTCTTTCGGTAGCTCAAGAAGCGGCGGATCCGGTATTTCCGGAATCGTTCGATCTTACTCTGAGCGCACCGAATCTGGAGGTAAGCCAGGGTGAAGACTGGGGAAGCTTTACCATCCGGATAGAAGGGGAATGTGCAGCGGATCAGCTCGTTGTGACAGTCAAGATTCCCGAAGGCTACGACGGCATCGTCACCAACACACTTGACGGTTTGTTCGAGGTATCGAAAGCCCCCTCCAAAGCCAGAGATTACGGTACGTATGAACCCGCTGAAGCGACCTGGGTACCCGTTGAATCCCTGACATCCGCAGGATGGATAGAAGGAAACGTTTTCACTTTCGCTGTGAAAGGTGAGGAACTCGACGGTTCATTCTGCCTCTGCAAAGATGGAATGGCTGATAAGGCTAATGAGATCTTTATCGAAACTTTGGTATCTAAGAAAGAAGGCGGTGCAGACGTGGAGCCGGAATTCCCCGCTACATTCGATGTAACAGCCGACAGCGAGACCGTAACCGTAACTCAGGAGATCGACGAAGACACCGACGCTCCGTTGGTAAGGGTTACCGGTACCACTGCCAAAGATAACGTCACCCTTACTTTCAACCTTCCCGAAGGATGGGACGGGGTGATCGGCGGAGAGTATAACTTCGGTGGCATGAAGAAAGCACGCGCCGACTGGCCTTCACTCGACGATTTCCGTGATACGATGAGCGGTATGCTGAGTCTTACCGAAGGCAAAACCCTCTCATTCCCTGCCGACGGCATGCCCCACGGAGGTATGTATTTCCTCTATTCAGGTGACCAGGTCGACATTGAGCATGGATTCTCCATCTATGTCGAAGTAACAAAAGATGGTGAAGTGGCTCCGGTATTCCCCGAATCGTTCGACATAACACTGAGCGCCGAGGGTCTCGACATGACCGGAAAATTCGTTGAGGAATGGGGAGAATATACTTACGACGTTGAAATCACTGGCGAATGCGCCGACGACGAGCTTACCGTGACACTGGCTGTTCCCGAAGGGTGGGACGGATTCCTCTGCTACACCGACGAAGGCACGCCAAATCCCGCCAACGCGCCTAAAAAAGCACCGACAGAGGAGCCACAGTGGATCTCTGTCGATACGATGATCGGATGGCTGGGCTGCCAGAAAGCCAACTCGGTAACCTTCCCCGTAAACGGAGAGGAGCTCAATGCTATGTTCTACCTGTACAAAGGCGACATGGCCCTCTGCAACATGGGCGTTGACTTCACAGTGACCGTATCCAAGAAGGAAGGAGGCGCTGACGCAGATCCCGTATTCCCCGAGACCTTCGATGTAAAAGCCGATAGCGAGACCGTAACTATCGAGCAGGAATATGATGAAGACAGCGAATGTCCGGTAATCACCGTAACCGGCACTACTACCGAAGATAATGTGACCCTGACCTTCAACCTCCCCGAAGGATGGGACGGTGTGATCGGCGGCGAATTCAGCTTCGGCGGCATGAAGAAGGCTCGCGCCGACTGGCCGACAGTAGAAGAGTTCACACAGATGATTGAAGGACTGGTTGGTGAAGTAACCAAAGGTACCGAACTGGTATTCCCCGCCGACGGCATGCCTCACATGGGTATGTACTCACTTTATTCCGGCGACAATGTCGACGAAGATCATGGATTCATGGTTGTAGTCAACGTTGAGAAAGAAGGTGGTGAGCCCACTCCCGAATTCCCCGAATCATTCGACATAACACTGAGTGCCGAAGGGCTCGACATGACCGCAAAATTCGTTGAGGAATGGGGAGAATATACATACAATGTTGAAATCACTGGCGAAACCGCCGACGACGAGCTTACCGTGACACTGGCTGTTCCCGAAGGGTGGGACGGATTCCTCTGCTATACCGATGATGGTACGGCCAACCCCGCAAACGCGCCTAAAAAAGCGCCCGCTGACACAGATCCCCAGTGGGTTTCTGTGGAAATGATGATGGGATGGATGGGTTGCGAGAAAGCAAACTCGGTGACTTTCCCCGTAAACGGTGATGAACTTCGAGCTATGTTCTACCTTTACAAAGGCGACATGGCAGTCGGCAACATGGGCGTTGACTTGAAAGTCACAGTATCCGCGAAGGAAACTTTCAATCCGGATGTCACTTTCCCCGAATCGTTCGATGTAACTCTCAGCGCGCCTAATCTGGAGATGATCCAGGGTGAAGACTGGGGTAGCTATACAATCCGGATAGAAGGTGAATGCGCCGACGACGAGTTAGTGGTAACCGTTAAAGTTCCCGAAGGTTACGACGGCATCGTCACCAACACACTTGACGGCCTCTTCGAGGTGTCGAAAGCTCCCGCTAAAGCACGTGAATTCGGAACATACGAGCCCGTTGAAGCAAACTGGATTCCGGTTGAAAGTCTGACTTCCGCAGGATGGATAGAAGGAAACGTTTTCACTTTCACTGTGAAAGGTGAGGAACTCGACGGTTCATTCTGCCTCTGCAAAGATGGAATGGCTGATAAGGCTAATGAGATCTTTATCGAAACTTTGGTATCCAAGAAAGAAGGCGGCTCCGATCCGGAGCCCGTATTCCCGGAAAGGTTCGACATTACAGCCGACTGCGAGACTGTTACCATCGCTCAGGAAATTGACGAAGAAGGCTATCTCGTAATCACAGCTACCGGCACTACCACCGAGGATAATGTCACCCTGACCTTCGACCTCCCTGAGGATTGGGACGGCGTTATCGGAGGAGAACTCATGATTGGCGGCATGAAGAAAGCCCCGGCTGAATGGCCAACGATCGACGAGTTCCGTGCGATGATGGAAGGAATGATGGAGGATGTCACTGTAGGCACTCAGCTCACATTCCCTGCCGACAGTACTCCCCACATGGGAATGTATACCCTTTATTCCGGCGACAAAGTTGACGCCGACCATGGTTTCATCGTAGTAGTCAACGTAAGCAAGACCGGCAACGGTATCGCATCGGTGGAAGCAGACAGCTCGAAAGCACGTTATTTCGATCTTACAGGAGCAGAGGTAGTGAATCCCAAGGGAGGAATCTACGTAAAAGTTGCCGATGGAAAGGTTTCAAAGGTCGTTATAAAGTAATATTTCTATAACAGAATAAATAAGTAAGCAAGTGAGGGCGTGTCAAAAATCGCAGACACGCCCTCACTTCTATTTCTATCCAACAATATGTATTATTTCTCTTGCATAACCGACACAGTTTAGCTAACTTTGACATATTATTTGAAATAATCGCAAAACCAGCTTGTATAACTCCACGCTAAAACCATAACTACATATAAAATGAAAAAAACTCTACTATCACTTATTGCTGTCGTATGCTGTACGGTTCTGTCACCGGCGAACAACCACACCCTCGTGTTTGACGGCGACAACGACATGTATGGCATCCAGCGTCAGACCACGACAGACGCGAATTTGCTGGAATTCGTACCCGAAATGTCATTTACCGAAGCCGGAATAGACTTCTCGATCAAAAAAATCTCGGAGACAGGCAACGGCTTCGCGCTTGTGAATGCCGGCGGCGATAATGCCGGTCTATGCGTATATTCGGCGTTCGCTTCATCTACGAGCATCACCCCACAGATCACACTGACAGTGCCCGACGGGAAAATTTCGGCTGTAAAATTCTACATGTCGTCCGTGATGTCACTTTACGCCCTGAGTCTGGATTTCAACGGCAAGGAAGTAGATGCCGAAAAAGAGGGCACGCTATTTTACTGGGCTTGGAGCGACGAGGAAGGCACGGAAACCGTGACAATAGAGTGGGACAACACTTACTACGCCCGCTACATTCACTATATCGAGGTAACTTACACTCAGGATCTCGGCGGTAAGGAGGAAAGCGGACTGGGCTTCAGCGAAGCTGAGGCGCAAGCCATATTGGGCGAGACGTTCACCCCTCCAGCGCTCTCGAATCCGAATGACCTTCCTCTGACCTGGACAAGCTCCGACGAAAATGTAGCCACGGTCAACGCAGATGGAGCTGTCACCCTCGTAGGAGCCGGAAAAACAATCATTACAGTTTCCACACCGGGCAATGACCGGTATGCGGAAGGGAATGCAAGATATGAACTCAGCGTCGTTCCTGCGGCCAACAACCTTAAAGAGATGATTCAGCTCGCGCCTGATGTTTACGACCGCATTAAAGTCAACTTCCCCCTCACAGTCACCTTCGCAAATCTGGGTTATGCCTATGTATTGGATGAAGATGGGAACGCAGGCTGCATCAACGATATCCGTAACCAGGGCAATACTTCCACAACAGCCCAAACCATCTATAAGGCAGGCAATATAATCCCTGCCGGATGGATAGCCACTAACGCCACCATATACAGCAGTGTGATCTGGGAAGGCATACCTGATAAGGTAGTTGATAATGTGGAGATTGAATATCCTGTTGTAGAAGCAGTGACCCCTGCCGATGCCGACAGGGTGGTAACGCTCGAGAATGTGACATTCACCGGTCCCACAGCCTCAGAAAACACTAAGGCTTACGGAACCACTCCCGATGGAACTACCTATGAATTCCAGGATACATATAACGCTAAAGTATATCCCGCCGGAACTTACGACGTAACATGCGTGGTTAAATACTCGAAAGTCGGGTCAACTGTATATTTCTACCTTGCCCCGATCGACTATGTGGATAGCAATGCCGGGATCGACCGGATAGAGACAGACAGCGCCGACACCCGCTACTTCAATCTGCATGGCATCGGAGTAGCTACCCCAAGATCGGGTGTATATATTAAAGTATCAGGCGGTAAGGCGTCTAAACTCGTAATAAGATAAGCCTCAAGGTTGGGATCATGCCTTAGGCATGATGAAAAAGTAATATGCAAATCGGGGTGTGCATGCGGCAATTGCGTGCACACCCCGATTTGTATCCTGATAGCAGGAATGCTGTCGGAATGGTTCAGTCGCGGAGCTTATCGGCGAGATTACCTGCGGCTTTGGCGCCAGACTCAAGTGCGTCGGCTGTAAAATCCTTTACCTTTCCAAAGATGGACGCGCCCTTTTCCATAGCCTGCTCCTTCAGTTCCGCAGCCTTGTCAGCAGCTTGCTGAGCCATTTCCGCAGCTTTATCCTTAAAAGCTGCCGCCTTATCGGAAGCCTGCGTCTGAACGGCTTCAAATTCTTCTTTAGCTGCCACTGCCGATGCCTCGGCACTTACCTGGGCTGCCGCGCGGGCTGCGTCGGCTGCGGCTTCTGCTACTGCTTTCTTATTTTCTACTGTACTCATAGTCGTAATAGTTTTTTAGTGTAAATAAAATTCTGTCCGTACTATGAAAACAATATTCAAAGCCAATAAGTTTTCGAAGAGATAAAATACAGCTCACTCGCCATCCTGATACAAATTGAGGGCGTATCGGCTATCCGATACGCCCTCTTTGTCAATGACTAATTAAACATGCCGAAGGCATGTCCCTACTTAGCAACAAGCCGAAGCTTGCGTAGGGGGGAGATCGCTTCTTATTTCTGTACGAACTTCTTGCCGTCTACGATATAGAGACCTGTCGGGAGAGACTTGATCTGAGCAGGTGTTGCATTGCGGAGTACAAGAACGCCAGATACGGTGTAGACATCGTTATTGGCCTTCACTGTGGCAGCAGCGTTCACACTCTCGATACCGGTGAGGGGAACAGCCTTTACAGTCACATTCTTGTCACCGTCGAGAACGAATTCATAGTTGCCTTCGTCGTTGGCAACCAGTTTACCTGCAGGCTCATCATCTTCACCCTCTTCCTCGGCTACAGCAGCCACAGCGTCGGTAACCACAACCTCAAGCTGATATTCCGCATCGGGGGTAAGAGTGAACAGAGTACCGCCGAAGTCGCTCAGAGGAGCTGTGAAATCCTCTACAGGAGTGATGATATCCTTCTTCATTGTAAAGTGGCGTTCCTCTTCAGTTTCAAAATTGACGGTAAAGGTCTCGGGAGCTGTGATATCGAACACCTTGAACACATCGCCGTCCTCTACTACGAGCTCCTCGAAGCCACCATAATATGATGTTTCAAGCTCTTCGCCGTTAAGATAGCCTGCAAATACATCGCTGCGGGGATACCAGTTTACAACGAACGGATTTTCCATATCGCAGAATTCAATCACATTGTAACCCTTCGCAACCTTACGGTTCTGGTGGTTGGGATCGCTGTCGGAATAGAAATATGTGTAGTACAGATCATCGCTGTCGAGGTTGGCATCAAGATAAGCCACAAACTTCTTGTCGCGAGCCAAGTTCTCAGCTTCCACCTCAACGAGTTTAACGGTTTCATCAAGATAACGGGTAAGTTTACCGTCGTAATTGTCGTATACAATCACTTCACCGTCATCTTCAACTGTAACCTTGAGAGAATTGATCTTTGCGCAGAACACCGGCTCAACTACCAGATAGTTGGCATCAGAGGTGTATTCTATCTCGTTTTCACCATCGTGAAGCGCGATCTTGTTATAGCTAAGCGCAGCGTTTACTGCCGACGCATTGTCAACCACGAGTGAGACAGTATAGGTAGGCTTCTTGTCAGCCTCGAAAACGATTTGAGTGTCCTCAATGATCTTAACTTCGTAATAAGTATAGAGATAGGTAATATTCTGAGGAACATCGTTTATCTTGATACCGTTGATTGTGTAGAGAGTCTTGTTCAGCTCGAATTTCACCTTCTTGCCGCAGTGAACGGTCATACCTTCCTGCCAGTTCTCAACCTCCTCGCCATCGATAGTCACGCTCGTCACAACGCCGAGACCTTCCAGAGGATCAGCCGAAACGGTTACGGTGTAGTCTTCATCAGGGAAGGCAACCTTCACGTCGATTTCGTCATCTTCCTTGATGTCGTAGAGATAGTATGATCCGTAGCTGGAGGTCTGCTCAACTCCGTTGACTTTTACAGAGTAAATCTCGTTGCCATAAGTTTTATGGCTGATGCTCACATTTTCGGTAGTTCCGCGCATCTCGATGGTTTTCCACTCGTTGGCAACAAGGCCGTCCACATCGGTGTAACCTATAGCTACCCGGCAGTTCTCAGGCTCATCAACGCGGATTTTGAACGAGGGGGCAACGAATTCAGAAGCAGGAATAACTACGTATGAGAATACATCACCGGCATAGAAGTCGCTGCTATAGGCATTGCAGCTTGTGAACGATGATACATTGAAATCGATCACCTCGGTTCCTCTCTGGGCATATACGCGGGTAAGACGGTAGTTCTCGGGATCTTTAACCTTGATCAGCATAGCGTCGTACTGTCCGAAAGTGAGCAGATTGGCGCCTTCAACAAGTTCGAACTCATCACCCCAGGCGCCTGTCATGATCGTCACCAGCGAGGGATCGGGAACATTCACAGTCACCTTTTTGGGAACCTGAACGTTGATGGTTATATACTGCCCGTCTGACACGTCATCAACTCCGATAGTGCAGGTATTGTCAACTATCGGCATCGAGTCGTAGTAGCCGACCTGAACGGAACTGAGCTGAAGGTCGGGATCTGTCAGCTCAATATAGAGTGATGTCTCGAATTCTACCTCCACTGACCCATATGTGGGGATGGTAACATCAAGAAGAGTGCCTTCGGGACCACCGTCGCGCAACTCTATCTTGTCGGCTCCTGTGGTACACTCGACATACACAGTCCTGGCAGAGGCAGCAAAGCTGACAACGCTCAGAAGCAGGAGCATAAATAAAGAGTAAACTTTCTTCATTACAAAAAAATTATGATAAGTTAATAAAAAATTTTCATTAGGGAGTAATATCCGACAACTTTGCCGACGTATGAAATATGCTCTAATCACAAAATTTCATTATATTCCATTGCTTGCAGTATTTCCACGTCTTTTCATCGTGCAAAATTAGTAAAAATCCCATTACCGGCAAACTATCCGAATATGAAATTAAAGAAAAATCACATTTTATACGACATTTAACATATTCCGCACCTTAATATTTTCGCATTTTGCTGTTTGATTACCCTCATTAGAAAAATAATAACTAATTTTGCACCCGTAATCAGGTGACTGTATCTCCCTCAGGTGTGATACACCAAAGACAAGTAATAAGCAATGGCAAAAAAAGCTCAGTTCGCGACCAAAATAGGTCTGATAGCTGCTACGGTAGGCTCTGCAATAGGTTTAGGTAACGTATGGCGTTTCCCTGCGGAGACGCAACAGAACGGGGGCGCGGCGTTTCTGCTGCTGTATGTAGTGTGTGTCTTCGTGCTCGGCATACCGGTGATGCTCGGAGAGTTCTCGCTCGGCAGAGGAGGCAGAAGCGACTCCGTAGGTGTATTCCGTCGCCTGTCGCCCGGCTCGAAATGGTGGCTTGTGGGAGCCCTCGGCATTCTCGCCTCATACCTTATCACAATCTTCTATATGGTAGTGGCGGGGTGGACACTTGAATATCTCATCCAGTCGCTAAGCGGGGCGCTCTACCCCACCGGTGCCGACGCAGTAAGCCACGACCATTTCACCGATGTGATGCAACAGTCGGTAGCGAGTGTCTGGCAGCCCGTATGCGCCACCATCGCTGTTATCATCCTCAACATTCTCATCCTCGCAAGAGGCGTGCAGAAAGGGATCGAACGCCTGTCGAATGTGCTCATGCCATTGTTGTTTCTCATTCTTATCGGGCTGTTCATCGTGGCTCTGACCCTTCCGGGGGCAGCCGACGGGCTTGAATTTTTCCTGAAACCGGACTTTTCAAAGATCACACCCTCCACAGTTGTCAATGCCTTGGGTCAGACCTTCTTCTCGCTGAGCCTCGGCATGGGAATCCTTGTCACCTACGCTTCATATTATCCCAACGACACCAATCTGACGAAAACCTCGGTGACGGTAGCGCTCCTGTCGCTGATGGTGGCGCTCCTGATGGGCTGCCTGATATTCCCCGCCGTAATGAGTTTCGGACTGGAAGGGGAAAGCATGCATGGTGCCACACTCATTTTCGTCACCCTGCCGGAAGTATTCGGACGCCTGCCGCTCCCCTCGCTCTGGTCAGGTCTATTCTTCATGCTGCTGCTGTTGGCAGCGATCACCTCCACCGTATCGCTCGCCGAAGTAACCGTAGCCTTTCTCGTCGACCGGTTCGGCATGGGGCGCCGCCGCGCGGTACTTGTCACCCTGCTGCCGATGCTGCTTTTAAGTTCGGTGTGTGCGCTGTCAATGGGACCGCTGTCAGGCATCACTCTTGCAGGTCTCAACTTTTTCGATCTGCTCGACACCTTCGCCACCAACCTGTTACTCCCCCTCGTTTCCATCGGGACATGTCTCTATGTCGGATGGTTCGGTCCCAAATGGCTGCTACGCGACCAACTCACCAACGGAGGCACACTCCGCTCCCCACTCTCACAAGTCATCACCTTCATCCTGCGTTGGGTCGCTCCTGTGCTCATCGCAGCAATCCTCATCCTCAGCTGACATCCATCGTCAACAATGAGACTTAAAAAAACCTAAAGACTTGCATTTTAACCGAATAGGACGTATATTTGCGCTTCTATACATTATAACGCATAGAGGAATTATTATCGCATAGCCGGCTCTGCAAGAGATTACTCTGTAGCGAACAGCACCCGGCTTTTATTCTATCCGAAGATAAGCATCATTATGAAGAGAATTATCACATCTGTCCTTGCCGCCGGCATGCTGGCGCTCGGCGCTGCAGCCCAAGGCACAATCACACTTTCCACTTCGGCTCCCGCAGGAACGAAAATCAGAATTCTTCCAAACGTAAAATCCACAACCACACCACTTACCATCGACTTCGGTAATGGAGTTGAGACCAAACACACCGTCAACCCAAACCATTCCGCCTATCAGCGCTGGATCGAGGGAATTGTGGAAGGCGACGTTATCACTATCTCCGGCGAAGTGACCGAACTGGCCATCAACGACGCGCAGATCACTGCCGCCACTATCGATGGAATGACAGCCATGCGCACCCTCGACCTCTCCAACAACCTCCTGACGGATTTCGCCATCTCAGGAGCGACACCGCTCACAAGCGTAGACCTGAGCCATAATCACCTGCGCAACAACACTACTGAAAACCCCACCCTGAGCCTCGAGAACGCGGGAACGACCCTGCGCACGCTAAACCTCAGCGACAACGACGCTCTGATATGCCTCGATATGCGCGAACTCACCGCACTGCAGTATCTTACCGCAACCGACTGCCCCGAGCTCGGGTCGGTATTCATCTGTATGCCCGAGGAAAGCCATGAGAATCTTATAAATATAAATCTGAGCAATTGCTCTCTGGCTCATTTCTATCCGGTAAGTCTTCCGAATCTCACCGCGCTCAATCTCAGTAACAATGAACTGCTGACAGACACGGATGTTGATCCGTTCGTGATGGGCGATTATCCCCATCTGCATACACTCGACCTTTCCGGTAACCGCCAGGTAGGAGCCGCCGATGTCACCGGGTGTCCCGAACTTGAGGCAATCAACATCAATGGCTGCAGTTTCGCATCGCTCGACCTGAGCCATTGTCCTGAGCTCACATCGCTCAACGCATCCGACAACAAGATCAAGGCTCTCGATCTCGGCAACAACCGCAAGCTCAACACCATAAACCTCGAAGGCAACCCGATCTCAGAACTCGACACACATCTATTCCCCGACCTGCGCCGTCTCTATATATCCCATACCAATATCTCACGTGTCGACCTGCTCGAAGCCTATTTCTTAGCTGAGTTCAAAGCTGCCGATACCCGGCTGGAATTCGTTGACTTCAACGGAATTCAACCCGGCGGCATGTCTATCATTGACCTCCGTGACAACAAACGCATGACCGGCGAAAGCGTTGACTACACCATCCATACCCTGCCACAAGCTAAATCCAACTACAATACAGAGCCGAATCTGCTGCTGAGCGGTTCGAACGGCGAAACCGCAGATATAAGCTACGCCACCACCACCGACATGCAATGGCGCTGCGACATCACCGGCAACGACACTGCCAGCCACACCCGCGTACCCGTTACCCTCAAAGGAGCTACCGATACCGGCGAGAATGTCACCGGCTCGCTCGAGCGGCTCTATCCCTATTTCGGTCTCGGACTTGACTACGACCTTGACCGGTATTCTACCGAAGGAGGTGAATTCCTCATCGCACAATGGCAACCGGTATACTATCAGAAGATAGCCTCGGTAACCGATGCTCTCTACCCCGGAGTACCCGTCCATATCTATCCATACCCTGCCGAAGGGAAGCGCTTCCGCAGCGTCACAGTCAACGGTGAGGAGATCTTCAGCCGCTGGTTCATGGTTTCGGGTCCCTCGACAATAGAGGTAAACTTTGTAAACGAAGAATCATCAGTAAGCTTCAACACCACTCCGGGACAAAACCTGTCGCTGATGGTCAATACCATTGACAACAACGGAACCGTATATATCGACTGGGGAACCGGCTCACGCACCCCATATACCGGCATGAACGCCTATACCACCGGCTCGCCCGAACTCAAAGGCGCACGCATCGACGGCACCGCTGCCGGCCAGACCGTGACTATCTACGGCGACATCGCGGCTATCGACCTTTCCGGCTACGGCGACGCAGCCGAGATGTTCGGACTGTGGGACAACGCCGTCACCTCCGTCGACCTCAGCAATGCCCCTGACCTCCGCTATTTTGCAGCTTACTGGAACCCGATCACCTCGATCGACCTCAGCCATAACCGCCAGCTCGAACTTCTCGATGTCAGCTACACAGCTCTAAAAGAACTTGATCTCAGCAACAATCCCAACATCATGTGGCTCGAAGCCTACAGCGACGGCTATGGAGACGATGACGAAGGGATAGCCCAGTTGAGCGCCATTGATGTGACCGGGCTCCCGCTCCTTCAATATATGGATGTGAAGGGAAATCAGCTCACCACCATCGACCTCTCGCAAAACAAATACCTTACGTGGGCAAATCTCAACGACAACCTGCTCACTTCTCTTGACCTCAGCGCGAACGCCGGTCTTGAGGAACTCAACGTCAGCGAGAACCGCCTGACCTCGATCAACCTCGCAAACAACACCTCCCTGTCGGTGCTCAATCTGAGCAAGAACAACCTCACAAGCGTCGACCTGAGCAAAAACACCTTCCTTGAGGAGCTATATCTGTCGGACAACGACATCCACACTCTCGACACCTCGATGCTTGCCGCTCTCCGCAAGCTCTACATCAATGGCAACGGAATGACCGCCGATGAGCTCAACGACCTCTACTACCTCCTGCCCCAGCGCCGCCCCGACTCACCGGAAGAGACGAACACCTCGGTCGGTCAGGTCAGCTACAATCTCGCCGTAATCCAAGGTGGCGATAAAAACGAGAACGACGGCATGCGCGCAGACTCTTCTATAGCTGAAGACCGCGGCTGGACACCAAGCCATGTGGGCACCAACGGCGGATCAGATTTCGCATACCTCGACATGAATACCCATGAGAACGGCTCATATACCGTCACCGACGAGCAGGGCAACACCTACACCCACGGCTCAAAGGTACCCAAATACATCCCTCTCACCATCGTTCCGTCGCCCGCACAAGGCTATGCCTTCTCACACTTCTCGCTCAACGGCGAAGAGGCACATGAAGAACCGACATTCACCATGCCCGGCATATACACCCGCCTGCATGTAGAGTTCAAGACCGCTGACGGAATCAATGATGCCGTAGCAGACAGCAACTCCCCTGCTGCCACTGCAGGTCAAGGATATATCGCCATCACAGCTCCTGAGGGCGCCACTGTCGACATATTCTCGACCGACGGCCGACGTGTAGCCACCCTTCGCGTTGACAGCACGGAAACCGTTGCCCTCCCTGCAGGTCTCTATCTGGTGCGCATGGCGTCTGCCTCCGGAACAACCGCCACCACAGTCGCTGTCCGCTAAAAAGCCTGGATCTCCTCCCGGGGAGCCCGCTGAATCCTCTGAGGATTCGTCAGACTTGATAATTATATATCTCTCCACAATATACGCCCCGCAACGCGTCACCATCCGAACCTATGGAGTAAGCGTTGCGGGGCGCATATTTTGTATTAACAAAATTTAATAGTTTTTTAATTTCGCATTATCATACACTAATAATCCAAAAATTAATCTGTATATTTGCAAATATTAAACACCATAATCACATAGCCATGAAAAAATTAATGTTAATGGTACTCCTGAGTTGTCTCAGCGTATTCTGCGGCTACTCCAAAACCGGCCTCCCGGCGCATATCGAAGCTGCCATCGCTTCAGGCGATACCATCCCCGATCCGCAAGCGCCATATATGGTAAACCTCTTTCTGATCAACGGTACCGTCATTACACCGGGAATGTACGAAAAGGGGCGGTTCGTGCTCCCCTGCAACATTGGATATACCGGAGTACCGGACAGTGAGCTATATATGGTGCTTGACAATGGCAAACGCGTTGTCACAGGAAACAAAAAAGCCATTTCAATTCTGTTTCCGGATGCAGACAAATACATAGTTGACGGAACTAAAGTGAAAGTGTCTGACTTCAACCGCATTCCTGTAGCGCTGATTTCCGAGGTCTCTTCCGAAGACAGCGGAAAAACGATTGTTATCACGACCCGAAAGTCAGCTCAGGAACAAAGTATAACCGTAAACGATGCCTTACAGGAAGAAACGGCTTTAATCCATAAAATCGGTCCGCGTCCGCTCGCCCCATCCGATCTTGTAATCAACGACTTCTCAACATATCCCGACACAATCACCGTAAATATCGGATACTTACTGCAGAGTATGCAGACACTTCGCGATATTCCGGCAGACGAGATACGCTCCATAACACTTACGACATACGCCGGACGCCCTGTTGTAAACGTGTCCCGAACTGACAATGGAGAGAAAGTTCCGGAAGCTACGTTCAAAGTTCCGACACTTGCCGAACTATTCGACAACACCTTCGTCTACCTTGCCATATCATATTCCAACGGGAAAATCACCGACGTCATAAAGCTCCCGAAAGCCACATATGATCAAATAGACGGCAAATGGGACCAAATCGACAGTATGGGCATCAATCCCTTTGAATGAAAATTTCAAAAAGAGTCCCCAAAGCATAATATTTACATAGTTTATACCGTTGTATAGAAAACAATTATTGTCACATTCATGAAAAGACTGTTCTTTTTCTTAGTCAGCGCATTACTGACGCTATGTGCTTTCGCTCAGGAATTCTTCTATGACGGAATCAAATACCAAATTCTCGACAAAGGAAATAAAACTTGCTATCTGAGGGATTGCCACTCTGACAGAGAAGGGAATCTTGTAATTCCTTCATCAGTAATTTATGAAGGAGTAAATTATTCTGTTACGACCATTGGATCGTCAGCATTCTACGGGTGTAACAGACTTAAGTCCGTAGAACTTCCAAATTCCGTGATTAATGTACGGAATATCGCATTCACGGGAGCCGGCTCCCTTACTGATATTATCGTTCAGGAAGGGAACCCGAAGTACGCATCGAAGAACGGTGTTCTCTTTAACAAGGATTTCACCTCCTTGGTAGCATATCCTAATGGCAAAGCGGGCGCATATAAGATTCCGGAAACGGTTACCACCATCAAAAACTGGGCGTTCGATTCTTGTAACAAACTGACCTCCGTGGAGATTCCAAACTCCGTAACTTCAATCGAAGAAGCTGCCTTCCGCAAATGCAAATCGCTCACCAATATAACCGTACAAAAAGAGAATCCCAGTTACGTTTCCCAGGACGGAGTTCTCTTCAATCACGATCTAACATCTCTCGTTTCATATCCTGCGGGTAAAAACGGAGGTTATAAAATTCCGGATTCGGTTACTACTATCGAGGCAGACGCATTCTCAGGCTGCACCGGTTTGAGTTCCATAGAAATTCCCGGTTCTGTAGTTTCCATCCTCCACGGAGCATTCTATGGTTGTACAGGGCTCTCATCTGTGGAGATTCCCAATTCTGTAAAGAATATCGGTTATTCAGCATTCGATAGCTGTAGCGCGATTGAATCGGTAAAATTATCCGACTCGGTGAAAGAGATCGGTATAAGTGCATTCAGCGATTGCATCCGGCTGAAATCCATCAAAATCCCTGATTCAGTTTCGACAATCAGAGTAAGTACATTTTACGGCTGCAGCGGTCTGACAGCGGTAGAAATTCCAAGTTCCGTCACAATAATAGAAACAAATGCGTTCAACGGCTGTAGCGCACTTACATCAATTGATATTCCCGGCTCAGTGGCTGACATATACGATCTGGCATTCAGCCGTTGCAGTAGCATCAAGAGTATAAATATACCCCGGTCAGTAACTTTCATCGGAATCGGTGCCTTCGGTTGGTGCACTTCGGTTACCGATATAACCGTTGAGGATGGCAACAAGAATTTCACCTCCGAAAACGGAGTGCTTTTCAACAAAGACCTTACCACTCTGATCGCATATCCATGCGGTAAAGCAGGCGCATACCGGATACCCGATTCGGTGACAAAAATCGAAGACTGGGCATTCGGAGCATGCAATGGTCTGACTTCTGTGAAGATTACAAATCCGATGATTGTGATAGGGGAAGGGGCTTTCACGGATTGTTCTTCACTAACCGATATCGATGTTGAGAACGGTAATAAAAATTATACATCCGACAACGGAGTGCTTTTCAACAAAGACCTTACCACTCTGATCGCATATCCCGCGGGTAAAGCCGGCGCATACCGTATACCTGGTTCGGTGACAAAAATCGAAGACTTTGCATTTAATTCCTGCGATGGTTTGACAAATGTTGAGATTCCTGCCTCGGTGAACTCAATCGGTTTTGATGCTTTCACCGGTAGCCCTTCACTTACCGATATAGTCGTAGAGAATGGTAACAAGAATTATGCCTCAAGTAACGGAGTGCTTTTCAACAAAGACCTCACCACTCTGGTCACATATCCTGCCGGTAAAGCGGGCGCATATAAGATACCCGACTCCGTCACTGCCATTGAGATGGACGCATTCAGTGGCTGCCGCAGACTTACATCCATAGAAATTCCCGGTACGAGAATAAGTATGTCCGGTATGGTATTCAACGAGTGCGATTCTATAGAGAAAGTTTACTACAACTCCATTGATCCGACAAGTGAAGGTCCCATTCTGTTTTCGGAAAAATGCTATGCGGATGCGACCCTATATCTGCCTGAAGCTACTATAAATAATATCTCCGGTATCGAGCCGTGGTGCAAATTTCAGAACATCCGGTCCTACAATTTCAACAATGGGAAATAGACCGTAGGGTAACTGATATACGTCGCCCCACTACTCCATAAATCCAAAGCCTTCGAAGAGGTCATACAATAATATTGTGTATGTCGTCTTCGAAGGCTTTATGATTTTCATAACTTACTTATGAATTATCCGGCAGCAACCATGAGCCTGTGCCACTTCCGGTAGCCGAAGAAAGCCACCACGGTATATACGGTGTATAAAAGCGCGTAGGGGTATATCCCCTTGTAGATATACAGCGCCACGCAAACCGCGTCGACAAGTACCCACGCCCACCACTGCTCGATATATTTGCGGGCAAGCATCCATGTGCCCGTTATGCTCATGGCTGTGGTGAATGCGTCAGCCCAGGGTACGGTACTGTCTGTGGCACCTAAAAGAAAGAGCGCTATGGCAACCCAGATCACACCGGTGACAGCCACCAGTGGAAGATAACCGGATGGGGGAAGATGGCGTATCTTCACCGCAGCGCTCTTATCCCCATCCGACCGCTTTTTGCGGCTACCCAGCAACCCCGTCCATACCAGATAACCATACACAGCCATCAGCAGATAATAGATATTCATGCCGAAATCGGCATACAACCCTTTGCGAAAGTAGACGAACATGGAGATCATCGGCATTATCAGTCCTGCTATCCATACCTTTGGATTGGCATGATACTCGAAATAGAGATATACTATCCCTATCAGAAGTCCGGCTATCTGGAGCGCTGTGTCAAACATATCTGCGTTTATTACTTACTTGTTTGTTAGAAATTGATAGAGACGGAGCCCATAAAGTTTACAGGCGCCTGAGCTGCATATCCGGCATATCGGTAAATCTCTATCTCGCCATCATCCCCTTTGGTATATCCCGCTCCGGCATATCCGTTGCTGAAATATTTCTCGCTGAAAAGATTGTAGACCGACACACCGAGCCGGAGGCTCTTGATGCCTGCCACACCATAAAATGTGTAGCCCGCATGCAGATCGGTCACGAAGTAGGGATCAAGAACCGTTTCATCACTCCCGGAATTGGTAAGATACTGCTTCGACACGTAACGTGACGCGAGCTGCCCGTCGAATCCGGAAGCTTTGAAGCCGAATGAGTTGGCAAACGTAAAGGATGGAGAGAAAGCTATCGGTGTATCACCGCAGTTGACGGTTATTGGATTTGTCCAGCCATCCTCGTAGATATATTCCACAAAATCCTTTATGCGGTTGCGCGACACAGTGGCGTTGAGCTGCCAGTCGAACCATCTGACCGGATGCAACTCCCCCTGCAGCTCAATGCCTGCCCGGTAGCTACGGGGCACATTCACACTCAGCGGATTGCCCGTATCGGACAGCTGACCTGTAGTGACGAGCTGATTTTTGTAATCCATGTAATACAGGTTCGCGCCGACGGTAAACAACTGAGTTGAATAAAAATACCCGGCTTCATAGTCGAACATACGTTCGGATGTAGGATAGCGCCCGGGGTCACCCTCGGTGAAATTACTGCGCACCGGCTCCTTATGGGCTACACACCACGAAGCATATGCGCGGTGTGCCCCCACGGTCCAGTTAAGTCCCGCTTTAGGATTGAAAAAATCGTAACGCTGATCAACATCGAGCAGAGCGAGGCTTTCCGTATTCCAGTCATATACATCGTTCACTCCTCGGATAGTATAGTCTATATGGCGGTACTGAAGATCGGCATAAGCCGACAGCCCCGAAAGTATCGAATAAGTTGCACGGGCATATACGTTGGCATCGGTCTTCTCCCCCCGGTTGCGGTAATACTCCTGAAGGGGATCAATCTCTCCCACATAATTGCGCACCCAGCTTACCTGACCGAAATGATTGCCCTGAAAGCGGTTTACAGCTGCTCCGACAGCACCCTCCCACTTCCCATGGCGATAGTTAAGAGCGGCGGTCACTCCCCCGAAATGGTTGCGGTTATGCTTCAGGCGTATCAGGTCGCTCTTGCTGACCATAGTGCCGTCGGGGAGCATATAGGGGTCGAGACCATACTCCACAAGAGTACGACGGGTTTTATACTGGGTGTAATAGCCATTATCGTCGGTATAATGGAGAGCGGCGCTGAGATGCAGCCGGTCGGAAAGTCTCTGACTGAGCAACAGCTGGAAATGATGCTGCACGAAGCGGTCGGTCTGATCAGGGTAATAGGCTATGGAACCGTCTGAAGCTGTATATTGACCGCAGGGATTGTACCGGCGTCCGTAAAGCTCCATTTCCTCCTTCGACGCATAGTCCCACGCCATATACGTTTCCTCCTTCCCTCCGAAAGCCACAAGGCGCAGAAGGGTGCCTCCGTTCTGGTAGGCTATCTGTCCGAAATAGCTCCATAACTTCGAGAAAGCACGGTCGATGTATCCGTCGGATCCGACATGGCTCAGACGGATATCCGCGGTCCAATGATCTCCCAACAATCCTGATCCCGCTCGGAACGTCTGCTTGTTGGTATTGTATGATCCGTAAGAAGCATTGAGTTCGGCATAAGGATCGTCGGATGGGGCATCGGTAATCATGTTGATACTTGCCCCGAAAGCTCCGGCACCGTTGGTCGACGTGCCGGCGCCGCGCTGGATCTGGATATCGCGGAGCGACGACGCAAGATCGGGCATGTTGACCCAATAAACCTGATGGCTTTCGGCATCGTTGATAGGAATGCCGTTGGCGGTAACGTTGATTCGGGTTGCATCTGAACCGCGCACTCGCAGAGCCGTATAGCCTACTCCCGCACCGGCATCGCTGGCCGAAACCATCGAAGGTGTCATGCCGAGCAGATATGGGATATCGCGCCCCTCGTTGGAGTTGCGTAGATCCGATTTCAAAACGTTAGTAAAAGCTACGGGAACTTTTGCCGACGCGCGGTTTGCCACGATCTCTACATCGTGGAGCTCAACGGTCAGCGAATCGGTTTCCGCAGCTGCGGAAACCTGCCATGCGGAGATTGCCACAACAAGGGGCAACCCCGCGGAAAGGATTGTTTTTTTCATCTGTTATTTTCTCTACGCCGGTATTATCCGGATCAGGTTCAAAGGGTATGATCTCAGCTCTGCCAGCCTTGCGGCGCGGCATCGCACCCCTATAACTTATATTTATCGTCAGCGCTCCGCTCCCGGAGCGCCGGGAATCATCCCCACAGGTTACAGGCCTGCCGGGGAGATTTCCGCCGCAAAGGTAACAAAAAAGCGGGAAGCTGCAAAACGCAACTTCCCGCATGGGATAATGTCTATCTTTATAACGGCTTACCTGACCCCACCAACGGAAGAAGGCGAAGGCAGAACGAACCGCTATGACAAGCCTTCTATCAAAGCTGGGGACCTGCTGCTACAAGAGCCTTACCAGCCTCGTTAGTCTCGTACTTCTTGAAGTTCTTGATGAAGCGAGCTGCAAGATCATCTGCCTTCTTGGTCCACTCTTCGGGGTTAGCGTAGGTGTCGCGGGGGTCAAGAATCTTGGGATCAACGCCGGGAAGTTCGGTCGGGATCTCGAAGTCGAAGATGGGGAGCTTCTTGGTGGGGGCGTTGAGGATAGCGCCGTCGAGGATAGCGTCGATGATGCCGCGTGTATCCTTGATAGAGATACGCTTGCCTGTGCCGTTCCAACCGGTGTTCACGAGATAAGCCTTCGCACCGCTCTTCTCCATTTTCTTGACGAGTTCCTCTGCATACTTGGTGGGGTGGAGCTCAAGGAATGCCTGGCCGAAGCAAGCCGAGAAGG
>CAZDWY010000003.1:0-17704 GCA_964509345.1 uncultured Alistipes sp.
GCTCCATCTGAAAATCAGGCAGATAACTTAAGTTATCTGCCTGATTTATGTGTAATCAAAAACGATGGTGTGTCTGATTTTTTGACAAACTCGCACTACGGTATAGTGTAGCCAATTAGACTGAGAAGAATTGTGCGTTCCGCTACTCATTAATGCTTTGCACCTCATTGATCATCCACCTGCCGTTCTCACGCACCACCGTGACCTTGAAACGTTGCTCGTAGTCTTTCGAGAAGCGATAGCTCACTACAAAACTATCTGCTCCGAGTTCATCGACATTCAGACTATCGAACCAGTAGATGTCGAAATCGCACGACATAATCACCGGGTCGAAACAGTCACCTCCGATGTCGCCCTGCATCTCTTCAATGGTAGTGGCTATGCTGCGCAACATAGTCTCTGTGCAATATTTCCGGCGCATTTCCTGCAATTTTTGCTCAAGGTCTGGCACCATCATAGCATACAGGTAAGCATAGTTGCAGTAGAACGAACGCACGAACTCAAGCGCATCCTTTTGCGTCACCTTTCCGCAAGGCTTGATGTCAAACAGGCTGTCGCCGCGCCACTCACCCCAGTAGGGGGTCACATACGTGAAGCGGTATCCGTCACCGATTTTTGTAACCCTTACAGGAATCACGGTTGGTACCCCACCCTCGTTCGATGCGTAGCTAACCTGATACCAGTCGCCCCCCAAATGGCAGCACGACACGCTCTCAACCCCGTAATCAGAGTAATCCTGCGCACGAAGCATCGCATCGGCATCAGCAACGGCAGTCAACCGACCGAGTTTCTTCCACATCTCCGGAGTGAACAGTCGTGCCGGCAGTAATGTGTCGCGGTAGTCACGCTTCATCCATTCACGGTATGCATCCACCACCCATTTCTCACATTCTGCAGTGTAAACCACCGAATTTTTCTTTGCTGTGCATCCCGATAAAAATAATAGGCAGACAACAACTAATACATTTAATTTCTTTACCATCTGAAAATTGCGCATCGCTACAGACATTTAAGATGTTATTTCTCACAAAGATACAGAAAACTTTTTAACATGACAAAGCCACATATCGGGAAAGCAGAATCTCTATTTTATGTTTTTGAAGTACCCTCCAAAAGTTGGATAGATCAAACATCACCGAAAAGAAAGTAGCCGACCGTAATCATGCCAGTCGCCAATCATTTCTCCCTTCTCACTCGCTTCTATCAATTTATTGAGGCGACTACAGAATAACTCAGGATTTGCCTGTACTCTCTGGATATTGTCGATCCGTACACGCTGATAAAGACTCGGAAAGGATATGAAGTTTTTCCAGGCTGTAGGATTGAGGCTGAAGACTGCGAGAACTTCCGGAACGATAATAAATTCAGCGTTCAGATCAGGGCACGCATTGCGACCACTATCAGTCATTAATCCAAGTTTTTCAAGGCGGCGGCAACGCTCCTTGTTCAATTCAGTCCATCTTCCGGATTTTGAGCGAGGACCGAAACGCTGAAGCGAAATGCCATCAACATTTTTCAGCGTAGAGTCGATCCAACCGAAGCACAAGGCCTCTTCCACCGCATCAAGATACCACAGAGCATCCTCTGGAGGCGTTTTGCCACGTTTTACAGCAATCCAACATTCCTTTTCATTGGAGCTATGCTCAGTCAGCCATTGACGGAACACGCTTCGGTCGCTTATATTAAGAATATTTTCCATGGTAAAGTTTGGCGTGGTAATTATTAACCATAATTGCGTTTTACCTCATCAATAGATTTCCCTCCAATGCCGAAGTTCTCGTCCGGCACTTCCTTGATAGTCACCATGAAGAACTGTTCCGGAATATGGGTTATCTCTGACGCGGTTTTGGTAAGGCGCTCTATCAGCTCTTTCTTTTGTTGAGCAGTCAGTCTGCCGCTCTCAATGGAAATGTAAGGCATCGTAATCTTCTTTAGTCATTATACACAAGTGCTCGGTACGCTTATCGCCAAGGGGTGACACGATGTCGTAGTTGGAATGATGGAATTTGAAACCACACTTCTCGCAAACACGTTTCGACTTCAGATTTCCTTCATAATAGCCACACCATACGGCATTCAGCCCCAATTCATTGAAGCTTCTCGAAAGCAGCGCTTCAGTAGCTTCAGGAATCAAGCCTTTTCCCCAATATGGTTTGCCAATCCAATAACCTATCTCACCCTCGTCAGGCTTCATATCTACAGTATGCAGACTGTCAGCAGACATTATACCACAGCAGCCTACCGGTTCACCGGTTTCTTTTAAGACTACAGCATATGTTTCTGGCGCGGCAAAGACTGTCCGTATAATCTCCACGCTATTTTCTATGGAGGTGTGAGGCGGCCAACCGGCTATCGGACCGACATCCGGATCACTGGCATATTTATATAGAGCTTCAGCATCCGTCTCACGCCACGGTCTAAGTATCAATCTATCGGTCTCTATCATAACAGGGCTGTCTTGATATCATCATTACAGCACATGGTCGGAGTAAATTCCACTATCTGATAATCAGCAATCCGGTGGATATTGAATGGATCTTCCGAAATAATTGACATGACAGCTTCACGATCCGCAGCCTTTATCATTATCACACCGCCGATACGAGGATTCTGTGGACCCGATGCAATGAAATCACCGGAAGCATAGTGCTCGGCAAGATAGTCTCTATGTGCCTGAAGAAAGCGATCTACCTCCTCCAACGGCTTTATGTATGTAAGAATCGCAATAAACATAATTCTGACCCATTTTTACATTGATACCTGACGGCTTGACCCCATTTTGGGGAAATGTGGGGGATCAAAGCCAATCAAGCCGGAAAGTACTTTCCGGCTTGATTGGTTTGGTGGCGGGAGGAGGACTCGAACCTCCGACCTTTGGGTTATGAGCCCAACGAGCTACCACTGCTCCATCCCGCGATATATCGTTTTACGGGTGCAAAGGTATAAAGTTTTTGCAAATTACGCAACCTTCAGGAGGTTAATTTTCGTTAACTACAGGATATAACCCTATGGTTGATGCGAATGAGAGCATCAGTTCACGGGCAGCTTCATGCTCGTTGGGTATCTCACCATCAAGAATTGCGTTTTTGATACGTTCCTTGATGGCTCCCACCTCGCGACATTGCCCTATCCCAAAGGTTTGCATTATCTCAATGCCATCGACAGGAGGCTGGAAATTACGTATACGGTCGCGCTCCTCGAGCTCAACCATCTTCTGCTTGACCAGTTCATAGTTAGCACGGAACCGCTCCACTTTCATGCGGTTCTTCGATGTGATATCAGCACTGCAAAGGAGCATCAGATCGTCTATATCGTCGCCGGCATCGAACAGCAGACGGCGAACCGCCGAATCTGTCACCTCATCCTCAACCAGGGCTATCGGTCTCATATGAAGATCCACCAGTTTCTGAACATACTTCATCTTATCGTTCATCGGGAACTTCATATTACGGAATATTCGCGGTATCATCTTTGCTCCCACCACATTATGTCCGTAAAAAGTCCACCCGGCGGCAGGATCAAACCGCTTGGTTACAGGCTTGCCGATATCATGGAGCAGAGCTGCCCAGCGGAGCCATACGTTATCGGATTGCGCTGCAACATTGTCAAGCACCGCCAGCGTATGGTAGAAATTATCCTTATGCCCTACGCCATTTACATTCTCCACCCCTCTGAGGGCAAAAAGTTCTGGAAATATAAGGCGGAGCAGTCCACTCTGCATCAGCAACTGCCAACCGATCGAGGGCCGCTGAGAGCGCATGATCTTCATGAGTTCATCCATCACCCGCTCCTTCGATATGATGGATATCCGCGAAGCATTCCGGCGTATGGCCTCGAAAGTCGCGGGGAGAATAGTGAAATCGAGCTGCGTGGCAAAGCGTATGGCGCGCATCATTCGCAGAGGGTCATCGGAGAAAGTAATATCCGGGTCAAGCGGTGTGCGGATAACGCGGTCGGCAAGATCGCGCATGCCATCAAACATATCCACAAGCTCGCCGAATCTGCCGGAATTGACACACAGAGCCATGGCGTTGATAGTGAAATCGCGGCGCGAGATATCATCCTCAAGCGTACCATCCTCTACTATCGGTTTGCGGCTCCCGCGGTTGTAACTCTCCTTGCGCGCTCCAACAAACTCCAGCTCATACCGGCGGTTCTTCACTTGAGCAGTACCGAAGTTGCGGTAAACAGCCAGATGGCTCCCCTTCATAAGCTCGGCAACTTTTCGGGCTACTTCTATCCCCGAACCGACAGTTAGAAAATCAATATCCTTTGAATGACGCTCAAGAAGCAGATCGCGGACATAGCCTCCGACTACATAACATTCCCTTCCGAGCGAATCAGCCGCCTCCCCGACCTGATGGAAAACCGGACAGTCAATTTTTTCACGCAAATTTTCTGCTGTCATAAAGGAGATTTGATCTTATTTCAGTCAAGAGCTACAATTTCTTCAGGGCATGGGGTAAGGCACTCAACCCCATCCGATTTTATCAGATAAGTATTCTCTATACCAACCGCTCCCACATGAGGTATCACAAACTTAGGCTCAAGAGCCACAGTATTACCCTCGGCGAGAACGTCGCGACTACGCGGAGCAATCACGGGCAATTCGTTTACCTCGATACCGATTCCGTGACCAACGAAACCGGCGTGCTGACGGTGTCCCATGAAATAGCGTTCGAGACCACGATCGCGCACAAGCCCTTCAGCCATCGCATACAGCTCTTTTGCTGCAACTCCCGCGCGCGCCATTTCAGCAAACCTATGGCAAATATCAATCGAACACTGATGGGCATCCAACGCAAGTTGTGGAATTGAACCGAGCGAATACACACGGGTCATATCGGTCATATACCCGGTAAAGTTTCCGTTAAGATCAACCATCACCGTGGCATGCTCGCGTATTTCCTTCCCATCCGCACCTACCGGAAGCGCCGGATCGAGACCCGCGCCACCCATCGCAAAATCGTATGGCGTAGGATTATCGGCATTTTCGCCGGCAATAACATTGCCCATAAACAGCTCCATAGACGAACCACTGATACGGAAAACTCCCAGACACCCCTGCAGGCGACTGAGACGTTCAAGTTCCACCTGCAACTCATGGTCGGTCATTCCTGGCGAATACAGCCCGGGCACTTTGCGGTAGATCTGCGCATGTTTCATTCCCGAAAACCGCATCATCTCTATCTGGGCTGGAGTCTTGACGCTACGCCACATCCGCAATGACGGTGAGGCATTTGCGGCCTTAGCCTCCGGAAACAAACCCTTCAGACGCTCAATCTGTGAATAAGAAGTAACGTCATACTCATACCCCACAACATAACCCGGCGTAGAAACCACATCACCGAGAAACGCGGGAATCTGCTCTGGCTTATGAATATACACTACGTTGTCACCCTCAAGTTCAACCGGGCGACGGACAAACCATACCGGCTCACCGACAGCAGGCATCCATATATACCCTGCAAAGATACGCCCGCAGAGCGCAAGCATATTGGCGTTATCGGAAACAATCATTCCGTTAATACCCGCTGATGCCATAAGCGCCTGTAGCCGTCCGCATCTGAGCTTCAGTTCATATTCTGAAATCAATACCAGATTTTCCATCTAACAATACTATTTACATTTCCCTTCACATCAGGGAATCTCAATTCAGATCCGGAACAAAAAACAGTCCGACATTTCTGATACCCGGGAGAGTATCAATCCGCATTATATGACGCACGGTCACCGGGTTCCCGGATACATGAGTAAGTGGAGAGAGCGTATCCGTGAGCTGGAACGATCCTCCTATCCCCCGTCCGGTCCAACCGCCGAAATCATCTACTACCCTTATGGCAACAGTGTCGTTGCGGTGTATTTCGCCATCTGTCATCGTCACTTCCATACACAGTTCAGTATAGGGGTATTCATCTGTCTGCGTTACAGCGACAACGAAACGCCCCCTGCAGAGCGAATCGGCGTGCACCGGTACAAACTTCAGCGAATCGGCATACCGCCATCCGGATGCGTCAATCCTATGGTAGTCGCTAAAATCATTGCACCTGTAGTCGTTGCACGACGACAGGGCTTCTGTCAAAAGAAGCCCCGTCAAGAAAATCCATATCGCAAAAGTGATTCTTTTCATCACTGCTGCGTCTTAGGCGACGGAGTGTTATTGCCGCCACCCTGTTGTTTCCTCTGGGAACGTTGTCCTCCGCCACCGTTGCCTTTCTGACGCGGTTGCCCCTGAGACTGTCGAGGCTGCCTGTCCTGACGGTTCTGTCCACCCTTCTGCTGATGCCTCGGTTGAGCGTTACCGTCCGGCCTATCGCCGCTTTTCTGAGAGGTCTGCGCCGGCGGTTGCCCCGCTGACGGCTGCTGATTGCCGCTTTTAGATTTACGGTCAGAACTGCGTTTCTTCTTTTTCTTCTTGTCGAACCGCGTGACTGAATCCTGACCGAGAATATCGGCATATGCCGATTTTGTCTTATCTGCTTCATTATCCTCCTGCAACGCAAGTGGCTTTTCTCCAGCCTTGTTCATTGCAACAATCTCCCATGCGCGTGCAGCTGATAGAGTTACAAGATTTGCCGGCACATTTTTATCGGTAGAGTAGGTTATCTCCCCTTTCAAAATATCTGCCTTGAAATAGAAGTAGGTATTATCGGCAGTCTCAAGTCTAATATCCTTGCCGGGGAGTCTGCGCGATGCCTCCATATAGGAGTCAACTTCGAAATTAAGACAACATTTCAATTTTGCACACTGTCCCGCGAGCTTCTGAGGATTCAGGGATATATCCTGATAGCGTGCTGCCCCGGTCGACACACTTACAAAGTTAGTCATCCAGGTAGTGCAACACAACGGACGTCCACACGGACCTATCCCCCCTATACGTCCAGCCTCCTGACGCGCACCGATCTGCTTCATCTCGATGCGAACCTTGAACGTCTCTGCAAGCACCTTAATGAGCTGGCGGAAATCCACGCGCTCGTCGGCTATATAATAGAAAATGGCTTTGTTGCCGTCACCCTGATACTCCACATCGCCGATCTTCATATTGAGCTGAAGCGACGAGGCGATCTTCCGGGCGCGGATCATCGTATCGTTCTCGCGCGCTTTCGCCTGCTCATAGCGTTCGAGATCAGACGGTTTAGCTTTGCGGAATACGCGGTGCTTCTCAGTATCCGGTTTGATGTTTGCCTTTCGCATCTGAAGACGCACGAGAGGACCGGTGAGTGAGACACGCCCGATGTCATGACCGGGAGCTGCCTCTACAGCAACCATATCGCCGATTTCGAGCGGAAGATGAGTGGAATTCAGATAATATCCTTTGCGGGTGTTTTTAAACAACACCTCAACCATATCGTCGTCGGCATAACCACCCGGAATATCATCGAAATAGTTATAACTATGCAGCTTACCGCGCACCTCCTTGTCGAGGGAGGCTGAAGCGCCACAACATCCTCCACCCTGACATTCCGCGCATTTGCCCGAATCGCGAGCGCCATCGGCTCCGTCCCCTTTATAAGGGCACGAGGCGCATCCGCTGCCGCAGCAACCTTCCGGTTTATTAGTTTCCTCTTTCTTATCTGACATAGTAAAGTATTGTCTCAAAAGAGTTTATTTAGCAAAGCTTACAGCACGCGTCTCGCGGATTACAGTAATTTTCACCTGACCTGGATATGTCATTTCATCCTGGATACGCTTGGCTATTTCATTGGAAAGGCTTTCTGTTTCAGCATCGTCGATCTTATCTGCACCCACAATGACACGAAGCTCACGACCGGCCTGGATCGCATAGGTCTTGATCACACCCGGATAAGACAATGCAAGCTGTTCCAGATCATTAAGACGCTTGATATAAGCCTCTACAATCTCACGGCGTGCGCCGGGACGGGCACCCGATATTGCATCGCATACCTGTACGATCGGAGCCAGCAACGTAGTCTGCTCGATCTCGTCGTGGTGGGCACCGATGGCATTACATATTTCAGGCTTCTCTTTGCAGCGTTCAGCAATCTTCATGCCGAGCAGTGCGTGGGGCAGTTCGGGTTCTTCGTCAGGCACTTTACCTATATCATGGAGCAGACCAGCTCTACGGGCTTTTTTCGGATTCAGACCAAGCTCAGATGCCATGATTGCACATAGATTTGCAGTCTCACGTGCATGCTGAAGCAGATTCTGCCCATAGCTCGAACGATATTTCATCTTGCCGATCATACGGATCAGATCGGGATGCAATCCATGGATGCCAAGATCAATGGCAGTACGCTTACCGGTCTCCACAATCTCCTCTTCGATCTGCTTGCGGACCTTGTTCACAACCTCCTCGATGCGGGCGGGGTGAATACGGCCGTCGGCTACAAGCTGATGAAGCGCCAGACGGGCTATTTCACGTCGAACAGGGTCGAAGCCTGATAGAACAATAGCCTCGGGGGTATCGTCAACAATGATTTCTATACCTGTGGCAGCCTCAAGAGCGCGGATGTTTCGCCCCTCGCGACCAATGATACGCCCCTTTATTTCATCGGAATCTATATGGAACACTGTCACACTGTTCTCGATGGCAGCCTCAGTTGCAACACGTTGTATTGACTGAACCACGATGCGCTTTGCCTCCTTATTGGCTGTCATCTTGGCTTCATCCATTATTTCGTTGATATACTGGGCCGCAGCGGTCTTTGCCTCATCTTTTAACGATTCGATAAGTTTCTCCTTCGCCTCTTCTGAAGAAAGACCCGACAGATGCTCCAGAGTATCCTGAGCCGAACGTTTCAAACGGTCGAGCTCTTCTTTGCGCGATTCAATCACGGCTTCTTCAGCATTCAGGCGCTGGCGAACATTGTCAAGCTCGTTGCGCTGACGCTGGTTTTCACTCTGCTGCTGATTAAGCTGCATCTCGCGCTGCTTCATCTTCGATTCTGCAGACTGTATCTTCGACATGCGCTGATTGGCAAGTTTCTCAGCCTCATCCTTTATCTTGAGACCTTCCTCACGCCCTTTCAGTTTCGCTTTCTGAATTATCACTTCGCTTTCGCGGGTAGCTTCATCGATAATGGTTTTGGCACGGCTGCTCGCCATCGACTTCTGCACCGCTATGGTACCTATCACACCCACAGCGACTGCCACGACGACTACCGCGATATAAATTAATGCTGACATCATATAGCTGTTATAAGAAATGTTTTAATAATTAGTTTTATCTAAATTTACAAGTCAATAAATACAACAAAACTGCAACTCCGGAGAGCCAACTCCGGGGCTGCACGGGTAACAATATCTCTACGTACATGAAGGGAAAACCGAACATACGAATGCTGCGACAAAAGCTTTTTCCAAGGCTTTCTGCTTAGCTACAGCTCCATCTCAAGCAAAATGTCATCAAGACCTTTCTCAAAGTTCTCAAGCATAGCGGTAGTCACGGTCGCCGTATTATTGAGCCTGAAATACAGTTCGGCAAACCGGAATGCTACCATAGCGAGCACCTCGTTCGACGATTTTGTCTTATGTTTGGTACTCCACAGATTCCACAGGCGGTTGACGTTATATTCCGCAGTTCTTATCACCTCTTCATCGTCACGGTTGATATAGAGCGGCATCGGCGCCTGATCGGCTATGCGTATCGTTATGTTTAGTTTACTCATTTATGCGTAGACAGAGAGAGAATTGCATGACAGGCAAAACAGTCAGTCATTCAGATCGGCTATACACCTGTCAATTTCCCGTACCAATTTGGCAAGCAGTGCACGCGTGCGCTCTACATCCTCGCGTCCGGGAGCTACTGTAGCAGCAATCCCGAGATACTCTATCCGGCTCCGGAGTTTCTCATTCTCCGCGCGGGTTACAGCGAGGTCTTCCTCAAGCCGGGCTATCCGTTCGGCGTCAGCCTTCACCTGTCGCTTCATAATCTCATATCTCTCAAAGACTATGCGACTTTTGGCGGCAATGCGGTCAACTGTCTGCTGGAGCTCTACGGCCATACTTATCCAAATTTTTACAAAAGTAACCATAATTTCCGAAACTACCTAAAAGTTATGCAAAAATATTTTCAGGAAAGCAGTTTCTGGAAGTGATACAAATGAATACAGCCAAGTATTATCCATTTATACAATACATGGGAACGACTGGATATAACAAAATAAGAAAAGTGCAAAAATTTTGCCATTTGGGATATTTTTGGTACTTTTGTCCGATTTCACTCACTCAACTATATAGATATGAGAAGAACAGCAAGCGCGGTAATCGCCGCGATGATAGCTCTGACTGCATTCGCAGAGGGATATCAGGTAAACACCTTCAGCGCACGTCAGGAAGGTATGGGTCACGTAGGAGTGGCAATGAAACTCGGTGCGGAAAGTCAGATTTTCAATCCAGGTGCACTCGCAATGAGCGGTAAGACATTAGAGATTTCCGGATCCGTAAGCGCTATAAAGGCTACCGCCACCGCCACCTATCAAGGTACAGACTATACCACCGCGAACAAACTGAGTACTCCGATGAACATAGCCACGGCATTCCGCATATACGACAACCTGCATGCAGGAATCGCCTTCTATACCCCCTACGGCTCATCCATCAACTGGGGAAAGAACTGGCCGGGAGCAATACTAAATCAGTCGGTAGACCTGAAAGTATTCACCATACAACCCACAGTAAGCTGGCGAATACTGCCGAATCTCTCGATCGGCGCCGGACTGATGGTATCATGGGGTAGTGTAAACCTCAACAAGGCACTCGCCCCATCGACAAATTTCGGCAACCTGATTGATCTGGTAAATGAATCAAACCACCTGAAATATCAGGCAGCTCAGCTCGAAGGGATGCTGACCGGACAACCGGTGCAGACACCAGCTCCGCAGGAGATCCCTTATACCGACAATGGTGTTCCACCCGCCTCAGTCAACCTTACCGGCAAATCAGAGATTGCACTTGGCTTCAATGTAGGAGCGATGTGGGACATCAATGACCGCTGGACCGTCGGGGGCTCCTTCCGTTCAAAAATGAGCATGAAGGTAAAGGCCGGCGACGCCGCCGTGGAATATAACGATGAAATTGCACGCGCCATACTGAGCCCTACCCTCGACCACCTGAACTCAACGAACTTCGCAGCATCGATGCCGTGCCCATACATCCTTACCCTCGGTGTAAGCTATAAACCGATCGACCGCCTTATCATTGCTTTCGACGCCCAGCTCAACGGATGGGGCACTTACAAACAGCTTGACATCACATTCGACCGACTGCCCGATTTCGACCAGCATCTCACCAAGAATTACCACAATGCAATGACCTATCATGTCGGAGCACAGTTCGAAATGACAAAGCGCCTTGACCTGCGCGCCGGAATGATGATAGATTGCTCACCGTGCGACATAAATCACTATAACCCCGAAACGCCCGGCATGACAAAGATAGAACCATCTGTAGGTCTAAGCTTCCGTCCCGTGAAGGGTCTGTCGGTTGATCTGGCCTTCATGTATGTCGCCGGGCTTGGAACCAAAAGCGGCACCGGCAGCTACGACGACATTCTCGCCCGTAGCTTCAATGCCAACGTAAACGCATACAACGCCGGAGTACAGCAATATAACGCCGCAATAGCCATGGCAAACCAGATGGGTGTACCCCTCCCCCCATATCAGGGTAAGGATTATACTCCTCTCAGCGAAAAAGGCACTTTCACAGCGAGATATGCGACCCGTGCATTCATTCCCGCCATCGGCATCAGCTACTCATTTTAATTCCTCGGTTATATACCGTTACAAAGTGTGCCGTGTCGGATATCCGACACGGCACACTTTGTATTAATCAGAACAATTTATCAAAAACGAAGCAGAGGAATAAAGGCCGCTACATCGGTATCCTCCCACAAGCTTGCTATTGTAAGCCATACTATCAGAAGGATAATCAGAACGGCCACACCGATATACATCCACAAATTTCGTTTGTTTTTCTTTTCAACTTCAGAAAACTTGTGATCTCCGTCTTTGGTATGATGTTTATGTGCCATAATGTGTAGAATTTTACAGGATGAATAATGTCGATAAATAAATAGTTGTTTTCTCTTTTAACACTCCATCCAGGCATATGGTTTACCACACTCGGAAAAAACGCTAATTAATCTGGTCAGAGATTAAGATACCCCCTGATAGCAGTCACATATATTTCAAAAGCTTCCCTGCCAGCAGAAGTGATCCTGCATACAGTGCGAGTCCTTTTACCCGCAAACCCTTTCTCTACCGATATATAACCGGCAGCCGACAACTTCTCAAGCTGCACACTGAGATTTCCTGACGTTGATGCCGTTTTCTCCTTCAGATAGACAAAATCCGCTTCTTCAACATTCATAAGAATCGACATCACCGCCAGCCGGAGTTGAGAGTGCAGCAGCGGATCAAGCTCTTTCATCGTTATCGTTTCTAATATGACGGGCAACTATGAACGCCGGCACCACAAACATAAGCAGGAAACAAACGATATATAAAGGGATAACCCACTCGAACCGCAAAGACACTCCACACATCATGGCTGTTCCGAGAGCGAACCCGCAGACAATGGAGATTACACCTCCGAGAACATAAGCATTCTCCCGTATCACCACTCCCTGGGCTGCAGCTCCGAAACCGACGACTATGAATGCATAGAAGAACATGGCGATCCAGCCTGCCGACGAATAGCACACATTAAAAATTGCACACATCACCATCAACGTAATACCTGTCAGTGCAACAATTTTCCAAATCCGATCACATACTGTATCAACAAAGGTTTTTACAGTGCGTTCCATACCTCTTTTTCGTAGCATGATGATGTTCAGAGGAAAACCGATCACCGGAATTGCAAGCCAGAAGTAATTGAACTCCGGATTGCGAGTCGTTGCCAAAAGCACGAAAACAGCCACAGCCGACAATATACTTACCGTTGCCCACATTATCGATACTCTCAGACCGGACATCGCTATTCGATGATGTGTCGATTGAATCATTCCGGTAATGATTGCCATACTCTCCTGAGGGGTAATTTCTCTTTCTTCCATTTACATGATTTTTCTTAATTAACAAATTGGTTTATAACATAAACCATATCTCTAAAAATATAGCGGCTGCGCACCACCGCTCCGTTTTCGGTTGCAAAGATAATTCAGTTTATTTTATAAACCAAATTTTAATCAAAAAAAATTGTACACTCCGTAAACACCCACAACAAGAAGATCCAGAGAAAAGCAGTATATTTGCAGGGAAATACCATCAACTTATCACCATGAAAAAAAACTACATGCGCAGTCTGACAGCTGCTATCGCTGCAGGAGTTATCTGCTGCACATCATGCCACCACAACTACACCAGAGTAAGCACTTTCGCAGAAGCGGATGATCCTACTCCACTTACTGCCGAGCAAACCGCAAGCTGGAATAACATGACTACCGGGCTGAAAGGTGCCTGGGCAGACCCCGATCTCAGATATTCGCGAAGCATAGCTCCTGAGAAAGCAGATACCCTTCATAATGCCCTGACGGCATGGAGAGGTGAACGTGTATCGGCCCAACTGCTGCTATGGACACCTGACAGTGTTGACGGTGTAACTTGCACAGTCGCAGATTTCAAGAGCGATAAAGGCACAATGCCAGCATCTATCGCTGATCCACGATTTGTACGTTACACCCTTGCCGATACAACATTCAAAGTTGGTGGAACTGCTACACTTGTAGCCGACATGCTCGACACGCTTAAAGTATTTGACATGGCAGCCCGCACGGTACGTCCGGTTTGGCTTACAGTAAGAGTACCCTCCGACGCCCAGCCAGGAACATATACAAGCTCCCTTACCATTAATACTGCAGGGGGAGAAAAAATCAGCTTCCCGTTCAGTCTGAAGGTACAGCAGCACGCGCTACCATCTCCCGCAGACTGGGATTACCATCTCGATCTCTGGCAACATCCAACCGCGGTAGCGCGCGCTCAGGGACTTGAAGTATGGAGCGATGAGCATTTTGCTGCCATGAAGCCAATCATGGAGCGCCTGGCCGATGCAGGACAGAAAGTGATAACTGCCACACTCAATAAAGACCCCTGGAACCACCAGTGTTACGATGGCTATGCCAATATGATAAACTGGACGCGCAATGACGATGGCTCATGGACATACGACTATACCGTTTTCGACCGTTGGGTGGAAATGATGATGGAAGCCGGAATTAAAGGCATGATAAACTGTTACTCCATGGTGCCTTGGAACTGCGAACTCGAATATCTCGACAAGGCATCGGGAGAGACTGTCACCGTCACAGCCGAACCTGGAACGGAAATATTTGAAACCATATGGGAGCCCTTCCTGCTCGACTTCAAGAATCATCTCGCCGATAAGGGATGGCTCGGAATTACCAATATCGCCATGGACGAACGCTCACCTGAGGCCATGGACGCCGCAGTAAAAGTGCTCGAAAAGTGTGCGCCCGAGATGGGATTCGCACTCGCCGACAACCATAAGTCATACAAGAAATACACTATGATGCGCGACGTATGCGTAGCACAGGGACAACCCGCCGACCACGACGATATACTTGCCCGAAGACACAATGGATATAATACGACATTCTACGTATGCTGCGGTCCGCTCTATCCCAATACATTCACCTATTCCAACCCGTATGAGGCTGAACTCCTTGGATGGTACGGACTGGCTTATGACTACGACGGGATGCTGCGGTGGGCCTACAACTCCTGGCCCGAAGATCCTCAGACCGATTCACGATTCGGCAACTGGAGTTCAGGCGACACATATCTCGTTTATCCCTACAACCGCTCATCAATCCGCTTCGAGCGCTTGATTGACGGTATCGAGGCTGCCGAAAAAGTCCGGTTATTGCGTCGTTTAGGAATTCCCACCAATGGCGTGGACAGTGTTCTCGAAGAGATACGCTCATCCAATGTCAACGATCCTTCGCAACCTTGGCGCCAGATAACAGCAAAAGCCCGCAAAGCTCTTGATGAGGCATCTGGTGAATAATGCCATTTTGATATTTTTTGCGTAACTTTGCAGTGTGGCACGACTTTTAGCAATTGACTTCGGTAAAAAGCGGTGTGGCATCGCCGTCACCGACACTCTGCAGATTGTGGCAAACGGTCTTACGACCGTCCCCACTGCTTCGCTCAACGCTTTCATAGCCGCATATCTGGCGAAAGAAAGCGTTGAGCGAATCGTTGTTGGTCTTCCCACCACCATGCGCGGCGAAGAATCTGAATCGATGCGCTACATCCGGCCAGGTATCGAACGTCTGAAAAAAGTCATCGGCAATATCCCGATAGAATTTTTCGACGAGAGGTTTACATCAGTGCTCGCTCACCGGGCGATGATCGACGGAGGAATGCGCAAAATGGCACGCCGCGACAAAGCTATTGTCGACGAAATCTCAGCTACCATTATCCTCAACGACTATATAGCTTCGCGACAGAACTTCTCCGCACTATAAAATAAAATAGAGGTTCGCCGGTATCATCGATAGAATTATAATAAAAGTACAATAATATGAAATTGCCTGTATATCTTTATGGACACCCGGTTCTCCGGGAGGTATCAAAGGAAATAGACAACACCTATCCCGATCTGAAAGAACTTGTAACCAACATGTTCGAAACCATGTATGCCTCAGAAGGAGTAGGTCTGGCAGCCCCGCAGATCGGGCGCAACGACCGCATCGTGGTAATAGATGCGTCGCCCCTGGCCGAGACATTTCCCGAATGCGACGGATGGAAGCGCGTACTGATCAATCCAGAGGTCGAGGTTCTTGACGGCGATTCCGTGACCCGTTCGGAAGGGTGCCTCAGTCTGCCCGGTCTCAGCGAGAATGTAAAACGGGTGGAACATATCCGTCTGCGCTACCTCGATGAAAACTTCGAACCACACGAAGAGGAGATAAGCGGCTTTGCAGCACGCATTGTGCAACACGAATGTGACCACCTTGAAGGAATCGTTTACATGGATCACGTTTCCCCCATCCGCAAGCAGCTTAACCGCACTAAGCTCCACAACATTGCCGAAGGGAAAATCCGATGTGACTATCCAACGAAAAGCGCGCCCCGCAGAAAGAAATAACCGTTATTTCTCTGACCTATTTACCAATTGCTAATTAATAAAATAATTGAACATGGCCGCACCCAACGCCGACGACAAAAAAATAATATTCTCGATGGTAGGTGTCTCCAAGACCTACCCCCCGCAGAAACAAGTTCTTAAAAACATATACCTGTCATTTTTCTACGGAGCCAAGATCGGAATCATCGGTCTGAACGGATCCGGTAAATCATCGCTGTTGAAGATTATTGCCGGAATCGACAAAGATTTTCAGGGAGAAGTAGTGTTCTCCCCAGGCTACTCAGTAGGCTATCTTGAACAGGAACCGAAACTTGACCCAAATAAGACTGTCATAGAAATAGTTCGAGAAGGAGTTCAGCCGGTGATGGATCTCCTACGCGAATTCGATGAGGTAAACGCAGCCTTCGGCGATCCCGACGTACTTGAGAATCCCGACAAGATGGATGCACTGATCCAACGCCAGGCTGAACTACAGGACGCCCTCGATGCTGCCGATGCATGGAATATCGATTTGAAGCTCGAGCGAGCGATGGACGCACTCCAGTGCCCACCCGATGACCATAAAGTCGACACCCTATCCGGCGGTGAACGCCGTCGTGTGGCTTTATGTCGCCTTCTTCTGCAGCAACCCGACGTATTACTCCTCGACGAGCCTACCAACCACCTCGATGCCGAGTCGATCGACTGGCTCGAGCAGCACCTGCAGCAATATCCCGGAACAGTTATCGCCATTACCCACGACCGCTATTTCCTGGACCACGTCGCCGGATGGATTCTCGAGCTTGACCGTGGTGAAGGAATTCCCTGGAAAGGCAACTACTCGTCATGGCTCGAACAGAAAACCAAACGCATGGCCCAGGAAGAGAAGCAGGCCAGCAAACGCCGCAAAACCCTCGAGCGCGAGCTGGAATGGGTACGCATGGCGCCTAAGGCACGTCAGGCAAAAGGTAAAGCACGTCTGTCGAGCTACGACCGCCTGCTCAACGAAGACCAGAAACAACGCGAGGAAAAGCTCGAGATATTCATTCCCAACGGACCACGCCTGGGCAACAAAGTGATCGAGGCTGAAGGTCTTGAAAAATCGTTCGGTAAAAAACTTTTGTTCAAAGACCTCAATTTCACCCTTCCGCCCAACGGCATCGTAGGAGTTATCGGTCCGAACGGAGCAGGAAAAACCACACTTTTCCGCCTCATCATGGATCAGGAAAAGCCCGATGCCGGGACATTTGCAGTAGGTGATACCGTCAAGATCGCATATGTTGACCAGCGCCATCACGACCTGATTCCTGACCACTCCGTATACCAGGTAATTTCGCAAGGAACAGAAAGTTTCCGCATGGGCGGCCGCGATGTAAATGCACGTGCATACCTCTCGAAATTCAATTTCGCTGGTGCCGATCAGGAAAAGAAAATCGGAGTGCTTTCCGGCGGCGAGCGTAACCGCTTGCACCTTGCCATGGCACTCAAGGAAGAGGGTAACGTGCTCCTGCTCGACGAGCCAACCAATGATATCGACGTAAACACTCTGCGCGCACTCGAGGAGGGTTTGGAAGCATTCGCAGGATGCGCGGTAGTCGTAAGCCACGACCGCTGGTTTCTCGACCGCATCTGCACCCACATCCTCTCATTC
>CAZDWY010000003.1:17714-100452 GCA_964509345.1 uncultured Alistipes sp.
CGAAGGAGATGGAAAAGTTGTATTCTACGAAGGATCCTACTCTGACTATGAAGCATATAAGAAAGCTCAGAACGGAGGAAAGGAACCACCGCGCCGCCGCTATCGCAAACTGATGGAGTAATCTCCTGGCATAAGAAAAAAGGCTGACAAACCGCTTCCGCTTCCGATAAAGATGCGTACCTTTACAAGCCGCCTCCGGCATGCGTTGTTGCTAATGGCTGTCATCCTGCTCACAGCAGGATGCAGTTCCACGCGCAACGTCCCTTACGGGTCGTATCTACTCGACAAAGTCACTATCTCGGTGAGCGACAGCACCAAACTGCAGACACGAAATTTACGCAACTACCTGCGCCAGACCCCTAACCACAAGGCTCTGGGGTTTGCGCGCCTGCAGTTGGGTATTTACAACCTGGCTGGAGACTCCGTAGGGCGTTTCAACCGATGGCTAAGGAAAATCGGAGAACCACCCGTAATATATGATCAACAGCTTACCGACCAAAGCGCACGCCAACTGCGCCAGGCGCTCATCAACAGCGGCTACAATGATGCGGAAGTGACTGCAGATCTTGTAGTAAAATCCGACAAGAAAATCCAGGTAAACTATAACCTGAATCCGGGCAGACCACACATCATTGGCTCGATGACATATGAATTCGAGGACCCTATGATAGAGAAACTGCTGATTAACGATACCATCTCCTGGCCGGCACATCCCGGAGAGAAACTCGACCGCAATCTGCTTGACCGACAGCGTACAATAATCGTGGAGAAACTTCGCGACAACGGTTATTTCGCATTCACGAAGGAGCATATCGGCTTCATAGCCGACACGTTAGCAGGCAGTAAACTGACAGATCTGACGATGGTCATCAGAAATCCACGTCAGCCTGAGTTGTCCGAACCCAAACCTACACGCGAACTTAAAGAAAATCTCACGCGGATGGCCGGCAGTCAGCTCCGGCACAATCTTTACCGATTCAACCGAGTGATTATCGTACCTGATTTTTCACCTGGTGAAAATTCCACCGGATTCAACTTTACAGACCGCGACACGGTAAGATACGACGGTCTCGACATTCTATACGGACCAGATCCGTATCTAAGCCCCAAGGCTCTTGCCGACCAATGTTTCATACGCCCGGGTGAATTATACAACACTACGGGTATTGACCGCACATATGAGGCGCTCAACCGTCTCGCAATACTCCGATATGTCAATATCCTGACCCGTCCTGCAGGTACTGACGGCGATGAAGAACTTCTCGATGCCTATATATTGCTTTCGCGCACAAAGAAAATGGGCATTACCCTCGAACTTGAAGGCACCAATTCCGAAGGCGACCTCGGCGTAGGGGGCGGCATTACATTCATCCACCGAAATCTCGCTAAAGCCGGCGAACAGCTCTCAGCAAAATTCAGAGGAGCGTATGAAAGTCTGTCGGGAAATCTCGATGGCCTTATCAACGACAGCTACACCGAAATTGCCGGTGAGCTGGGCATAACATTTCCTACATTCAAAGCCCCCTTCCTACGCCGCAGTTTCAAACAAAAAATGCGAGCCTCAACAGAATTCGCATTCACATTCGTACGCCAGGAACGACCGGAGTACACACGCGTTATCGGTGGAGCCGCCTGGCGCTATAAATGGGCCGACCGCTCAAATCTTACTCGTCGTACCCTCGATCTCATTGATATCAATGTGGTAAACCTTCCACGGTCTACTATCGACTTCATCGACAAAATAGCCCCCGACAACCCACTCCTACGCTACAGCTACGAAGACCACTTCATTATGCGGCTGGGGTATACCTGGTATCATACTAACCGACGCCCTGCGTCATCCGACATCACCAAGTCGGAGTGGCAGACTAATACGTTCACTACACGCGCCTCAGCAGAAACCGCAGGGGCTCTTCTCTACGCAATATCATCAATCATCGGTCAACACCGTTCCGACGGCGCATACAAGATTTTCGGAATACAGTATGCACAATATCTGAAAGGAGAGATTGACTATACCATCAACCATCGTTTCACAAGCCGCAACTCAATCTCATTCCACGCAGGAGGAGGCATAGCATGGCCTTACGGAAACTCTTCGATGGTACCTTTTGAAAAACGTTTTTATGCCGGAGGCGCCAACGGGGTGCGCGGCTGGAGCGTCCGCACTCTCGGACCCGGATCATACGATTCACGCAACTCCGTTAGCGACTTCATCAATCAATGCGGCGACATCTCGCTTATCCTCAACCTGGAATACCGCAACAAACTGTTCTGGGTTTTCGAAGGAGCTGTCTTTATCGATGCAGGCAATATCTGGACTATAAGGAACTATCCCAACCAACCTGGAGGTTTTTTCCGTTTCAATACCTTCTACAAAGAACTTGCAGCTGCCTACGGTTTAGGTCTGCGAATGGATTTCAACTATTTCCTTTTGCGTTTCGACCTCGGTATAAAAGCGCACAACCCCGGAAGAGGACAGGAGAAATGGCCTATCATACACCCGCGGTGGGGACGCGACGCATCATTCCATTTCTCAGTCGGATACCCCTTCTGATACCTCAACCGCAAAATAAATTCGCTCATAGACACTATAGCAGTCACACCGCATAAAATTATTGAATCAGGATTATGAAGAAACTTGTAATATTCGACCTTGATGGTACGCTTCTGAATACGATAGCTGACCTCGGAGCGGCTACAAATCATGCGCTGAGCCGATGCGGTTACCCGATTCATCCTATATCCGCATACCCGCGATTCGTCGGCAGCGGCATTAGCAAACTTCTCGAAAGGGTACTGCCCGAAAGTTGCCGGTCGGCTGAAAACGTAGACGCACTTCGCCCTCATTTTTTTGAATATTACAACGCGCATATGACGGATGCCACCAAACCTTACCCCGGTATTACAGAACTTCTGGGACATCTCACAGATAATGGAATCAACATTGCCGTAGCCTCCAATAAATATCAGGCAGGGGTGAGCAAACTCATCGCTCACTTCTTCCCGCAGTTCAACTGGTCGGCGACAGAGGGGCAGAAAGAGGGAGTCCCTGTCAAGCCGGATCCGTCCATCGTGTTTGAGATACTTGCCAAATGTCCGACACCAAAGGAGCAGGTACTTTATGTAGGCGATTCAGGGATCGATATGGAAACGGCTCGACGCGCCTGCGTCGAATCTGCCGGTGTTACCTGGGGGTTCCGTCCGACATCGGAACTCGCCGAAAAATATGCCGACCACATTGTAGATACCGCTGAGGAACTGCTTCACCTCACACTCTGACACTTCCGCAAATATTAACAGTTCTCACTCAGGTACTTATTTCATATTATATACATATTACACTCCCCCAGCTTTAATATTCACAAAAAAAGCTGTAACTTTGCACCCGTAATTCCGCACGACAATTCATAGGCTGCACAAGGCAGCGCTATCATTCAATATCTAAGGTAAAAGAGAAAAAATGGAATTTCTGTCAGACCTCCTCTTGCCCGGCAACACTTCGTTGGCAGCCACTTTGGTGTTGCTTTCTTTTGTTATCGCGGCAGGTATCTATCTGGGCAAAATCCGCTTCTGGGGCGTTTCGCTCGGTGTGACCTTCGTCCTGTTCGTTGGTATTGTCATGGGGCATTTCGGCTACGAAGTGCAGCCCGAAGTCTTAAAATTTGTCCGTGAATTCGGTCTTATCCTGTTCATCTTCGCAATCGGTCTTCAGGTTGGACCGGCCTTCTTCTCCTCTTTCAAAAAAGGCGGGATCCGCCTGAATATGCTTGCTGTGCTCGGAATCCTGTTGAATGTGGCGATAGTGGTGACTATCTATTTCATTGATGGGAAAACGTCAATCAGCGCTCTTGTTGGCGTTATGTCGGGTGCCGTTACCAATACTCCAGGTCTCGCAGCTGCCCAACAGGCGGTAAGCTCTCCTGAAGAGGTCAACCTTATGTCGATGGGCTATGCGGCAGCCTACCCCCTGGGCGTTCTGGGTATAATTCTGGCTATGTTGATAATCAAGGCCGTATTCCACATCCGCATAGATGACGAAATCAAACAGATCAATCAGGAGACAGAAGAGGGACAGGTAAAACCTCACCTTGCCAGCTATGAGGTTGTCAACTCACTCATCAACGGTAAAACCCTCCTTCAACTCCATGATATCATCCACTGCGATTTTGTCGTATCGCGCCTGATGGATAAGGAAGGTAACATCATTATACCTAAATCAAGCACGGAAATCCATGTAGGCGACAAGCTGTATGTAGTGATGGCTCCTCAGGATGAACCCAGCTTCCAGGCAGTTCTCGGTCACCCGATAGAAATGGGCGACGAAGAATGGGAGGCAGTTGCGCCTGCCAATGTGGTGTCACGCCGAATACTTATCACGAGAAGCGAATATAACGGCACCCCCCTCGGAGCACTCCGCCTTCACAAAGGCTACAATCTCAACTGTACCCGTGTGAACCGTGCCGGTGTCGACCTGCTCGCATCCCCGGTACTCCGCCTACAGATGGGCGACCGCATTACCGTTGTAGGTGAACTCAACGACATCGACCGCCTTGCCTCGAAGCTCGGCAACTCGATGAAACGTCTTAACCAGCCGAATCTCGTCACTATCTTCATTGGAATCCTTTTCGGTATTATTGTAGGTTCGATTAATGTCGGCTTCGGTATGAAGCTGGGATTGGCAGGTGGTCCGCTTGTTGTGGCTATTCTGTTGAGCCGTTTCGGCTATAAGGTAAAGCTTGTCACCTACACCTCCTCATCAGCCTCTCTGATGCTCCGCGAACTCGGCATATGCCTCTTCCTCGCAGCCGTTGGAATAGGAGCCGGAAAGGGATTCGCCGACACTGTGTTCAACAATACCGGTATGTGGTGGGTAATCTGGGGCTTCATCATCACTTTCGTACCCCTACTCGTTGTAGGCCTGATAGCCCGCGGAGTTTACAAAATCAATTTCCTCACAATCATGGGTATGATGTCGGGCGGCTACACAGACCCTCCCGCTCTTGCCTACGCCAACAACTCGACAGGCAGCGACGCTCCCGCAGTTGCCTATTCTACAGTCTATCCTCTTACAATGTTCCTCAGAGTAGTGGCTGCCCAGGCGCTCGTGCTTGCCCTTATGTAAAGCGCTTTACACTGAGCCCGGCGCATCTTCTCAAAGTATAAAAGGACATACATTCCGATACCGGATTACCGCAAAGTATTCCGGTATCGCTTTTTTTACATATGTCCCACAATTCTTCACAAAAAAATATTACTTTTGCATATGACAGAAGAGGAAATACGCTGCGAAGCAGACAAAATATTGCAAGGACGTGTGTTCACCCCAGATCATATAACTTCCTTGGGAGAGGACGATGTGTTCGTTTTCGGGAGTAATCTCGCCGGGCGCCATTGCGGTGGAGCGGCGCGCACCGCCCGCAGATATTTCGGAGCGGAATGGGGAGAAGGTGACGGCTGGCACGGTCAGTCATACGCCATACCGACGATGCAAGGAGGTATCGACACAATACGCCCCTATGTCGATCGCTTTATCGACATTGCCCTGGAATGCGATCAGAATACATTCTGGGTGACACGCATCGGTTGCGGAATAGCAGGATTCACCGATGAAGAGATAGCACCGCTTTTCGACCGCGCCTTTGATCTTTACAATGTCAGACTTCCTGAAACTTTTGCAAGGATAATAGTAGAAAACCGTTTACGCAAACACCATAACCAACTATAAACAAGCATGAAAAAACTTATTTTAACCGCCTGTGCGGTCATCATGTCAGTATTCGCTTCATATGCGGAATACAAAGAAATAAAGGATATTTCCTACACTAAGAACAACGACACATATTCACTTGAACGTTGTAAACTGGATGTGTATTACCCCGATGATATGAAAGATGTGCCTGTTGTGGTATGGTTCCACGGTGGTGGACTGACAGGAGGTGAGAAGCACCTTCCCGCCGAACTGCGAAACAGCGGCTACGCCGTCGTTTCCGTGAACTACCGCCTGCTTCCAAAAGCTGAGCTGGAGGAGGTCATCGACGATGCAGCAGCAGCCGTAGCCTGGACGCTCGGCAATATCGCCCAATACAACGGCGATCCGGAAAAGGTGATTGTAACCGGTCACTCTGCAGGAGGATACCTCACCAGTATGGTCGGGCTCGACAAAAAATATCTCGGTAAATATGGCATCGACGCCGATTCACTCTTTGCCCTGATGCCACTCAGCGGTCAGGTAATAACTCACTTTGCACAACGTCAGCGACAGGGTATGAACGAACTGCAGCCGCTTATCGATCAGACCGCTCCCCTTTTCCATGTACGCCCTGACTGCCCCCCATATGTCATTGTGACCGGCGACCGCGAAGAGGAGCTCTTCGGTCGCCATGAAGAGAACGCCTACATGTGGCGTATGATGAAACTTGTTGGACATCCCGACGTAAGAATATACGAGCTCGACGGTCACAACCACGGCGACATGGTAGGACCTGGTCTCACTATTGTGAAGAAAAATATCGGGCGCCTGCTGCGCAGATAAAAATATTTCCGGCCTCAGGCCGAAGCAAAAAGAGATACAGATGGACGGAAGCGTACCGCACGCCGGGTCGAGCACCCGCGATCGCGGTTTCTGAAATGGAGCGTCACCAGACCGGTGGCGCTCCCGATGCATGAGCCCACCACTGCTATCAGTTCCTTGAGAGAACTGAATCCACTGAATGTCTGCTCGAGAATAACGCGGCTGCATTGACGTGCAGAGACGAAAACCACATCGGAAGGAGATATCTCGAAATTATTTTCGGAAAAGATCGAAAGGTCTGCATCTGAGGCAACTGCCACATTTGGAGTAAATAAAGACGGGTAAGAATTAAGAGAGATCATATCATATGGATTTTCAGTGGATTGTTAACTTTTACACTGCAAAATTAGCTCCAACATGGGCATATTTATTTCCCTACTGAGTTAACTGTTGCTAAAAACACATTCCCGTCCAATGCTGACAAATAGATTGCCCGCTTTTGATTCTCAACTAAATTTACTAATTTTGCACTCAGTAAAAAAACAGAAACGATGTTAGACAAAATAAACGCGCTGAAAGCCGAAGTAGAGGCTCTGAAAGCCTCGTCGGCTGAAGAGGTAGAGGCTCTGCGCCTGAAATATCTGAGTAAGAAAGGCTCCGTAAGCATGCTTATGGCAGACTTCCGCAATGTTGCCGCTGATCAGAAGAAGGCCATCGGCATGGCTATCAATGAGCTCAAGAATCTTGCCACAGAAAAGATCAACGCACTCAAGGAGGCTACCGAACTTGCCGATGACGGTGCGGACGAAATAGATCTTACCCGTACGGCTTCACCGCTTCCTCTTGGCACACGCCATCCCCTGTCACTGGTGCGACAGGAAATCGCATCAATTTTCGGACGTCTCGGCTACGCAGTAGAACAAGGACCCGAAATAGAAGACGACTGGCATGTATTCTCCGCGCTTAATTTCGCTGCAGACCATCCTGCGCGCGACATGCAGGACACCTTTTTCATCCGCCGCAATCCCGATGTTCTGTTGCGCACGCATACATCGTCGGTTCAAACCCGGGTAATGGAGCGCTCGAAACCACCGATCCGTATTCTTTGCCCAGGTCGTGTATACCGCAACGAAGCCATTTCAGCACGCGCCCATTGCTTCTTCCATCAGGTTGAAGGGCTATATGTCGATAAAAACGTTTCGTTTGCTGATCTCAAACAATCGCTTCTCTATTTCGCCCGTGAGATGTTCGGCCCTGAGACAAAGATACGTCTGCGCCCGAGCTACTTTCCCTTCACCGAACCATCAGCCGAAATGGATATCAGCTGCAATCTGTGTGGCGGCAAAGGATGCTCATTCTGCAAAGGCACCGGATGGGTCGAGATACTCGGTTGCGGCATGGTTGACCCCAATGTGCTTGAATCCTGCGGCATAGATCCGAACGTTTACAGCGGATTCGCCTTCGGCATGGGTGTGGAGCGTATCGCCAATCTAAAATACCGCGTCAACGACCTGCGCCTGTTCTCGGAAAACGACCGCCGTTTCCTCGAGGAATTCACGAGCGCCCACTGATATTCGGTATCCGGTTCGATACACAATGATCCCTCCGATAACTGAAATACTGATGGTGGCGGCCGGAGGCGCATTAGGCGCCGTAAGTCGCTTCCTTGTGCAGCAATGCGCCGTCGCTCCCTGCGAAAAATATATACATACACTCGGGGTAAATCTCACGGGATGTATGCTGATAGGGATAGTGTGGGCGCTGCTCACACATTTCGGAGCCCCACAATGGCTCAACAGGCTCCTCATCGCAGGAATACTCGGTGGCTACACAACTTTTTCAGCCTTCGCTCTCGACAGCATGCAACTCATGCAGTCAGGACGTGTGCTGACAGCCGCCGTCTATGTACTGCTTTCCGTTGGCGGAGGAATCTTATTATGCGCTGCGGCATACGCCGCGACCCGCCACCTATTGTAACTACACTCATATATGACTACAAAAGAGCGATATGCCCGGGTGCTTGAATGGTTTGCCGAAACTATGCCGGCGCCCAAGACCGAACTGCACTACGATACCCCATTCCACCTTCTGCTCGCTGTAATTCTTTCGGCGCAATGTACAGACAAGCGGGTGAACATGATAACTCCGGCGCTCTTCGAGGCATATCCCGACGCGGTGTCGCTCGCAGCGGCAGCGCCCGACGAGGTCTTCGAATACATAAAATCGGTATCCTATCCAAATAACAAGACAAAATCGCTTATAGGAGCGGCACGCACCATAGTTGAGGAATTCTCAGGAGAGATCCCCGACAATATCGACACCCTGATGCGCATCCCGGGGGTAGGCAGGAAAACGGCTAATGTGATGCTGGCGGTAGTATGGAACAAAGCGGCGATGGCTGTGGATACACATGTGTTCCGGGTTTCGGAACGAATCGGACTGACTACCGGATCAAAAACTCCTCTTGCAACCGAGCAGGCTCTGGTAAAACATATTCCTGAAGAACTAATACCGATGGCACATCATTGGCTCATACTGCACGGCAGATATGTATGTAAAGCCCGGCGCCCCGACTGTCTTAACTGTGGACTTCAGGATGTATGCCGTTATTATGGCAATAAATAAAATATAGCTTGTAGAGCAAGATGGTGGTTGAATAATTTTATTTTAAGAAGACAACGAAGTGGATACGATATTTCTTTTTATTATTGAAGTTGTCGGAACTTTCGCTTTTGCGATAAGTGGCATCCGTCTGGCAGCCTTTCACCGCTTCGACTGGTTCGGAGCTTACACCGTGGGTCTTGTGACCGCTATCGGAGGAGGTACATTGCGCGACCTCCTGCTCGGTATTGATGTATTCTGGATGCAGACATGGATTTACATTGGAGTGACCGCCATTTCACTTGCCATCGTGATACTGTTCAGAAAAATGCTTGTAAGCAACGACCGCATGCTCTTCATTTTCGACACACTCGGTCTGGCTTTGTTCGTGGTAATAGGCATCCAGAAAACCCTTGCTGAGGAGTATCCCATGTGGGTTGCGATCGTGATGGGAACAATAACGGGTTCATTCGGAGGTGTCATCCGCGACATTCTCATCAATCAGGAGCCACTATTTTTCAGAAAAGACATTTATGCGACCGCATGCCTCGCCGGAGGTATGGCATACTGCGGTGTAATACTTGCCGGTGGATCTGATTTCGCCGCTCAATCGTTGTGTGCAGTCACTATCATCATACTTCGTATGTGTGCCCTCAGATGGAACTGGTCACTCCCCGTGTTATCATATGAGGCCGAGAATGCAGAGAAAAGCTCAGATACCTCAACAGTTCCTTGGCAGTCATCAATGCCATCACGCCGCCATACACGCAAAAGCAAGAAAAACAGACACTCTCACAAGACATCGGCTAAAAAGTGAACAAACCAATTTTATCACGGGGTCACACGGCATTGCAATTTATCAGATATCTTATCGTCGGTGGCATGAATACAACGGTCACCCTCATTGTGATATTCGTGCTTAAATCGCTCGCTGATATAGATCCCTATCTTGCGAACGCGATAGGATATATTGCCGGACTCATAAACTCATTTCTATGGAGCCGCGGGTGGGTGTTCCGTTCACATGGGAATCGCTTCCGGGAGGCTGTAACCTTTTTTGCCGGGTTCGGGATATGCTATCTCATACAACTCGCCACTGTGTGGACACTTAATACACATACAGGTCTGAACTATCTCCTGCTAACCATTCATATACCTTACATAGAAACGGAGAGGGCTTTCACCCTCTCCGGATACGGTATCGCGACCCTCATCGGAATGGCCGTCTACACTATCGCTAATTTTATCTATAATCGCCGGATAACATTCCGCAGAACCACCTGCAGATAATCAATCGAAAACACCTTCAAGTGATTCTTCCACCTCACCCGAATCCTCAGGGACATCGTAGAACTCCTTGTCACAGATATTCGAGAAATCAACATTGAATTTCGTATTCTGCGAATAAGGCAACGACTTATCGGCATAAACCTTACTCATGTATAATCCGTAGATCGGGAGAGCCATAGCTGCGCCCTGTCCGTGAGCCATCGTATTGAAATGGATGTAACGTTCGTCGCCACCTACCCAAACGCCCGACACAAGCTCGGGAGTGAAGCCCATAAACCATCCGTCGGCATTATAGTTGGTAGTTCCGGTCTTGCCACCCATCTGAGCCGTGATATTGTAAGGGGCGCGGCGCACACGGTTGCCCGTACCCCCATCGACAACATTGAGTAGCATTGAGAGGATCTTGGGATATGCCTTCTCTGATATCACCTCTGTATGACGTGTATTGAATTCTGATATAATATTGCCGGTAGCATCGGCGATTGCCGTTACGTAAACCGGATCAGCACGCATGCCATTGTTTGAATAAGCAGTATATGCTCCCACCATCTCGCGAATTGACACTTCGCACGAACCGAGGCAGATCGACATTACAGGATCAAGATGATTTGTAATACCGAAATTGTGCATATTACGGACGAGCGTAGTCGGCGACAATTGTCCCATCAGGCGTGCAGAAATCCAGTTATTGGAATTAGTGAGTGCCCAGCGGAGATCCACCATCTCGCCAACCCGCGCAGTACCGGAGTTACGTGGCTCCCATATGTTGCCTGCTTCATCACGGAATACCGGCTGGGTGTTCGACATCATATCGCACGGAGTGAAATCCTCCTCCATAGCATATGTATATAGGAACGGTTTGATTGTTGATCCTATCTGACGACGTCCGGTAGCTGCCATGTCATATTGGAAGAAGGTAAAGTTAGGTCCACCTACATACGCTTTCACATGACCGGTACGCGAATCCATCGACATGAACCCAGTGCGTAGAAAATGTTTCTGATAAAGCAGAGAATCCCTGGGAGTCATTACAGTATCTACCAGCCCTTTATAAGAGAACACCACCATTTCGCGCGGAGTATTGAAGGCTGTGGTTATTTCCTCGTCGGAGGCGCCACTCTGCTTCATCACGCGGTAGCGGTCGGTCTGCTTTAGCGCATGGTCAATAAGCGATTCAACCTTTACCTTGCCAAGCTCCTCGCCATTTGATGTATAGGGGGCATTGCGCGCGCCTTTTTTCTCACGGAAGAAAGCTGTCTGAAGCGAACTCATATGCTGGTTCACAGCGTCCTCGGCATACCGCTGCATACGTGAATCTATTGTGGTATAGATCTTCAGGCCGTCGGCATAGAGATCATATTTCGATCCGTCGGGTTTGGGATTCTTCTCGATCCATCCGAAAAGCGGATTATCTTCCCAGGCAATGGAGTCATCGACAAATTTCTGCCCCTCCCAACCGCGATAGTTTGAACGCACAGGCTTCTTCGCAGTCAGAATCCTGCGTAACTCCTCGCGGAAATAGGGAGCAAGCCCCTCTTTATGATCCACGCGGTTGAATTTGAGTTCGAGGGGAAGCTGCTTGAGCGAATCGACCTGTTGCTTTGTGAGCATTCCGTTCTTCTCCATCTGCTCGAGCACTACGTTGCGGCGCAGACGCGTACGTTCGCTATGACGCACGGGGTTATAGTACGACGGATTCTTCACCATTCCGACAAGTGTGGCTGCCTCCTCCACGGTAAGGTCTTTGGGTGCCTTGCTGAAATAGACGTAAGCAGCCGACTTTATACCGACGGCATTATACAGGAAGTCAAACTGGTTGAGATACATCTTGATTATCTCATCCTTTGAATAATAACGTTCGAGCTTCACCGCTATCATCCATTCAATAGGCTTCTGAAGGGCACGGCTGAATAGATCTGATGTAGTAGGACTGTATAGCTGCTTGGCAAGCTGCTGGGTTATAGTAGAGCCACCCCCGGCATTCTTGTTCTGCATAATAAGCGTCTTTACCAGTACACGCATAAAGGCACGCATATCGATTCCCGAGTGGTCCTCGAAACGCGAATCCTCCGTTGCTATGAGAGCATCCACTACATGATTGGATATTTCGGAATAGTCGGCATACACACGGTTGCCCGAGTTACGGTAGTAGCGCCCCATCTCCTCACCATCTGAGGTATATAGAACTGTCGCGAACTTATCGTTCGGATTCTTAAGTTCTTCAATAGGAGGCATATATCCAATCCATCCGTTATATATAAGCAGGAAAAACACTATTACTGCGACGAATCCTATTGCAAAGATTCGCCACATCCATCTTATGATAAAACGATTACGTTTTGCTTTCTTATCGGTATCGCCTATATTTGCGGTCATCTGTAATATTTAGGTAACTAATAATCACTCAATGAGGAGATACGGGAATCCTCACACGTTCCAAACGGCAAAGTTAGCAAATTATTTGCTATTTTTGCAATGTTAAACATGTTTTACCATATTATGAGCCATACACATATAGCTGACGACAGCCGGGAGCTACCGGAATTCTCAAGGATGCAGCTGATAAAACGGCGATTTTTTGCCATGCGAAACGGAATGCTTGCCGAACAGATGCGTCGGAGCGGACTTGACTACAGAGTAAATTTCGGTCTCAATATCCCGCAGATAAAGGAGATAGCAGCCGAGACATTGGCATCATCGCTCAGCTCTGCTGAGCAGTTGGAACTCGCCAACGCTCTGTGGGACAATGTCAACACCCGTGAGAGCCGCCTGCTTGCACCCATGTTGTTTCCCTCTGACATAATGTCGGAGGAACTGGCCTTCAAATGGCTCTCGGAAGCCCAGACTACAGAAATAGCCGATCACCTTTGCCACTCGCTGCTTCGCAGACTCACATTCGCCTCAAGGATTGCATGGTCACTGCTTGATACAAATGCAACCGATATGCAGCGGTATTCGGCACTGCGGCTGCTACTGAATCTTGTCGTCACCGGCAAAGAGAATCCACTTACCCTCAAAGAAATAGCAGAGAGGGCACTCTCCACACCGCTCACACGCCCCGTTGCCCGTCAGCTACTCGATGAGATAGAGTTTCTTACCGAATCGCCCGATAACTGAGAAAGCCACAGGAATTAATCATAAGTAAGTAGCCGAAGTTCAACGCAGACGCGAATATGAGTACCCGAACCGCTCGAAGGCGGCCATGTCAAGTGCTTCCCTGTCGGCAGGATTTGCAATTGAAATAATAAGTTTCGCGCGTTCAGGAAGCGATTTACCCAGCAGATTCACCGCCCCATGCTCTGTGACTACATAGTTTGTCTGGAAACGGGTTGTGACAACTCCAGCGCCGGGTGTCAGCACCGGTTTTATCTTGCCAATCCCCTTCCCTGTTGTTGAAGTCATGGCAATCACCGACATTCCACCTTCACTCCGGGAGGCTCCATAGACGAAATCGTGCTGACCGCCCACCCCGGAGAAAATGCGCGTTCCGATAGAATCCGCACAGATCTGCCCCGTAAGGTCTATCTCAAGACATGAATTGATAGAGGTCACCCGCGGATTACTTCCAATGATGAACGGATCGTTAGTATATGCCACATCCTTGAATATCATATCCTTGTTATAGTCCATCAGATCGTAGAGACGCCGCGAACCGAGGGCAAGACATGCTACAGACTTGCCAGGATATACCTTTTTAAGCGAATTATCGATCACACCGCTTTCAATAAGCGGCAACACCCCATCGGTCATTGCCTCTGTATGCAACCCGAGATGCTTATGATCGCCAAGGGCACGTATTACGGCATTTGGAATTCCACCAACACCTATCTGAAGCGTAGCGCCATCAGGAATCAACTCCGCCACAGCATTTCCTATAGCGGTCTCCACCTCACCGGGCTCCGGCGTCGGAACCTCCACCAGAGGATCATCGACAGGCACAGCAGCCGTAATTTTCGACATATGTATGACCGGATCGCCATAGCTGAACGGCATATGAGGATTAATCTGGGCTATTACAATACGTGCGCATTCCGTTGCTGAAAAGGCCAGATCTGCGCTTACACCATAGCTCACATAACCGTCGGCATCAGGCATGGAGCAATTCAGCAGAACCACATCAACAGGCCATATGCCACTGCGGAACAGCTGGGGAACCTCCCCCAGAAACCTCGGGGTTGTAGCTCCGTAACCTTCCGCAATCCAGCGGCGTACGTTGTTCGATACGAAGCATGTATCCACCAGAAATGAATCTTTGTATTCCTCACGGCAATAGGGGGCCTCACGTCGCGAAACGGAAAATCCGGAATGCAGAACCACCCCCCTAAGCTCATCGCCCCTGCGCGTCATCGCATCGACAAGAGTTTCAGGTATTGAGGTGCTACCTTGTATGTAGACATGGTCACCGTTCTTGATCAGTTTTACAGCCTCGTCGGCCGACATTATATTCGGGAACTGCATGGCATTGTTTCAGAAGGTTGTGACACATGATTATCGCGATGGAAAGCGGCCAGGCACTCACCCAGACGACTGAAAGTTTTATCACCGGACAGGAGGCTGACGCATACGCGCACCCCCTCCTGCCGGCTTCCGGTGGAGGGAAGCGAGATAGTCGATATACCGTAACGCAACAGTGTAGTCTGCAATTCCGCCCCTGTCATCCCATCGTATCCTACCGTAAAGAAGAAACCATCGGATATCGGTTCATCACCATCTACCGCATATACCAGATGGAAACCATTGTCAGTGAACAGCTTCTTGGCTATCCCGGCTCTGCGCCCATACTCTCTGGTTTCCGCCACGAAATCGAGCCTTCCCTCCACAGCGGCACCAAGCATGGCGGCGAAGGCATGCTGGGCGGAATGTGCTGTTCCTGATGAGGCGCAGTACAACACACCGAAAACATATGCATCGCCGAAAGTCGGCATCTCATAGAAATGTTCAAAGAACGGATACACCCTGTCGGCTACAGTCGGCGACATACACACCATCGCTATTCGCTGACCGGCATAGCTGAATATCTTCGATGCTGACACAAGCAGAATGCAACGGTCCGTATAACGGGCTACGGTAGGCACGAAAGGCTCCTGATAGGGAATACCGTAGCGTGTTCGGAAATCCATCCCAAGGTATGCGTGATCCTCGATTATGATCACATCATGTTTCTCGGCCATCCGCGCCAGAATCTTATATTCCACCGGGGTAAGATTCGTCCAGGCAGGGTTGTTGGGATTATTGTAGAGTATAGCCGTCACACGGCCGGAGGAAAGAACCTCGTCGAGGCGTGCCTCAAGAGCTTCACCCCTGCAATCGAACATATCGAGCGACTCCTGATTTAGTCCAAGCAGTTTTGCCTGATTGTGCTGGGCTGGGAAACCGGGGTCAAGGAAGAGAATCGTGTCGCGTCCCGGAAGCCTCTGCCCTAAGAGCAGGAACAGAGTGAAAGTAGCCTGCATCGACCCTACCGTAGGCACTACACACCGTGGCGGGATATCAATGTCGAGAAACGCTTTCAGAAACCGGCTTCCATTCTCCTTGAGTTCCGGTATACCTGAAATGTTCGGATAGTGTCCGGCAATACCTTTGAGAAGCGCATCGCGCTCGGCGTCGACACCTATCTGCGAGGGGGGAAGTCCGGGATTTCCCATCTCAAGATGAACGAGAGGTTCACCGATCAGAAACTCAAGTCGTGTGGCAAGTGCCATAATCTGACGGATGGTCGCAGAAGAGATGCTGACGATATTCATCGCCCTCATCTCATTCTCAAGTTGTCGTGAGGTTACTGGTGTCACCGTTTGTTTAATTTGTAGTGGATATTCTTTTTTATCTAACTCGGATGCAGGCGGCATCGCCCACGCGCAAATTTAATAATTCCGGAAAAATCACCAACGCTTCAGCCGCATGTTATAAAACATAGCTATATAACGGATTATCACATAGTTACTATTATAACAACGATGGATAAGAGTATCGTTCCGCAAAGTTTTATTCTTTAAATACCGAAGTTTTTTGTAACTTTGCAACGCAATTCACAAAGAGTTGCGCAATGAATGACCTGCAAAAATTATCAAACAACAGAATCCTCCCCTGTAGTGATGAACTGGGGATTTCTTGAAAACTGGAAGAGCACAGCACCAGTGTGAACCGGAGATATATCTCCGAAAAACTGTCAGTTTCCGCTCAAAGGCCGCACAATTCCTACCGTTACTTAAAGCGTCTCTGACATCCGGAACTGAACTATCTGAAATAATCATCACATATTTTTCCACAAATTTTTTTATAATTTCTGTATGAACAATCACCGATTGCTCACAGGGCTGCTTTCTGCGCTCCTGTTGAGTGGCGGGGCATGCGCACAGGCTCAAGCACAGAACGTGATCTCCATCGAGGAGATTTTCGAGATAGCCGAAACCAATAGCGCCCGGCTACGCCCTTCACGTAGCGCCGAAGAAGAATCGCAGCGTGAAATAAGTGTGGCTCGGAGCAGTATGCTGCCCGACATCAACGCAACTCTGTCATTCAGTTATATAGGCGACGGATTCACAACAAAGAGAAACCTCTCGGATTATCAGAAAGCCCCTATCCCCCATTTCGGCAACGGTCTGTCACTGAATATAAGCCAGCCTGTATACACCGGAGGAGCCATATCCGGCGCCATCGAACTTGCCAGGCTGAAATCTACCGCATCAAGATTCGCGACAGAACTCCAACGCGACAACATCAGGTTTGAACTTACCGGATACTATCTCGACCTATACAAATTCACAAATCTGCGCACTGTAGTCGAAAACAACATTGCGCAGGCCGACAAGGTACTGGAGGAAATGCGTGCGCGCTACGATCAGGGAGTTGCCTTGCTCAATGATATCACCCGATACGAACTTCTTGTATCCAATCTCTGTCTTCAGCTTGTAAAAATCAACAATACCATTGACATTCTGAACCGGAACATTGTGGTTACAGCCGGTTTATCGCCGGAAACAGTCGTGATTCCCGATACCCTAATCCTTGACAGGTCGCTGCCCGTCTGCGGCGAGAGCTGGTGGCAACAGGAAGCCGCCGGCAATGCACCGGCACTGCAGCTCGCACGCAACAGCGTGGGAATCGCCCGCACAGGAGAAAAACTCGCCAAAAGCGAGATGCTCCCCAAAGTAGGACTGGAAGCCGGCTGGACAATCGACGGTCCGATTCTGGCAGAGGTACCACCGATCAACCGCAATCTAAGCTACTGGTATGTAGGCGTCGGGGTAAGCTATAATATCTCCTCGCTTTTCAAAGGGAACAAGTCGGTCGCAAAAAGCCGCGCCGCCACACGCCATGCCATCGATGAACTCGACGCGGTTGCCGAACAGATAAGTCTCGGAGTGCGCGCCGACCATGTGCGCTATCTTGAAGCATACGAGGAACTGAAGACACAGGAGAAGAGCTTGGAACTTGCCGAACGCAACTACCGTACCACAACCACCCGCTACTCTGTCGACATGGCTCTTATCACAGATCTACTCGACGCCGCAAATGCAAAACTCGATGCCGAGCAGCAACTTGTCAATGCCCGCATCAACATCATCTACTATTATTATAAACTACTATTCACCACAGGAAAGATATGAATCACCGCAGCAAAAAAATTCTCTCATATATCGTCAGCCTCATAGTTGTCATAGCAGCTGCTCTATGGGTCGGCAACCGATTCATCCATCTCGGGAATGTCGAATTCACTGACAATGCCCAGATACGTCAGCAAATAGTTCCGGTCAACAGCCGCGTACAGGGCTATATCAGGGAGATACGTTTCAACGAATATGAACCAGTAAGAAAGGGTGACACTCTGGTAGTGATCGACGACGCAGATATGCGCCTTAATGTAGCGCAGGCACGCGCCGACTATCAGAACGCCATCGCAGGAAAGGATGTGGCATCGCGGACGGTAGGTGTCGCATCGGCCAATGTTGCCGTCACCGAGGCATCGATAGCCGAGGCCAAAGCTGTGATGGATCTTGCGGCGGCTGACTTCGAACGCTATAAGACATTAATCAGTCAGGATGCTGTCACGCGGCAACAATATGATGCCGCCCATACCGATTATGAAGCTAAAAAAGCGCGCTACGAGATGCTTGCCCGACAGCGATCAGCCACATCATCAGTAGTTGACGAGACACGCCAGCGCATAGCCCAGACCGATGCCGCCATTGAACTCGCGAAAGCGCGCCTCGAGACAGCCGAACTCAATCTATCATACTGCGTTATTTTGGCTCCATGCGACGGATATACCTCGCGAAAAGAGATACAGACCGGGCAGCTGGTGCAACCGGACCAGACACTGCTTGACATCGTGGACAGCGGTGACATCTGGATCGCAGCCAACTATAAGGAAACTCAGCTGCAACACATCCATCCCGGAAACGAGGTCGAAATCAAGGTCGACGCCATCCCCGACGTAAAATTCCAGGGTAAAGTCGTGGCACTCTCGAAAGCATCCGGAGCCTCCCTTTCCATTCTCCCTCAGGACAACTCAGCCGGCAACTTTGTGAAAGTACGCCAGCGCATACCTGTAAGAATTGAATTCACCCCCGACAATGATCCGGCGGAGATGGAGAAGCTACGCGCCGGAATGAATGTTGAATGTGAGGTAAAATATTGATATGAGTGATCATCACCTGCCGCAGGGACCGTTCGATATCCCGGATGTGCCCTCATATATTCCGCGGCGTCTCAAACCGTGGCTTTTCATCATATTTGTCCTGATAATCCAGTTCTCCGGGGGGCTGTATCTTGCTGCTGCAACCGACATGGTGGGCACCACAGCACTCATGCAGGAAGATATACTGATGGCCGGATATGCCCAGCTGATCGGCATGTCGATCAACTTCGCGGTGATGTTTCGGCTGAAGTTCAGATTCTCAAATCGCGTCGGTCTGCTGATATGCTGTTCCGCACTCATAGCAACCACCTATATCTGTGCGACAACCACATCGGTAGCGTGGCTCATCGTAGGCTGCTTTCTGGCAGGATGGTTCCGCATGTGGGCCACTTTCGTATGCAATTCCACCATACAGCTCTGGCTCACACCTGTCAGAGACATGGCTATCTTCTTCTGCTATGTGTACCTGGTGGTCGATAGCGTGATACAGATCAGCGGCATACTTACTGTCTATACAGCTTTCCATCTCCAATGGGAATACATGCACTGGATAATGATCGCTCTTCTTGCCTTAATGATGGTGGTTGTGATGATACTCGTAAAACCGGTGAAGGGTCCGATGCAGATTCCACTGCTGGGCATAGACTGGATAGGTGCCGGACTGTGGAGCATCTTCATGCTCTGCTTCACTTTCATATGTGTATATGGCAACTTCTACGACTGGTGGGATGGGGTAGAGATACGTGGAGCCGCTGTCATCGGCACACTCTGCGTGGGCATCAATCTCTGGAGAGCAACTTTTCTACATCATCCATACATCTCATTTACAGCTATTACAAACCGCAATGTCATCAGGGCGACTTTAGTATATCTGGTATTTTTCACTCTTCTTGCCACAGAGCATGTGTTCGAGCACAGCTATGCCGCAACAGTGCTGGGATTTGACGATACCAATCTGATCGATCTGAATCTTTATGTACTTGCAGGTATAATAGCGGGATGCGGTTTCACATACCTTACATTCGCTCTACGTCGCTGGCGCTACAAGACTATGACTGCGATAGGGTTCGCACTTGCCGCCTTATATCTCGGCTACTTCTATTTCCTCATTGATTACGGTGTGGAGAAGGAGATGCTGTTCATCCCACTTTTCGCCCGTGGCGCCGCCTCAGTGATAATCTCCATAGTATTCCTGACATCAATACTACAAGGGGGCATGCACTTCTTTGTATTTCCGCAGGCGCTTACTATCAACGGTTTCACCGGCGCAGTGATGGGTGCCACACTTGGACCGGCGGTCATAAGTGAACTCCTGCGCCACACTATGGCTAAAAACGGAGCCATGATCGGGAGTGCATTCACAGACGCCAATCCCATTACCACCCGGATACCCCTTAGCGAACTTTTTGCAATGACACAAGTGCAATCACTGGTAGTTTCAATGAAAGAAATATACGGGTGGCTGCTTGCTGTCGCTTTAGCTGTACTTGCAGTAATTCTTATCAGTTACAGCGACGTGAAGCCTACAGCGATACTTCCAAAGTGGCGTACCATACGCAAACTGATGCGCAACAGCTTCGGCGTTCTCCCCCGGTCCGGTGCCTGATTCTTCCGACAATCGATTAATAATGAATCGCGTGTGGCTGTCCGGTCTATTCCTCATAGCCACACGCGTTTATATTAATGCATCGAAATCAGTTCTGCTTTTTGTATGTAATGGCAGCAGCTGCCAGAGCTACGACAGCACAGATTGTCAGACTCAAATATTGCAGCCACAGATCCGCTACCGTCGCTCCCTTAAGATACACAGCCCTCATTATCTCGTTGAAATATCTTGGAGGTATGGCATATGTCACATACTGTGCCCATCGGGGCATGGAACCGACAGGAGTAAACAGCCCTCCCATCAGCTGAAAAATCATTATTATCGCGAACATTACGAAAATACTCTGGAGCATGGTAGCTGATTTGTTGGCGATGGCTACACCGAGCCCCGACATAACAAGACTCAACAGAATAGCGGCAAGATATATAGCCGCCGGACTTCCGAGCGGCGACAGACCATAAACCAACCTTCCGACCAGAATACCTATAGTAATAACCAAAAGTCCTACGATCCAGAAGGGAATCAGCTTTGAAAGCACAAAAGTCATCCGGCTTACCGGAGTGACATTCATCGCCTCGATCGTCCCGGTCTCCTTCTCGTTCACAAGATTTAGCGTAGGCAAAAAGCCGCAGATCATTATTATAAGGAACACCATCAACGCAGGTATCATGTAGTTTCTGAAACTCAAGGTAGGGTTATATCTGTCGATTACGCTTATATCATTCTCCGGCATCGGAAGACCGCTCTCTGCGCGCCACTCTCCCAAGGTATTCGATATCGAACTTACGACATACTGCATCCCGAGCATCCCTTTCACGGCATTCACTCCATTAGCCTCGACATCGAGCTTCGTCAGATTACGGGAAAAATGCGGTGGTATAGACAGAACCACATCTGCCTCCCCTTTCTCTATCTGCTCCATACATTCAGAAAAAGATGGGCTGACCGATACGACATGCAGTTCACGGGTAGCATTGATGTCGGCTATAATCCGCCGTGACAACTGGCTGCGGTCATTGTCGGCCACAGCAACCCCGACATCCTTCACATCAAACGTAGCGACAAGAGGAATTACAAGAAGTACTACCAGAGGCAATCCAAATATGATTCTCGGGATAAGCGGATTACGCCTCATAATATTGACCTCTTTACGCAAAAGCGCGCCTAATATCCTTACATTCACGACCGTTACCTTTTCGAATTAAATTTTACAAGCTGAACAGCAAGGAGAACCGCTGTCATTGCCACGAGTATCAATATCTCCTTGATCACAAAACCGATTTCAAGCTGCTGTATCATAAGTTTCCGCATTGCCGATATATACCATCGCGCAGGAATCACACAGGATATCCCCTGCAAAACTTCCGGCATATTCTCTATGGGAAAAATCATACCCGACAACATGATTACCGGTGTCATAAACAGAACCGCCGATACTATAAGCGCCGACAGCTGATTGTCGGCTACCGACGACACAAGTAATCCGACAGACAGGGATAGAACTATGTAGAGCAACGAAACAGCTACGACACTGACAACAGTTACAGAGATTGGAAGTCCGAGCACTGTGTACGCCATCAGGAGCATCACCGCCAATATAATGCACGACAGAATAAAGTATGGAATAATCTTACCTATAATTATATAAACAGGCTTCACGGGCGATACCAGCAGAAGGTCCATGGTTCCGGTTTCCTTCTCCCTGACAATAGACACGGATGTCATTATGGCACAGATAAGAATGAAAATCATCCCCATAATTCCCGGAACAAAATTATAGGAGCTTTTCATGCGCGGATTGTAGAGTGTACGGATTATTACCGAATTGCTGTCACCCGGGTCGGCAAGCACACTCCTTATATAGGCCGCCGCTGACTGTCCGACCGTAGGATTGGATGCATCTACGATAATCTGCCATGACTGCCGACCGTTACCGATGTCGCGAACCAGCAGAGCCGCATCTATTTCCCCACGCCTGAGAAGGGATTCCACCTCAGTTTCCGCCGCGAGACCCTTGAATGAGAAATACTCGTTAACCGACAGACGCTCTATTATGTCGCGTGTGGTATCCGTATGGCGGTCAACAACAGCAACTACCCTTATGTTGTTTACTTCCGTTGATATCGCAAATCCGAAAAGCAACAGCAACATCAGGGGCATTATCATGGTTATCAGCATCGTTCGTCGGTCGCGAACGATATGGATAGCCTCTTTCTTTATTAATGATCCTATTATCATAAATCAGTCACCTCTGAGGGCATCTTTAGCAACAATACGGAAAACCTCGTCGATGGTTGAGGCATGAAATTTCTCCTTCAGCGCCGCCGGCGTATCGAGGGCGGCAATGTGACCGTCAACCATTATGGAAATCCGGTTGCAGTATTCCGCCTCATCAAGATAATGGGTAGTGACAAACACCGTCATCCCCTCGGAGGACGCCTCATATATGAATTCCCAGAATTTACGGCGCGTCACCGGATCCACCCCTCCGGTGGGTTCATCAAGAAAAACAATTTCTGGATTGTGGATTGTAGCTGCGGCAAATGCAAGTTTCTGACGCCATCCAACAGGAATATTCTTCACAAGCGTTCCTTCCATCCCCTCCATGTCGAACCGTTTCATAACCTTCGTCATGGTTTCTTTTACCGATGTGTTGCTCATTCCATAAATTGTGGCGAACAGTTTCAGGTTCTGAGCCACGGTGAGAGAACCGTAGAGTGAAAACTTCTGGCTCATATAGCCGATATGACGCTTAATCGCCTCACCTTCGGAAGTTATATCGAACCCTGCCACACGTCCAGATCCCGAAGTGGGATAGCTCAATCCACACAACATCCTCATGGCAGTGGTCTTACCGGCTCCGTTGGCTCCCAGAAAACCATATATCTCCCCTTTCTTCACATCAAACGATATGTTGTCGACTGCTGTGAAAGATCCGAATTTCTTTGTAAGATTCCTTACTGAGATAGCTAACTTACCGGTCCTCATTGCTGGTTAATTTTATAAAGAGATCCTCGATATCTCCTTGCGCGGGATATATCCTCACATCTGTGAGCCCTTCGGTTTCAAGTCGGCTGACAGCCGTTGCAGGATCGAAATTGCCGGTTCCGACAACATGCAGGGTTGCTCCGAATGTATAGCAATCGACTACATCCGGCAAACGCCTCACACCTTCCAGCAGCCTGAACATGTCGGGCGCCACGGCATTGTAAAGATTCCCGCATACACTATCCGCAAGCGCCTGCGGGGTGTCAACCCGGAGAATCTTCCCACGGTCAATCATGGCTACGCGGTCGCATCGGCTCGCCTCATCCATATATGATGTAGAGACAAGTATCGAGATACCTTGACGGCGCAAACTGCCGAGCATATCCCAGAACTCGCTGCGCGATACCGCGTCGACCCCCGTGGTAGGTTCATCAAGCAATAGCAGAGGCGGACGATGAATCAGAGCGCAGCTGAGCGCAAGTTTCTGTTTCATTCCTCCAGACAGCTCTCCAGCTTTGCGGTCCGGAAACTTCTTAAGCTGACCGAATATAGGAGCGATCAGATCGAAATTCTCTTTAACAGTAGTACCGAAAAGCGATGCGAAAAAGTTAAGATTCTCGCTTACCGTCATATCGGGATAAAGTGAGAAACGTTCCGGCATATACCCGATAAGTTTCCGGATCGCACGATAGTCCGTGACTACGTCATGTCCCATCACATTGGCCACCCCGGTATCGGGCAACAGAAGAGTCGCAAGAATGCGATACAGAGTACTTTTCCCTGCTCCGTCAGGTCCGATCAGACCGAATATCTCCCCTTCTTCTACCGAGAAGTTCACATTGTCGAGTGCCTTGACTGATCCATAGCTCTTGCCCAGACCGCTTATTTCAATCACTCCGTTCATAGCCTCACTTCGCCATATTGCCCCAGTTTGAGCCTGCCATCATTCTCGACCGCTATTTTGACCGCATACACCAGATTGGCACGGCTGTCGTCGGTCTGTATCGACTTGGGGGTAAATTCACTTTCTTCAGCGATCCATGTGATTGTTCCGGGATATTCGAACTGTTCATCGCCGCCGAAATCGGCTATCACGGTAACTTTCTGCCCCAGTCTGATATCGGCAAGCCGCGAGGCCGTAAAGTAGCTCCGAAGGTATATCCGGTTCATATCGGCCAGTTTTATAAGAGGTTTTCCTGGAGTGGCGAACTCTCCAGCTTCGGCATATTTAACCAGAACAGTTCCCGTAATCGGAGTTGTGATCCGGCTTCTGGATATCCGGTCCTCGATCTGTTCCCGCTGATACTGAAGAGCTACTGCATTGTCGGAAATCGAACTGCGGTTTTTCCCGAGAGTAGAAAGTGTGGCTGTGAGTTGATCGCGGAGTGTTCGGAGCAACGCCGCTGCATCATCATACTGCTTACGAGTGGTTGCTCCGGCTGCAAGCAGTCTCTCCTGACGTTCAGTCTCACTCTGCTGATGGGCTATCTGGGAGCGTAGCGATGCTGCCTGGGCGGTGATGTCGGGAGCCATCGCTTCTGCGGAAAGCTGCTGGCTCAGAATCTGTTTCTTTTGCAGACCCAGCATAGTGGTGTCGACAAGAGCCACAACACTTCCGGAAGCGACGCTGTCACCCTCAGAAACCATGATATTCATTATCTTTCCTGTTGTCTCGGCTGACAAAGTCACCGTAGTAGCTTCAAATATACCGGTGGCATCATATGCCGGTTTTTCGGTGCAGGAACTTAATGTCAGAATCAATGCGGCAGCGATATATGGCGTTTTCATCACGTTCTTAGTTGTTTAGAGTATGTTTGAGTTTATATATTGACTGAATATACTGAATCTGATGATAGGCAGCTGTAAGGCGTGCCTGAGTCTCGTCGGTGACCTTGACAAGGAGAGCGGTAGCGTCGATCACTCCGTTATCAAGCTGAGCTTCCGCGCTCTTGCGCACATTTTCCCTGAGCTCCACGATGCGTCTGTCCTCCTTCATCACTTCCGATAGCCCCTTGATGGCAGCTAATTCCTGGGTGCTCTGTAAACCTGAGTTGAACAGGAACAGCTCCCGGTCGGCGAGAATCATGTCGTTATCCACCGACAGTTTGCGGCGTGAAGTATCGCGTGTATAAAAAGAATCAATGTTCCATGATACTTTTATTCCGGCGATGGCGTTAAACGACATATCGCGCCGCAACATGCTCTCGAAGTAGTTTATACCCGGATAACCGTAATAGACCTGCGCGAACAGTCCGATACGAGGCATCAAAGTAGCTTCAACCGCATTAAGCCGTTCACGGTTGAGCTGCAACCTTTGGGCAAACAGCTGTAGCTCGGGTCGGTTGGAACCGTTTGCCGCAGGGATTGCTGCCGATGGACACTCGAGTTGCCGGTCACCCAGACTTTCCCCAATGTAAAGTTCAAGCATCGTGCGGTAGCCCTCGGTTGCGTTGACTGCTTCTGTAAGTCTCTGTTTCATCGTCAGACACTGCGCCTCAACCATATCGGCATCGCTCTGCATCGCGACTCCGTTTTCCACCATGGCTACAAGCTTATGCATATTATTTTCAAGCAGAGCGATGAACTGGCGCGTCTGTTCGGTCTGTTGCTCCATGAGGAGAATCGCGAAATAAAGGTTCTCGACCCTTTCACGTACACCATACATCTCTACCGACAGGACTGCCTCTGCTTCCGCTATGCCGACGCGGCTCACACTCCGTGCTGCCTTTGACGCGCCACCGTCCCAAATGGTCTGCGAGAGCTCTACCGCCCCTTTATACTGTAGATGCCCGAGCCCCTTCATATCATGCCCCATCTGCTCCATCACCCCTTTTAAAGCGGCAGGGAAAGAGGGCACGACATTCTGAACCGTAGCCTGTGCATATACCTCGATACGCGGAAGCCAGCTCCTGTTTATCTCATCAAGATCGAGCTTTCCTACATTATTCACAAGCTCATACTTCTTTATAAGCGGATAATTTTCCTCGGCCCGCTCTACGCAATAATCGAGAGTGACAGTAGATGCACCGACTGTCCCGATTGCAAAAAGAGCGACAAGCAATAGATGCAATCTTATCATGGTCTTAGTTTCCTCATAATAGTTTCAACATTCTCTTTCTTTCTCTCCTCCAGAAACCGCTCGCGATTCTCAAACAATCCACCCAGAATAGTCTCCACAACCGGAGCGGCTATAAACGAGAAAATATTCAGTGATACGATGTCGAGCATAAGCATTTCAGCGTTCACCTTGCGGCAGTCTCCCCTCGCGGCCATTTCATCAATTTCCGCTTGCGCTGTTGCAATCACATGCGCAGCAGTTTCTTTTACGTATTTCAGAGCTGCGTCCAGCCGCTCAGGGCGGCTGTAGACTTCACCTATAAAGAACCGGGGAAGGTCAGGATTAGCCGCCAGAAAATCAATATGGCGACACACAACCTCCTCAAGTTTTTCAAAGAGGGGTTTGCCTGAAACCGAGACTGAACCGAACATCATATCTCCAAGAAAACCGATCTTCTCCTTGATTATCATATCGAAAAGTTTCTCTTTCGAGCGGAAATAATAGTGAAGCATTGCATGCGTTACCCCAGCAGCCTCTGCTATTTCCGTTGTTCGAGCAGCAGAATATCCCTTTCTAAGAAACTCTTTTTCAGCAGCTTCAAGTATCCTTTGTTCTGTATTCGGAGTATCCATATTATATTATAGCGCCTTATTAACAAATCGGTTTAACAACTTTGTTAGTGCAAAGATACAAAAATTACTAATCCGGCAAAAGCACAATCGGAATTTTCCACAAAAAAACGTGACAACAGCGATAGGAAAGACTGTCACCACGTTTGTATACAGATTATATACAGAATTTTACGCTAATAGAATCCGACGTTCATCTGCCACAGTTATTGGCGATGAGTGCCCTGACAACAGCTTCCTCTGGAAATAGTTGCCACCTTTCGGAGATTGATAATCATAAAGAGGGCATGTCATCAAACTGACATACCCTCAATTTGTATCCGGATGGCGAGGGTGCTGTCAGAATGGTTCAGATGGTAGGAACTGAGACTGAGGCTGATGGGAGCGATCTGGAGATCGTGACCGAAGCCGAATGTCAATAGCGACGACCCAGATGAGCCATTATGACATGCCCTCTTTATGTAGTGGGAACTGATATTTTCACATTGCCCCGTGTGTTTTGTCGGGAGCAAATGAATCAGAATATTTCAGAAAGAAAAGCAGAAACAGCTGACATCTCCCCGACTTTTGCAGGTATATTCAGGTCTATTATAGACTCTTCGTCAGAATATCAATTACTTCATCGCGGGTAAGTTTCTTATAACCGCTGTCGAAAATAATAGTGGCATCAGCGATTGCCCCGATATTCTCAGGAGTTACACCGAGAGAACTGATTTCCGATGCGGCTCCAATCTCTTTGATCCATGCTCCGAGAGCTCCGATACCTTCGGCTGCAAGCTGCTCATCGGTTTTTCCCTCTGCGGGTATATCCCATACCACGCGGGCAAAACGGGCAAAGCGCTTCAGTCCATACTGCATGATATGACGGTAATATGCTACCGATACACCTGAGAGAGTCATACCGTGAGTGGCATCGGTTACAGCTCCGATAGCCTGACCGATCATGTGAACCATCCAATCCTGCGTCTTCCCCTCACCGATAAGGGTGTTGAGAGCCCATGTGGAAGACCACATCAGATTGGAGCGTGCCTCATAGTTTTCGGGATCTTTTATAGCGACGCGGCTCGAAGCTATAACCGAGCGCATCAGTCCCTCTGCAAGATAATCAGATGTAGAATCATCATCGCCCGAGAAATACTGCTCCATGATGTGGCTCATAGTATCGAAGATACCGGCTACCATCTGACGGTGAGGCAGTGAAAATGTATAGCGTGGATTAAGCACGGCAAATTTAGGCATCACATTCTCACCGAATACCTTCCCTATCTTCAGTTTTGTATCGTGATTTGTGATCACTGAACCACCGTTCATTTCCGAACCAGTCCCTGCCATGGTCAGGACTGCACCGACCGGAATGATGCGTTCCCCATCCTTAGGATCATCCTGTTTCAGCCAGAAACGCTCCCAGGCGTCACCTTCGTACCATGCCGAAACGCTTACAGCCTTGGCATAGTCAATTGTAGAACCACCCCCTACCGCAAGAATGAAATCCACATTATTTTCGCGGGCAATACGACGCCCTTCTTCAAGCTTATCTACCGTAGGATTAGGCATCACACCTGGAAGCTCCACTACCTCTTTGCCGGCTGCAGAAAGCGCTGCCACCACATCGTCGTAAACACCGTTGCGTTTGATTGAACCGCCCCCGTAGGTCAGCAACACTTTTTTGCCGAACCCGGCGAGAGCTTCCGCCAGATTTTTCTGAGCCTCATCCCCGAAATAAAGTTTCGTAGGATTGGCATAAACAAAATTTCCTAACATAACATATTTTTCTATTTATACTCTTATCCGTAGCAGACAGCTGTATCCATTATAAGGCTACCTGCGGTATTACAACAACCCGGATCTTTATCAAGTTCTCAGATAGTTTTCAGAATCTTTGCAGGTACCCCTCCGGCTACCGAGCGAGCAGGCACATCCCTGGTCACTACTGCACCGGCTGCAATTATAGCTCCTTCGCCGATAGTCACCCCTTGCAGAATCGTGACATTGGCACCGATCCATACTTTATCACAGATTTTTACCGGGCCCGGTATCATACCTGCCCTAAGTTCTGGATCTGCCAGATGATTAAGCGTGGTTATCACACAGTTATGCCCTATCAACACATCGTCACCGATCGTGATGCCACCCTGATCCTGAAACTTGCATCCGGAATTAATGAACACACGTTTACCCATCCTTATGTTTTTACCACAATCGGTATAGAACGGCGGAAACAACCCGAAACTCTCATGAATTTCCCTGCCGGTAAGTTCCGACATAAGGGCGACTATTTCCTCGTGAGTATGATATGCATTATTTAGCTGCATAGTGATGCTGATCGCCTCCTGACTGAGCTCGTGCATCTTTACATGCACTGGCGAGCCCCCGGGTATCACCGCTCCCGAATCCAATATCTTTATAAATTCTTCCGTAGTCATCGCAACAAGTTATTTAGCTGGCATCCAGGTATTGAAGAAGGCAGCGATCTGATTCATCGGAATCTTATCAAGGTTATCATACAGATCGCAATGAGTAGCGTCGGCAACAATGAGCAGCTCCTTGTTGTCGCCATGAAGAAGCTTGAATGTATCCTCACCGAAATCGCGTGAATGGGCATTCTCCCCATGCACGATCATCACAGCATTCTCCAGCTCATCGGCATATTCAAAGAACTTGAAGTTCATGAAAGGGAGTACGGAAGTTGTGTTCCAGCCATCGGTAGAGTTGCCGGAGCGTTCATGGTAACCGCGCTGTTCCTTGTAATAGGCATGGTAATCCCTGACGAACTGGGGAACATCGTCGGGAAGTGGATCAACAACTCCTCCTGCACGCTGATAACTTCCGTTGCGGTAATCATCCGTGCGCTGACGCGCCAATGCTGCGCGCGCCGCGTTACGTTTCTCCTTAGAATTATCGCTGTCGAAATATCCGTTGGCCGACACCCGGGTCATATCATACATGGTCGACGCAACAGTTGCCTTTATGCGGGGATCGTTGATCGCAGCCTGAATGGCTATACCTCCCCACCCGCAGATGCCAAGAATACCGATACGCTCAGCATCAACATCGGGCTGCACAGACAGAAAATCTACCGCCGCCGAAAAATCCTCAACGTTAATATCGGGAGATGCTACCCTGCGGGGCTGTCCACCACTCTCACCCGTAAACGACGGATCGAACGCAATCGTAAGGAAACCGCGCTCTGCAAGCTGCTGGGCATACAAGCCAGAGCTTTGCTCCTTTGATGCGCCGAACGGGCCGCTTACAGCTATTGCAGGAAGCCTTCCGGACATTCCTTTAGGAATATACATATCGGCTGCCAAGGTGATGCCGTAACGGTTCACGAAAGTCACTTTTCGATGGTCTACCTTATCACTCTTCGGGAAAACCTTGTCCCATTCCTTAGTGAGAGAAAGCTGCTCGAAGGCAGACAGTGAAGTGTTGAAGTTCGGATTATTCATATTCTGTGAATTTACCGCTACCGCCGATAACGGCAGTAACACTGATACCATTAACTTTTTCATGCTGTAATAACCTTTTACCGCAACAAAGTTAAAATAATATCATAAGACTATTCCTACCATTTTCACAGGAAAAACAACCACAAATACGTACGGTTCCCGTTAAGAAACAATTATCAATTATATTGCGATTAGTTTTAAGCTCAACAGAGTGTCAGCCTCGACATTGAGGCGATATGCGACGCCGCACGAACAATATCGCCGGCGCTTATATTTTCAATCTCCGCACGTAAAGCTGTTGACGACGGCAATTCACCGCTACGAAGAACTGTGTTCGCCGCCCCGAGAATAGTCTGTTCAGTTGAAGCACCTGCCACAGCGAGCTGACCGAGATATTGTTTCTTGGCTGCAGCAAGACGACGCGCTGAAAGAGGGTTTGTCAGGAGGACATTTACCATATCTGATATAATTTCCTCACACCTGTCTCTGTCCTCAAGAGCACATCCGAAATAGATAGTGAACAGACCGCCGTCCGACAATTGTGCAAGCGATGCATCTGCCGAATACACCAATCCACGCCGCTCGCGGAGCTCAGTATTGAGCAGCGAGTTCATTCCCGGACCGCCGATAATATTTGTCAACAATGCAAGGGCGGGCCGCTCTGACGGATCATCTGCCGGGACTTCGGTTCCCATCACCGTATGAGCCTGATGCGCACCTGTATCACGAGATAGAGAGAACTTCTCATTTTGTCCTCTCGATATGGGTTCTGAAGGTTGAGATTGGAGAAATTCCCGCCCGGTGAATGCCTTCACAAAATGGCGCGAAATCGTAGCGGCAGCACTCTCCGGTGACTCCGGACCGCAATAGAACAGAAGCATCCCTGAAGGTATAAACATACGTTCCACAAAGTCACGGCAAACCTCCTGCGTAAACCCTTCGAGATTATCCTCTGTACCAAGAATGGAATGCCCCAGATCTGTACCGACAAATATATGATTCTCAAATTCATCGAAAACAAGCTCTGCCGGACTGTCGAGATAGCTGCTTATCTCCTCCCTGACCACCTCGCGCTCTTTCCTGAGTTCCTTCTCCGGAAAAGAGGGGGCTGACGCCAGGTCTGCGAGCAATTCTGCCCCACGGGCAAGGTTCCCTTTCGGGAACACTGTATAGAACGTTATATCTTCCTTTGTCGTAAACGCATTGAGTTCACCGCCGACCGCCTCCATACGGCTGTTGATATGCCATGAACGCCTCTTCGCGGTTCCTTTGAAAATTGTATGTTCCACGAAATGTGCCAGCCCGTGGAACTGGGGCTTATTCTCATAGCGGCTCCCGGCCTTTACGGAGAAGCCGAAGCATCCTACAGGTGTACGGGCCTGCATGCACAGAAGGCGATGACCTGTAGGTAGCGTCAGAAGTGAATGATGATTCTCTGCCATAAAAAATCACTCCTCATCAGTCTCACGCCATACCCCGTCTGACTTGAGGAGATCTATCATACGCTCCACAGCCTTATCGGCAGGAATATTCTTCACTACTGCCACTTTACCACGATAGAGACTTACATTTCCTTTCCCGGCTCCTACGTAGCCATAGTCGGCGTCGGCCATCTCACCGGGACCATTAACGATACACCCCATGACAGCTATTTTAAGCCCGGTAAGATGAGAAGTTGCGCCCTTAACTTTCTGAACTGTCTCGGCCAGATTGAAAAGTGTGCGACCGCACCCGGGACACGATACGAACTCTGTTCGTGAAATCCTGCGGCGCGCGCCCTGCAAAATACCGAGCGAGAGACGTATGCGATCTTCCTCCGCAAGAGCGTCTGTGCGAAGATCTATTCCGTCAATCAAGCCTCTCATTAACAACGTGCCAAAATCGGCAGCTGCATGGATTACTGTTTTTTCGGAATCAATACCGTTGTAATCGAGCCTTGCTATCACCGGATTCATCATCCCAGTCAACGTCATGCGGTGAACAGCTGCGCTTATCTCCCCGACACGGTTGGGATGATCCGAAGTAAGAATCAGGATTTTCCCCTCCACGGAGACCGGATTAAAACTTTCCGAAAGAATTGAAGATGCCGGCATTTCCACGCATTCACCGATTATATCGTCATATCCCGGTATAACAGGAACCTGCCCTCCTCCGCAATTACCTACAGCTAACGTCACTCTACGCCCCGACGGATCCAAATCCATCAGAGACTCACAACATTCAGCTTCAATCGAAGGCGCGTCTTGCAAAGATGTCAGGTACTCCACAAGTTCACGCGCCACCGGTATCTCACACTCCGGTTCCTCGCTCAGGGAAACACGAACCGTGTCACCTATCCCTTCGGCGAGAAGAGTCCCGATTCCGACAGCAGAACGCACACGACCATCCTCACCATCCCCAGCCTCAGTAACCCCGAGGTGAAGCGGATAACGCATACCCTCCTGCTCCATTGCACGGACAAGCAGACGCACCGTGTGAACCATTACCACCGTATTGCTCGCTTTTATAGAAATCACAATATCGTGGAAATCGTGTTTTACGGCAACACGCAGAAATTCCATGGCGCTCTCTACCATTCCTGCCGGTGTGTCACCGTACCGGCTCATTATACGGTCGGAAAGCGATCCGTGGTTAACCCCAATTCTTACTGCTGTTCCATGCTGTTTGCATAGTTCAAGGAATGGCCCGAAAGTATTCTCTATTTTTTCAAGTTCCGCCGCATACTCCGCATCAGTAAACTCAAGCTTGACAAACGTACGCCCCGGATCAACGAAATTGCCGGGGTTGATTCGCACCTTATCAACTTCAGTTGCTGCAGCGAAAGCTGCTTTGGGATTAAAATGAATGTCAGCGACCAGAGGCATATCGCATCCGCAGCGACGCAACTCACGGCGGATCTCGCCCATTGCCCTCGCCTCACGCACCCCTTGCGCTGTCAGACGATCTATGTCGGCTCCAGCTGCCGATATGCGCAGCGCCTGCGCTACTGACCCCTCCACATCTGTAGTAGAAGTATTGTTCATCGACTGGAGACGAATAGGATTATCTCCCCCGGTTGGCACATTTCCTATGCGTGTTACCGAGGAGAGACGGCGCTTGTAATCAAAGACACTCATCAGAAATGATTTTTCAATTTACCTTGAAATCGTATTTTATCTCTTTCAGATCCTCGTTGGCTTTAACAATCTTCTTGCCGAGACTGTCGCGCCAGGCATCATAACGGGCAGCAAGCTCACTGTCAGCAAGCGCAAGTATGCGGGTAGCGAGCACTCCGGCATTCATCGCCCCGTCTATCCCGGTTGTTGCTACAGGAATGCCGGGAGGCATCTGAGCGATTGACAGCAGAGCATCCTCACCCTGAAGGGTGGCGGAGAGCGGAACGCCTATTACAGGAAGTGCAGTAATGGCTGCTATGACTCCTGGAAGGGCAGCTGCCATTCCTGCGCCTGCAATTATGACCTTTACGCCACGCGACGCAGCGTTGCGGGCGAAATCCGCTACCTCCTCCGGAGTGCGATGAGCCGAGAGAGCCAACATCTCGAACGGAATCTGCATGGTGTCGAGAAAATCAGCGGCTTTTTTCATCACGGGAAGATCGGAAGTACTCCCCATTATAATGCTAACTTGAGGATTCATATGATCTATATATTTAGCAAGTTATATATCTGATATTTAAAGAAATCACTGGAAATAGGGTATCGATGTTCCCTGCATGAACCATGCGGGAACAAACACACATACGAAACCATTGAGGAACCCTGCCGCGACCTGCATGAGGGTATGACGCTCAAGAATGAGCCGCGACGAACACACACATCCTGCCACTATCACAACTGCTACAAATTCCCAGCGCAGATCGGTCACTGAGTTACCGCTGCACATTAGAAAAAAAATCATCGCACACAGACCACCCACACCTGTGGCATGTCCGCTGATTTTCCAACGGGTATTCACAACAGTCAATACTATCAGCGCCAGTGCACCACCCTCCATGAACATTGACAACCACAGAGGCGCATGAACACAATAATAGTAGACTCCAGTAGCAACATATCCTACTGTGCATATGAGGTATGGCCATGTGCGTTCGGTACGCTCGTTGAGCATCGGGTCTTTTACAACTCCGGTATGTGAAAGAATGAATATGCCTATGACAGGCAAGACGCAAGTGGCGACGAAAGTCACTGCCGAAACTATCAGTTTTGCCTTGGCTGGACTATAGCACAGATATGACAACCACATGGCTATAAGTATGCCGTAGGTTCCCATCATAAGGGGAGAAAATAAAGTGGAGAAGATTTTCGCTATGGCTGTTGCTATTTTCATATTCTCTATACTCTATATATGATATGGCTGTTTATTGACAGATGTTTAAATTTTTACAGATACCGGCATGATCAACAGTATCATGTCTGTCTGCGCAGACGTGCCACCTGCAGACCCATTCCTTCGCGATATTTAGCCACTGTCCGGCGCGCTATATCAAGTCCCGCATCGGAAAGACGCTGGGTTATCTCACGGTCGCTCAAGGGGTGGCGCTTGTCCTCACTATCTATGGCTTCCTTTATCAGCGCCATCACCCTGTTGGAGGTCACGGAATCATCATCGTCGCGAAGCCGCTCGTTAAAGAATTTCTTTAACGGATATATTCCCCTTAGGGTGGCAACATACTTTCCCTGAGTGGCACGGGAGATTACGGAAAGATCGTAGCCTGTCAGGGCAGCGACATCCTTGAGAACCATCGGTCTTATATCCTCTTCATCTTCCGACAGAAAGAAATCGCGTTGCAGTTTCACAATAGCGCTCATTACATTGAACAGCGTCTGCTGACGCATATTTACCACCCGTATGAAATTACGCGCATCATCGCGCTTGGAGCGTATGAAAGCACGGGCCTCGTCGCGGTCCGGGGCAGAATCAGGTGCAAGAGTATCGTCGTCGGCAAACGAACTTTCTATGCGAAGTTCCGGCACACGGTTGAGTGAGCTCAGATGAATCACACCATTATCAGTAGCTTCCACAAAAAAATCCGGAGCTATTCCACGGCTGCTGCGTTCCATCTGTCCGTCGGGTACCCCCCCTCCAGGTTTTGGATCAAGCCTCAGTATTATTGAGGCTGCCTCTTTCACATCATCGACAGAGATGCCCAATCGGGAGGCTATGCGGTTGTAATGCTTCTTTGCAAAAAGGTCGAAATTGTGGTCTAAAATTTCGATAGCCGTCACCGTGGCTGCAGTGCGGGGGAGACGCCGTAACTGCAACAGCAGGCAATCGCGCAAATCTGTTGCCCCCACCCCCGCCGGATCGAGTCCTCTGACCATATCGAGTATCCGCTCCATCTCTTCGGTTGTCACATCCTCCCCATGGTTGATTGCCATATCATCGGCAAGCGCCTCAAGCGGACGGGTCAGATATCCGTTAGGGTCGATATTACCTACGATATATCGCGCCACGCGCATGCCCTGCTCGTCAAGAGGGAGCTCTGCCACTTGCCTCATCAAGCGCTCGGTCAACCCTTCGCCATCGGCGCCGACCGACTGCTCGGGATACTGAAATGCACGCGAATAAGAGCCTCGGTAAACAGGAATGTGCAACATTTCGTGGCGCGGTTCCACATCAAGATACTCCGGGATTTCATCTTCTGAACTGAAATCAGCCCTCTGCATCTCATCAGAACTCTCAGTGAAGGTATCTCCATCTTCTGTTACCGACTCACCGCCGGGCGACTCCCCCTGGCTGATATCGTCAACAGCCTCCAGAGCGGGCATCTCATCAAGAGCACGGTGAACCTCATCTTCCATCTCCGGACCGGTCATCTCAAGCATGCGGACAAACTGCACCTGCAAAGGTGTAAGCCTCTGCGTCTGCTTTATTTCAGTTGTTATACGCTGCTTCATTGCCTTCAGTGGCTAATCGGTTATCAGAGCTCGTCAAGATCGCCACCGTTGCGTTCCATTATGGACGCTGCAAGCGAATCGCCTGTCTGCACGATTGCTACCAGCGGATAAAGTTTGCGGGCGGCATCGTAGTTCCGGCAATCCTCGAAACTGTTCTGGTTCACTCCCCACGCTCCCATATGCCAACGGATGGCAAGCATCTCGTCATCGCTAAGTTCCATGCCGCTGCAGAGAGCCAGAATTACTGATTTCTCGCCATGACCCATAGGAAAATTCCTGTAAGTCACCTTGTATCCTTCCGAATCTTCCCACTGTCCCAAGGCATTTTTCTTCTTCTTAACCGTCCGGCGATAAATATCGGTCTTGCAGATATCATGGAGCAGTGAAGCTATTATTATGCTGTCGCGGCTCACCTCAGTGGCAAGCGACGGTTCAACGGCTTTCATTCCTTCCCATACGGCGAGAGCTGCTTTACAGGCATTAAGAGAATGACGAGCCAGACCACCCTCTACGTTCAGATGGTGACCGGCTGAAGCCGGAGCTTCAAAAAATCCCTGCTTCTCAAGGTCTTCAAGCATTCCGTCGACACCCTCGCGACCGGTTGACCGCAGAAGTGTCTCGAACTCTTCCTTACATGCCTTGGCATCTATCTTTTCACTCATTTACTTTCCGATTCGTTAAAATTTTCATTCACCATTCTATACTGACGGTAGCGCCACGCATTACCGCCGAGATCGGAGGGGTGAGTTTCACCACGGTAATGGATCCCCCCCCCAGTTCAGGCCATTTTTCCACTATTGCCTTTCTCAACGCTATGGCAACAGTTTCGAGAAGCTGTCGTGGAGAAGCCATCACCTTCATTACCAGATCAGCCAGTTCCGCATAGTTTACCGTGGAGGAAATATCTTCCATAGCAGCTTCGTCCAAATTGTCGGTCACTTCATACCATACGCTGACACTTATCTCAAACATATTTCCTACCCTGGTCTCCTGAGGTAGTAACCCGTGACGGGCATGGACGCGCTGGCGATCAATAGCTACTGTCAGCCTCATTATTCCTTATGGCGCATATGATTTATTCCTCAAGACGCGAGGATGCCACCGCTGCCTGACGGCGCGCAATCTCTATTGTCTTTTCAAGCCGCTGACGCTTTACCTGATTATCACGGGCACGTATCAACGCACGGCTATAGTTATATGCGTTTGCAATACCCTTGACCTGAGAAGGCTTCAGCTTAACTGTCTTTGTGTTTCCACCTGTAAACTGCAGGCTGACAGGTGCGGAAGCGTTTGCTGCCAGACTTGCTACAGTCATTGCACCGATCGTATCACTCTGCTCCGGCGAGAAAGTGATAACTTCTCCGCCACCTATACGGTAGTTACTCTCCCCGTCATAAGGTACCTCGGGGGTAGATGCGCTTCCAGCCGCGCCATTGACCGCTATGGCAGTATGTTTCACTGACGGATTGGCAGAAGAAACGATATAGAACTGACCGATTTCCGATACACGGGCCTCTATGCCGGTTGAGTTCATGAACGATGGGTCATAGGCCTTCTCATCAATCCAGTATCCTTCGATCATTCCGGGAGTCTTAATCCATTTCAGCAGGGGCTTGAGAGTCTCCATCGCTGCCTTGTCCGCAATATCGGTTGAGTCAATCTGTGCTATCTGGATAGTTGCAAGCTGTTCGATAACCTGCGGACGTAGAACCATCCCTTCACGTTGGATCTCCATCTCGCCGGGATACCCCTTCTGGAGCGAATCGAGCAGAGCGGTCGCACGCGAATAATCCTGTGCCTGAAAAGCTTCGGTAGCACCATTGAGAAGCGCGCGAGCCTGCGGATCCTCCTTATGTCCGGAACATGCCGCCAGAATCAGTCCGGCTGACATGAGAGCAAATATCTTTTTCACTGTCGTATGTTTTAATTTTGCGGAAAGAATATAACTTACTGCAAATTTAGCGATTTTTCAGCAGATTCGCGTTATAGAAACGCTGTCAGTTGACACGCTCCACATCCTTCACACCTTTTACGGTACCGATTTTCTTTATCAGCGAATTGAGCAGCCTGGTATCGGCGATTCCAATCACGAGATGACCTTGGAAAAGACCATCGTGCGAATCGATCGATATACTCCGCAGGCTCACATTCTTTTCTTTGTTGATGATGGAGGTGATATTCGTCACTATACCGATATCATCGCGCCCTACAACCCTGAGGGTCACCGCAAACTGTTCCCCTATTTTTCCGGACCAGCGTGTGGTTATCATGCGGTAGGGATAGCGCTCGCGGATGTTGCGGGCATTCGGACAATCGGTGCGGTGTATCTTTATCACACCTTCCGACGAGATAAACCCAAACACATCATCGCCATAAATAGGGTTACAGCATTTTGCGAATTTATAGCTTATTCCTTTTATATCGTTGCCAATTACGAGCACATCCGACGACGGCATTCCTGCCTCGGGAGCGTCGGCTGTCGGGCGCAGGGTAAACTCCTCGGCGGAAACGGGAGAGTTATGCTGATCACTGTCCTTCACCGGTGTCTCGAAAGTAAGATACCTTTCGGCTACCGAGTTCACATCGAGCCTACCCTCCGCGATATCGCTGAAGAAATCGGTTGAATTCTTGAAACCAAGTTTCTTTATCAGGCGGCTCAGTGTCGACTCCTCCAGATCGATCTTGCGGTTCTTGAACCGCCGTTCGAGCAGTTCGCGCCCCAGGTCGGCTGTGCGCCCTTGCTGTTCCTTGATTGTCTGGCGGATTTTGGAACGGGCTTTGGAGGTCACCACAAAGTTGAGCCAGTCGGCTTTCGGTTGCTGCGACGATGAGGTCAGCACCTCCACTGTGTCGCCGCTTCGCAGTTTGTAGGTTATCTTCTCATTCTTACCGTTAACCCTTCCGCCTACACACGAGCATCCCAGACGCGAATGGATATTGAACGCGAAATCGAGCAACGACGCTCCTGCCGGGAGGCGATATAGGTCTCCCTTAGGGGTAAACACGAACACCTCCTTATCATATATATCCATCTTGAAGTTACGCATCAGTTCAAGCGGTCCCGAATGAGCGGTTTCAAGAATATCGCGCACATTGTTCATCCACGCATCCAGATTGCTTTCACTCTTGATGCCCTTGTAGCGCCAGTGGGCGGCGAGTCCTTTCTCAGCTACAAGATCCATACGCCGCGTCCGGATCTGAACCTCGACCCATTTTCCTTCCGGACCCGCCACGGTGATATGCAGCGATTCGTAGCCATTTGACTTAGGTATGCTTATCCAGTCTTTCATTCGCGACGGATTGGGCTGATACATATCCGTAATCACCGAATATACCATCCAGCAGTCGCTCTTTTCCCTTTCCGGAGGTGTATCGAGTATGATACGTATGGCAAACAGGTCGTATATATGATCGATATCATTTTTCTGCTTGCGCATTTTATTCCATATGGAGAATATCGATTTTGTACGTCCCTTGATATCGAATTTAAGCCCCATCCCCTCGAGTTTCTCCTTGATAGGCCCGATAAACGACGCGATATAGGCATCACGGGCATTCTTGCGCTCGTTAAGCTGACGGGCAATGGATGTGTATGTGGCACGGTCGGTATACTTCAGCGACATATCCTCAAGTTCCGACTTTATGGAATACAGTCCGAGACGGTGAGCAAGCGAGGCATACAGATAGTTCGCCTCATACGCCACGTCGCGCACCAGCTTCTCGTTGGGATGGTGGTTGATCGCTTTCATCAATACAAGGCGGTCAACTATCATAATTATGATAACGCGGATGTCGTCGGCAAACGTCATTAGCAACCGGCGGAAATTCTCGCTTTCCACAGCTACGCCTCCACGCTCGTAAAGCGACGATACTTTCAGCAGTCCACGGACCATGCGTGCGATATCGTCACCCCAGCGGCTTTCTACCTCCTCAGGGGTATGATGACCTGTCAGGCAAAGAGGATACAGCAATATGGCGATCACCATGTGGCGGTCCGGACTGACGCTGCGACACAGTTCCACAGCAGTGGACAAACTACGGAGCAGCGATGAATTGCCGAACTTATCGCGTCGGAAATGTCCTTCGCGTTCGGAAGCTGTCAGAATCGCTCGCACTCCGCATATATCCTCTGCCGACACGTCGCCCATCTCGGCAGAGTACCTCAACAGATCGCGATACACCCCGGGGAGCTGCTGCAGTTCCTCCTCTCTCAGGCGGTTCGCTGCAATCTGCTCTTCGGTAAGGTGTACCGGAGCTACCGGCGGTATTTTTTCTTTATCACTCATTGTTCAAGTCATATTTCCACGGTCAGCACCCGTCATTGCTCCTCTTCCCTTCCGTGAGAGATTATATAATCCTTCACCTCCTGGAACAGACGGGTTGCGAACACGAAATCATTGAGAGCTTCGTTGGAGGTGGTGAATATACGGTTTTTATCCCCTACCCACTCGCGGAAGCCTTTGTTGAGAAACACTATATTGTCACCGATACCGAGCACCGAGTTCATATCATGGGTATTGATGATGGTGGTTATGTTGTACTCCTCCGTTATGTCGTGGAGAAGTTCGTCGATAAGGATAGAGGTTTTAGGATCGAGACCCGAGTTAGGCTCGTCGCAGAAAAGATAACGCGGATTGAGCGCTATGGCACGGGCTATCGCCACACGCTTCTGCATGCCACCTGAAATCTCCGACGGGTATTTGCTTTCGGCTCCCGCGAGATTCACGCGGCTTATACAGAAATGAGCCCGTTCAAGCTGTTCCTCACGACTTTTATCGGAAAACATCATCAGCGGGAACATGACGTTGCCCAACACCGTCTCCGAATCAAAAAGCGCAGACCCTTGGAAGAGCATCCCTATCTCATGGCGCAGGCGTTTCGTCTGCTTCTCGGTCATTTTGAGCAGATCGCGACCATCGTAGAGAATTTCCCCTGTATCCGGACGGACGAGCCCAACGATCGACTTCATCAGCACTGTCTTACCCGAACCGCTCTGACCGATTATCAGATTGGTCTTGCCAGAATAGAACTTCGCGCTCACATCGTGAAGAATCGTCTTCCCGTCGAAAGACTTGGTTATATTTTTTATTTCGATCATTGCAGCAGAAGTTTAGTGAGGATTACGTCGAACAACAGAATGAGGATACTGCTTGATACCACGGCATTGGTGCTCGCCTTACCAACTTCGAGAGCCCCCCCCTTTACGTAATAGCCGAAATATGAGGATACAGATGCTATGATGAAAGCGAAGAACAGCGATTTTATGATACCATACCACACATACCATTCCACAAACATAGCCTGGATACCATACAGATAGCGTGATACACTTATCAGATCGGTAAAGACAGCCACAAGCCATCCGCCCACAAAGGAGGTCGCGATGCAGAAGATCACCAGTACCGGCATGAAACATACGAACGCCACTATCTTTGGAGTGACAAGGTAGTTGGTGGAGTTAACACCCATGATCTCGAGAGCGTCAATCTGCTCGGTCACCCTCATTGTTCCGATCTCCGACGCGATGTTCGACCCTACCTTACCGGCGAGGATCAGACACAAAATAGAATTGGAAAACTCAAGCAGCACGATGTCGCGCGTTGCCAGACCTACGGAGTAGGCCGGCATCAGGGGTGACTGGACGTTCAGCTGCATCTGAATCGTACATACCGCGCCTATGAACAGTGAGATTATTATAACCAGAGGAATTGAATCTATCCCGAGTTTCATCACCTCCAGTACCGTTCTACGCCCGAACACTCCCCACCGGTCAGGCAGGGCGAACGCCCGTTTCAGAAACAGCGTGTATTTACCAAGATCCTCAAGCGCTTTTGTCAATATCATCGCAATATATAATTATCAGTCAGTTTGTTGACATTTTATTCCTACCTGACCTCTGTTACACTCGGTTATATATACAAAAAAGACGAATCAGGAAACAATGCCCGATTCGCCTTTGGTGGAGTACAGCGGACTCGAACCGCTCACCTCGACACTGCCAGTGTCGCGCTCTAGCCAGATGAGCTAGTACCCCGGATTTGCACCGCAGGGAAAAAACATGCTTCCCTTTTGCGGTACAAAGTTAATCAAGAGATTCGGAATATGCAATAGCGCACACCCTATTTTTTAACAGACGAGGATCTTTTCCGGAATGTTTTATAACACAATTACATAATAATTCCGCTCCTGCATCCTATCTTTATCCGCCTCAGTGAGGGTAAATCAAAAAAATGGCACACCCTCTTATTTCCCCAGAGTGAGCTTCTTGCCTCCTACTATATAAAGACCTTTCGGCAGACGGTTTTCTACATCGGACAGATGACCCAGAGCCATGCCTGCCAGATTATAGACCACATCAGAAAGCGGTGATGCGACATCAACGTTAACCTCCTCAACACCTGCCTGCTTAATCAGATTCATGTTATAGACTGCGAGCATCGCATATTCCGATGCAAAGGCAAACTGATGGAATGGCTTGGTGACCTTCTCGCTGCCCCATCCATCCAACAGATGGATAGGAAGCATATCTCCGCGGTTGTGATTATCGAAAGCGTAGTCGAGCGTTGTCTGGAAGCCATTAAGACCATTGGCAGCCGCATTGTTGTCGCAATAAGGGACGGCATCGACGTAACTGCGCATCAACACATCGTTGAACCACGTGAGAAAGCCATTCTCAGCGGTATCGTCAGTCTTGAAATCATAGCAGTTATAAGCTCTCTTGAATACTGCGAACTGGTTGAGCGCACCCTTAGCCGACTTAGTGAGCTGAGTACGGAACCGCTCCTCACCCGTGACACGGTAGAGCTCGGCAGCTCCGGCTATCATCGTACCGGTATTATAGGGATAATAGGCACCTACCGCGCCCCCGCAGTCAACATGCTGACGGTAACCGCGGCTTACGATTATCTTACCGTCAGCCCCCATCATATCGTAATATACCCCAGTGCTCGAGTTAATAAGTTTCTTGACCTGCCAGTCATGTACCTTGCAGGCGAAATCGAGATAATGCTCCGACCGGTCAAGTGTCAGTTTCCTGACATTATCATCCTCGTCGCGGGTTGCGAAGTCAACTGTCTCACCTGTATCTTTATATATGTCGCTGAGCCACACCAGAGGCTGGATGATAGGCGCGTTGCTGCAGGCATGTTTCGAGTTGTAACCGGGTCCCCAGGTGATTCCACCATATTCCTCACCCTTTTCATCGTGCCAGCAGTCCCATCCGTCCAGAACATAATCGGTCAGATAGGTGGCAAGCTCCAGATACTCCTCATTGTCGAGAAGCCGGTAAGCGCGCACAAGCTCGCGCGCGAGCCACATCTGGTCGTCATACACATTGAGAATACCGGTAACATTCGCGCCGCCACGTTTGCTCGACCTGGGAACGGCATAGGGTTTGCTCTCCTTGTTCGAGGTTGCATACGAGCTCAGGCGGTAAGTTCCGCGATAATACTCGAGATTATCGATGAGAACATTGAGCTGATCGGCATACTTCTCAAAGTTGTCGTCATATAGTTTTACGTCAATATCCTTCACGGCTTCAAAAGCCTCCAGTAGCGAACAGTGAGCTTCGACGGCTGCCGTCAAAGGCCAGATATCCGATGGTCCGCTAACCTCGCCGGTTACAGTATTGTAGCGGTCTGCCATATAGAGGTTGGTGCGTGTTCCTATCATCGTTTTATCCCATGATGCATCAATCAGAGCCATGGCTCGGTTCACATTACGCACAGCCAGCTCCGCATCCCCGGTCGGCGTAGCACTCCGGCTAGTCAACGCAGTCAACACAACTGTCGCCGGTATCAATAATTTTCGTAGAATTTCAGTCATAAGAAGTTGTATTACAGTAATTCCGTGTGGTAGCATAAAAGCAACTTAGAGTGTGCTCCTTCACACGCAGTGTCGGAAACACACTCTAAGTCATTCAGTATCGTTCAGACTATGAGATTAGTCCCAGATGATCTGGTCTTCCTCAGGCATCTGAGTGTTGAGCTTGCGCTCCATTGTCATTGTACCGGCAACCTGATAGATCAGCTCAGTACCCGGTGCGGTCTTGGTATCGGAATAATAATACTCAATACCACGGACAATGAGTGTACGACGTATAATGTAAGACATCACAGGATCGGGTTCCTCTACAATCTTATATGTGGCAAGACCCTCCTGGCTGAAATTCATTTCAGGATTCTCGTTGGGATCCACATACATTCTTACAGTACCTTCGTTGGGGAAAGTCTCATCGGGAGTGAATTCCGCATAGATTCGGAAATTACGACGAAGAAGGCTATTCTCATCAATCGTACCACCATAGAAAAACACTTTGTTCTGACCACACGCATATGTCTGTACTGTTCTGAGACCAGCAGCCTCACCATCAGCCTCATGGTTCTCGTTCACTACATTATAAAGAAGTGTCGGAGCCTGGAAGATACCGGAGAAATCGGTATATGGCAGGATACGGAGCATTGCCGTAGCGTAGTTCTTACGTGGATTACGCTCGTAACCGGCACCTGGAGCGATAGTGATGGGGAGAACATAACGGTCAATCAAGTCGAAACCGCCGTTCTTTTCGAAATCGACCTTGATTCTGAGTAACGCTTGATCCTGACCCTTAGGAATGCTGATAGTTGAAGGTACCTCAGTGTAATCCCACATGTCGTGGTAGTAAATTTCACTACGGTGACCGAAACGTTCAACATTGAGAATGTCAAGAGTATCGGAATGGGCGATATTCACAGTCTTGTCCGAGGGATTGTCGAGAGAGCCGGCAACCAGTACAGGAAGATCGTAGTATGACATACCTTCCTGTCCATATAGAGGCTCATTATTCTCGTTAAGTCGGGTATAGGGCACATAGACGGTAGTCACACCCACAGCTGTACCACTTGCATCAAGCGGTGCCTTGAAGCTGATATAGTCTTTGTATTGCTCTTCCTTCCAGTCATCGTTGCACGATGTCAGCACAGGCATAGCCACAGCCGCCAACAGGCCGAAAGAGAATATTGTTTTGATCTTAAACATGATATAAAGATTAAGCTGTTTAATATTTTTTTAAGCCTAATTTTGGCGTTGATTAATCGTAGTACTTCCAACCAGGGTTCTGAACCAAGTTCTTGTTACGCTTAAGCTCGTTGGTCGAGATTGGCCAGAAATACATCTTTTCGTTGAATACTGTCGGCAGAGAATAAATCGGCACGATGGTATGGAAGTCTTCCTTACGCTGCTGAGGCATGTTCACATTGCAGCCGTAGATAGGAGTGGATTCTTCTACAGGAGCATCCATCCAACGGCGGAGGTCATAGTAGCGCTTGCCCTCACCGATGAACTCAATCATACGCTCACGTTTCAGTTTCTTGCGCATTGCATTCTGATCGTTATAAACACTCGGCTCGAAGTCGGGAAGACCGGCGCGGCAGCGAACAGGGCGTACTCCACGCTTCATTTCAGTGACATCACGACTTATCGTGTAGCTCTCAGCGCCATCCCATGAGGGAACAGTGTAAGACTGGGTAAGCTCATTCAAAGCTTCAGCGTAAAGAAGGAGAATATCAGCATAGCGGATAGCCGGTTCCCATTTCCACTTGATGTTTTCATAGTCACCAGCATCCTTACGCTGGCGCCAGTCGGTGGGAGCTACATATTTGAAGAATCCCATTCCGGAGCGCTGCCAGTAACCTGAGGTATTGGATTGACCGTTACCGTCACTGTCTCCACGGTAGTACCAGATCTGAGGACGCTTGTTTGTCGCATCCGGATTGGCATTACACCAATATGCACCGTTGAATGATACGCAAGCATAGAAACGGGGCTCACGCTCAACATATTGCATCGACACACCGTTACCGATCATACCGTTGCCTTTCACTACGAAGGTATTGATATTGTCACCACGACCTGCAGTGAAACCTGCGCGACGGGGACGGGGATCTGCATCCTCACCTCCCCACTCACTGTTGCGTCCGGGGCAGTCTTTACCGTCAGCCATATAATATGCGTCGGCCATCTTCTGGGTTACACCATGGCAGTTCCATCCGTTAAGCGACGATGGCATAGCGTGACTGGTCATTGCTGAAATAGAGGCGTGCACATTACCGGCGCTATAGCCGCGTCCGAATATAATCTCAGGATTATCAAGACCTACAACACCATTGAACAGGTCACGGTAAGAAACAAATGGATCTATATCACGATATCCTTCGGGCCAATCCTTTTCTGAGAAATCACCATCCTGAAATGGATCTACAGTCTTGGGATAACCTTCGGTCTTCCTATCGGTTTCATTGTAAGAAGCGTGGTAAAGCTCATAATTGGCAGGCGAATCTATGACGTCACGACAAGCTGCGGCTGCGCGAGCCCATTTCGATTCATCGTACGTTGATGAAAGAAGCTGCTTGCCATCCTTGTTTACAAGCTGCTTGACAAAGCCATCTGTTACAAGCGGTCCGTGAACACCATTTGCAAGCTGACCGTTGGCAAGCGGACTTGCAGCAAAGATATAAACGAGGGCTCGGGTAGCGAGAGCAGCTCCCTTGGTGGGGCGTGCGATGTTCTCAGTACTTGTATTGCCGGAAACGCGGCTCCAGCTTGAAAGTTCCTTTGCAGCCTGAATCATCTCGCTTGAGATATATTCCGCTACCTCCTCGTATGATGCACGGGGATAGGAAAGAGCCTCATATGACATGGTATAGTCCGCACCTTCATCGGGCATGATGGGCACCGGGCCATATCGACGGAGTAGCAGCCAGTAATAATATGCGCGGACAAAGCGTGCCTGCCCCTTCATATCGGTCTTCATCTCTTCTGTCATCTTGTCCTGACGATAGATATTGTGAATGAAGACGGAAGCCTGATATATACCGTTATAAGCCTGCTCCCAGTAGCCTTCACCGAAGGTCTCGCTGTAATCGCCCTGTTTGAAAGAGTAGTAGGCATTCTCAAGACCGTAGCCAGCATCATAATAGTTGTCACGGTCACCCCAGAAGATGTCATCAGCAAATACATGGAAGCCACGTCCGCCTCCCTCTTTTGTTGTCACCTCTCTCAGATGATCCTTAAGATATGAAAATGCCTGTGAAAGCCATTGGTTTGTCTGGTTCACATCAGTGAACACTGATTCAAATGTCACACGGTCATCGAAATATTTGTCGGCGTCCAGAGTGTCCTCGCAAGAAGAGAACATCACCGACGCTGCTCCGATGAGCGCAGCAATTGATATTGATTTTGCAATATATTTTTTCATGATTGTAATGTACGGTTAGATATTGACTTGGAAACCGGCAGTAATAGATTTAGAGAGGGGATAAGCCTCACCGTTGCTACTTCCCATTTCAGGATCCCATAGCTTGAAGTTAGACCATGTAATCAGGTTAGCACCCTGCACAAAGAAACGGACACCTTCAAAATGGATCTTCTGAACGATCGGTTTCGGGAGGTTATAACCTAACTCAAGATTTTTCAGACGGACGTAGCTGATATCGCGCAACCAATAGGTAGATGAGCGATAGTTGTTATCACGACCGAGGGTACCGTCAACATCGGGCATACGGGGGTAAGCCGCATTGGGATTCTCATTAGCTGCTATACCGAGGGCAGCTGCTGTTTCATGGTCAATCCAGCGATCTTCAACGAGGTCTGTGAGAATCTGACCCCAACGACCTTCAGAGAATGCCCATACAGTCTTGCCACCTATGCTTACTGTAGACTTTCCTGAACCCTGGAAGTGGAGGTTTAAATCGAAGTCACGCCAACGAAGCGATGCACCAAGACCGTAGATAAGGTTAGGTCTTTCAGTAGCACCGATGGCACAGATATCACCATTGTCTACAACACCGTCACCATTGACATCCTTGTATTTGATATCACCGGGTTGAACGTCACCGAATTTCTGCTTCGGATGGTTGCGGATATCATCGTAGTCTGCAAAAAGACCTTCTGCAATAAGACCACGAACCTGACCTACACGATGACCGAACTGATTCTGATAACCGTAAACGTTGTTTTCAACGTCATAGTTGAGAATGGTGTTCTTTGAGTAAGTAAGGTTGCCGCGGACAGTAAGTGCAAACTCGCCGAAGTTGTGCTCATAACGGAAGTTTCCGTCAAAACCTTCAACCTTTGTAGAACCTACGTTTGCACGTGGGCTCAGACGAAGACCGAGTGAATATGGCAGGTAATTACGGGCCATAAAGATTCCGTCACGACGTTCGTAGAAGTAGTCCACTGTAAGTGAGAAGGAGTTATGGAACAAAGCGAGGTCAACACCGAGGTCCTTCTTTGTAGACTTTTCCCAAGTCACGAGGTTCGATGCAAGATCGGTGTACTGCATACCATCTGCATAATCACCACGGGTAGAATCATAGGGAGTACCGAAGTTATAGACATTGGCTCCGGCAGACCCAAGAGTGTAGAGGTACGGGAAACGGTAGAGAGTACTACCGATATACAGTTTATCGTTACCTACCTTACCGTAAGATGCACGGATCTTGAACATATCGAGCCATGTGCGTGTTCCTTCCATAAAGGGCTCGTGAGAAAGTGCCCAGGCTGCAGATGCAGCGGGGAAGAAACCGAAGCGGTGACCGTCAGCAAAGTTCTCAGAACCGTTGTAACCGAAGTTGACGTCAACGAAGTAGCGGTTAGCGAAGTTATATGAAACCTGACCTGCAAGCGATATATTCTTACGGGCCACCGAGTTCTTGATATCGGTACCTATGTTCTGGGTAGAGATGTAGTCATCCCAAGTAAACTTGAGGTTTGCACCAACAGTATGCTTATCGTTGAAAGTACGGTTGTAGCTGAGAAGAAGGTCAGCGAAGTAACGGCGTGAACCATCATTGCTCGAGCCTTGCGCCATGTCACGACGGTTGCTCAACTTATCCCAGAGAATTTCACCTGTGCTCTTGTCACGCCCCATAGGATAATAGGTATCGGGAACCTGGAAGTGGGTGATACGGTTCCAGTTGTATGTGTCATAACCGAAGCGACCTACGAAACGAAGACCCTGAGTGATGAAACGGAGATCCTGCTCAAGAGTTGCGTTGTTCTGGAGGTTATTATTCCACTCCTGGAAATAACCGGTCTGAGTAGCCTGTACCCAGGGGTTAAGGTCCGCGAGCTGAGCATCAGCGTCACCACGCTTCAGGTTGTTCTTGGGCACATAACCGTTGGAATAATATACAGGACACTGTATGGCATTGTATGCGAACAGAGAGTTCCACAGCCAGTCATCGCTGATACCTGGTCCGTTACGGAGCGACAGGTCACCGGATGTACCGAGGCGAAGAAGAGTTGTGGGGGTAAGGTCCATATCGAGGTTCAGACGATAATTCCAACGACTGTAGTTGGCATTGGTATCGTACTTGTCGCGCAGGGTAGCGTCGGTTTTGTACATACCTTCGTCGTTCACATATGATATAGATGCATAGTAGCGTGCTGTGCTGCCACCACCCTGGACACTTACCTGAGCACGATAGCTCATTGCGCCATCCTTAAGGATAAGATTGGTCCAGTCCACATTAGGATAGAAGTCCTGGTCAATACCATTGCGGAAAAGAGCAAGTTCCTGGGCGTTGAAATATTCACCTTTGCTTCGGGTAATATTACCTTCGTTAAGAAGGCTTGCATACTGCAGACCATCCACAAACTCCGGAGTCTTTGTCCGGGTGTTGTACGAGGTCTCGAATTTTGCGCTTACCTTTACCGCACCGGCCTTACCATGCTTTGTAGTGATAAGGATTACACCGTTTGCACCTTTAGAACCGTAGATGGCGGTTGCGGATGCGTCCTTGAGTACGGTGAAGGTATCGATATCCTCGATATTGAGGTCGTCGATATTCTCACGTTCGAAACCGTCGACAAGAATATAAGCCGAAGAACCGGCACCGAAGGTAGAGATACCACGGATCCAGAACTCTGATTTATTCTTACCGGGCTGACCTGAAGTCTGACGGGCAAACACGCCGGGGACATTACCTGCAAGAGCATTGGAAAGGTTCGAGGTGGAGAAGTGCTTCATGTCGTCTACATCGACATTGGTCACTGCACCTGTCACGGTAATCTTCTTACGGGCACCCATACCTGTCACAACGACTTCGTTGAGAGCGGTCTTGGTTTCCTCCAGACGGAATTCGTTACCTTGATTTTTAAGTTTGCTTACCTGGATTTCGAAGGGATCCATACCTACGTAGCGAACTACGAGAACTTTACCCCCTTCGGGAACGTCGATAGAGAATTCACCTTCGACGTCTGTAGAGACACCTACGCCGGTGCCTTGCACTGCCACTGTGGCGCCGATCAGAGGCTCGCCGTCTGCCGCGCTATACACGGTACCGGTGTAGACCTTGGCCATTGCTACGCTTGACGTAAGGGCAGCGGCTGCCATCAGTGTTACTATCTGTTTATTCATTGTTATCTGAAGTTATTAGATTCAAGCTAAATACTTAGTTATTCGGCGTTTTCCTCACTACCTTCTTCACCTCCTTGAGGAGTATCAGGAGTGGGCTGTACAACAGCGTTCTCATCCTCCTTGCCGATAGTACGGATACGACGGTTATTATGGTCAAGAACATAGAATGTCTCTCTCGTCTCGTCATAGGCCAGAGCTGATACATCGCGGAAACGTGACTGTGTACGAAGATCACCATCCTCTGTACCCCATACATTGTTGTCGGTAGAGGGGGAGTGACCTGCGTAGGTACGTACAACTCCATCGGGAGTGATGCAGCGGATACAGAAGTTCTTGCAGTCTGCAAAGTAGTAGTCGTACTCATCTGAACGCCCGGCATATTCTGGATTCTTGACAAAAATGCCCTGGTAAGGACGGTGCAGACGTGAATCACCACCCACAGCATCTGTCCAGCTAATGTCGTTATCATTCAGCCAGGAATTCTTTCCAGCTACTAAGTATGGACTGGTAAATCTTTTTAATTTCCAATCATAGTCAGTGCGAAGAATGTAATTACGGTTGATAATGTTCAGATAAGCATAGTTGCCGGTAGGATGGATGGTAAGGTTAAACTCATAACTCGGGTCCATAATTTTGAAGAGCTCCGTGAAGTATCCGCCGAATTCATCAGAATAGGGAACCCATTCGGTAATTTCATTACCTTCATCATCAGTAGCTTCACCGTTCATAACCTTGAAATACCAGTCAAGATCCATACGGAACAGCTGACCATTCTTATAAGATGTGAAGTAAAGCTCGTTATTCACCGGATGAACAGCTGCACCGTTACAGTTCATGTATGCCGCAATAACTGTTGCAGTACAGTTGTCGTTGAAAGTACCGTTTGCATTACGTTTAACAATCCATACACTGGTTGCCTTATTGGTAGGTGTCCAACGGTCGGTAGATACAAACATATACTGACCGTCCTGAGAGAAGCAGCAATTACGCAGACGCTCGCTCTGGAACTTAGAGGCTGACATCAGCAACTGATGGTCACGCTTCTCGAGATCAAGTACATCAATCTTGTTCAACCCGTCGTAAACTATATAAAGAAGGTTGGGATAAAGGGGGTCGAAAGTCATACAGCCTTCGCTGCGGAAACCGCAGGTAATACCAAAATCTCCATATAGCTCGCCCTGAGAGTCATCTACGTTTCTGTAACCGCAGAGGGTACCTACAACTGTTTTCCTGACATAGGTGAAGGGATCAGTCTCAGCAGAAACGCCACGGCTGATTTCCTCGCCATCTTCATCAAGAAGAGCGACTTCCACAGAAGAGCCGAACGCACCTACGGGCACGTAACCATAAATCTTATCATTGACTATACTTACGATCAAAGCTTCTTTACCCCCGACATAGAGCTTAACGCGGTCTTTGTCGTTGCCGAAGTTTGAACCGTACACAAGAATCTGTTCGTACTGACCTGCATTTTTCGGCATGAAGTCAGATACAACTACCGGCTTGTTGGGGTCAAAAGCAACATTAACGTCTGTCACCTTGTCGTCATCGTTACAAGAGGTGACAAACCCAGCTGCCAGAGCCACACAAGCGCCCAACAGTAGTTTCTGAAGAGTGTTGGTAATGTTTTTTAATTTCATGGCAATGGTTAATTGTTTGTTAAAGATAAATCGTTTACTATAATTCGGTTTGATAGGGAGGGAACCGCTTATCCTGACGTATGCCATTACCGACCGGGAAAGTCATGTTCCCCCTCCGGCGGGGACACCCGTGGAAGGTGTCCCCGTGCAGGGATTTTAATAACGGGTACTTTTCAGCTATATTGTGTCTCTCTAACCAAATTTATTTTAAAATCTGATAAGATTCTGAAACAACAGAGCTATCAAAGTTTAAATCGTAGCGTGACTATTGTCAGCGTCCAAGTTTTTCAACCAGAACGGGCATCCAGTGACCGCCGATCACGGAACGGGCCATGAAGCCGGTCTTGCGTCCGGTCTTGGTGTCATACCAGTCGCTGATAGGCACGCGGGTCTCGGTTTCGTTGACGTAGTCGTAGAGTGGATCGATGAACTTCACGAGAGTTTTCTGGTCAGGTGACAGACCTGCTGTCCACATGATCCAGTCGCTCTTTGTGTAGTCGCGACGGTTATCAAGAGGCAGCCCATATTTGTTCTGCTTCTTCAGGTAGTATGCAACCTCGGTGGGCACAACCTCTGCGGGGAAGATTTCTGTATTCCAGAGTTTATCCCAGATGATGTTGTACTTTTGGCTCCATGTGTTCTCCCGGTCGAAAGCAAGGCGATAGTGGGCATCAGCACCTTTGCCTTCCTTCGCATCGACAGCCCACTGGGCAGCCATCTCCTTGGCACGGTCATTATATTTCTTATATGTCTCCATATCCCCCTTCATGGCTGCCATCTCAGCAAAAGCTGCCACACCCATGATAGCCTTGATAGAGAGGTTGGCGTTGTGTGCCCAGTGACCGGCGAAGTCGTCGGTACAGAGCTGGTTTTCCGGATCCTGACCATTCTCCCAAAGGTAATCAGCCCATGTCTGAAGAATGTCCCAGTAGGGTTCGGCATAGTTCGTGTTGCCGTCGAGCTTACTGCACATAGCAATGAGTGTAAGCATGTTGCCGGCCTCTTCCAGAGGCATGTCACCTCCGTAAAGCTGACCGTTGGCGATAGGATATGTGCCGAGGTCGTGAGCTGCGAAAGGCTTTGTCCAGCGACCGGACTTGCTGTAGTCCAGAATCGAAGTCATCATAGCCTTCTGGAGTTCGGGATTATAGATAAGGAACAGAGGTGCCTCGGGATAAGTAAGGTCAACAGTGTTGACACAACCGTTAGAGTCGTTCTCCTTGGAGAAGAAAAGGAGCGTACCCTCGTCATCCTTGAAAAGTTTATGGGCTGCGATAACATGGCGATAGGAGCCCGAGAGGAGTTCGGCGTATTTCTTACCACCTACCTTGAGCGCATCGTCATAAATGGTTTTGTCGAGCTGACGGCAACGGTCCATAATGGATGCGTAGGAACTGTTGAGCGTATTGAACATGTCGAAGATGCTCACTTCGCCATTGTGCGCCCAGTAGCCTTTGTATCGTTTGTAGAAATACTCGATATCATAAACCTCATCATAACCGAGCATAGTGTAGCTGGATGCGTCCTTGACCTTTCCGAAATTGTGGACATAAGCGAGCAGGGGTGTGTCTCCACGCTTCTGGGCAACGATTTCGGGCGCTGATTCGGGGAGTTTGCCAGTATTGATGAATGCCGACTTGATCTCCTTATCGGGTCCGAGACATACCTCACCGTTTATAGCCGGCATGTAGAGATACCCCCAGTCAATACAGATGTGGTCGCCACGCTTCGCAAGGATGGGCTGCTCGATAGTTCCGGTCTTGAGATATTTTACACCGTTGTGTTCCTCTGTGGTTGAACGGGTAGGCTGCGTAGCCTTGTTCACACCGATAAGAGGTGATGCGGTAAGCATGAGCTGAACGTCGTGCTCTTTACCATCGGTGGAGCGTACCTGATATGATATATAATTAATAGGTGAGGAGAGAAGGTCGTAGTTGTCGATTAGCATGGGCGCTGTGAACACAAGGTCAAGTTCAACGGGACCGCACTCAAATGTATAATAAGAAGAGGTAGCGAGGACATCAACACTCTTCTGTTTTGCAATTTCGGTATTACCGTTTTCAGCACCAACATTGCGGTATAGACCAAAATCGGTATAAGCACCGCCGTGAGTGTTGTGGCAATGAGCTGCAATTACATTTTTGCCGGGACGGAGAAGCTGCTTCATGTCACCGGTAAGTTCCTGCTGCACGTTGTCACGCCAGGTCTCACCGGTCTTTGCAACAAGAGCTCCATTGATGAAGATTTCAAAAACATCATCGTGTGAGAACATAAGAACGAGATCACCCTGAAGATCTTCAGGGGTAAGCTCTACCTCGCGACGCACATATATATCACTGTTCTCGCGATCCCAACGGGTGCGCACATTGCTTAGGTTAGCTGAGCCAAATGCGCCTTCCGCACGCTCCCACGCAGAATCGTTAAACCCAGGTGCAGTCCAGCCTTCACCGGGGTTCTTGCGTGTATATGCAGCTTTCCAGGCTGCTTCATCTGCCATAGGGACAATTGTCTGAAGAACATTGTTCTTTACACCCATGAAACGGTATGTCTTACCATCGACACGGAGAAGTCCTTCAAGAGGTTTCTCATCGTTAGTCCAATGGCGAGGCGATCCGTCGGTAAGCTGGTCATATGGCGACCATATGGAGAAGTAGGGATCAGAAACCACGAGGGGAACCGAGGGGAGTCTCAGGTCTGTGGTCTGATATGGCTGAAAAAGCTCGGCGTTCTGTGCGTTCATAGCAAATGCAGTGCATAGTGCCGCCGTGTATTTTATCAGTTTCTTCATGCGTTAATTTGTATGGTTATAAGTTGTCGTTTTTATAGGGTCAGTTATGCATGATGTCGGGACAAGCCCGAGTGAATGATTTACGCTACAAAATAACCGTAAATTTGACAAACGGAGCGAAAAAATCTCTTCAACTACGGAAAATTTCTGTTCACAGAGCACTGTTATGGTCGTTTTTAACCCTTTCCATGTACTGAAAAGAGACATTTGCGTAAAAACAGAGAGAAAAGAAGAAAATCACTCCGGAATTTTGTCTTTTGAACATACCTCCCCGTAGAATGGACAAACGTTGCATAAAATGAGACTCCGGAGGAGAAGCCTCCCCACTGCACATCAGGGCACAGCGGGGAGGAATTGATTACAGATTATGCACCAATATCAGCGCTTGATAAGCTTGACGGTCTGCACTGCTCCCTCTACATCTTTTACAGTAAGAAGATACATAGCCGGAGTGCACGCCGAGACATCGAGGGTTGATGTTTGATGTGCCGAAGTTACGAGAGCACCGGAGAGAGAACGGAGCTCAAGAGTTGCGATTGCCACATTGCTGCCTACAGTCACCACATCCGTGGCAGGGTTGGGATACACTGTGAACTTCCCTGCTTCAACAGTCTCTACACCACCCAGCGCGGCCTCAGATATTCCAAACTTATATATACCTGATCCTACGGTCATTGTAACATTAGTTCCATCGTCAGCATAGTCGCTCACGCCGTCTGATTCACTTGCAAGATCGTCACCTTCATAGAGCGACATACCTTCGGGAGCAGACGGAAGCACTACCGTAGCAGTGGTATTCGCTGGTACAGTTACAAAATAATAATATTTACCAGCTGATGTAGTATGCCATGCTGCCTTGATATCACCATAGTTAGAGGCGAAGGTCGCATCTACATTGGAGATACGGCGCTCTGCGTCGAACGATGGTTTCAGAACAATGTGAGAGAAACCTGGATTATCGTAATCAGGAGCGATACCAGCCATGTAGCGATACATCCACTCTGCCACTGCACCATACGCGTAGTGGTTGAAGGAGTTCATCTCGATGCTCTTGCTGAAACCTCCCTCACGGGTATAACTGTTCCAGCGCTCCCACATGGTAGTAGCGCCCTGGTCAACGCTATAGAGCCAAGACGGACACTCATGCTGAAGAAGAAGCGCATAAGCGAGATCATCCATATCGAATTCGCTAAGTGTCTGGTTGAGAATAGCGGTACCAAGGAAACCGGTTGCCAATTTGTTGCCGTTCTTCTCGATACGCGAGCGCAGATTCTGGCGAACAGTCTCTACAGCCGCGTCATCATGGAGAAGATTATAGCGGAGAGCCATCAGATTAGCGCACTGAGAACTTTGAGTAAGTCCCTGAATGCGACCCGTTCCCTTCCAATAACGCTGCTTAAACTCAGTCTTTATATCGGCAAACAACTGTGCATATTTCTGAGCTTTAAGATCATATTCATCGCCTTCGGAGGTGCTGAGCACTTTCGACATGCGGCTCATGATATCCGCCATATAGCCATAGTATGCCACAGATACATAACGACGGTCAGTATCTTCGAATGCAAGCCAGTCGCCATAGCGGGTGTCAGAACCGACATGCTTGTACTGGCCTTCGGTCTGAGTAGCAAGCCAATCGAAGTAACGCTCCATGGATTCGTAGTTTTCCTCGATGATTGACTTGTCGCCATACATCACATATACATTCCATGGCATGATAATACCGGCATCGGCCCATGCACTCGACCCATGTTCAACCCAGTTGAAGGGAGCAACATTGGGATAAGCTCCGTTTGCGAGCTGTCCGTCGCGCATATCGCGCATCCACTTATGGTAGAAGCCCTGAACCTGGGCGGTATAACTTGCAGCCATCGAGAACACCTGAGTATCAGCTGTCCATCCAAGACGTTCGTCACGCTGCGGACAGTCGGTAGGTACACTCACGAAGTTGCTTCGCATACCCCATACGATATTGCTAATAAGCTGGTTCACATCGTCGTTATCAACCCGAAGCGACGAATGCTCCTCATTTTCTGAACAGATAGTCTCGGCCGTGATCCATTCGATCACTACGTCATTGTTGGCTGTCACGTCACAATAGCGGAATCCATAGAATGTAGAGGAGGGGTTGTAAACCTCACCATCCTCGGCGCCACAAAGAGTGTACTGTCCCTGAGCTTGCGCAGAGCGGAGAGCAACAGTATAAAGTGATCCCTTGGCAGCATCGTTGCCACGATCAGCCTCACCGGAATCATTCACCATCTCAGCGTAGCGCAGTTTCATTGTGGTGCCGGTTGCACCCTTAACCTTAAACTTAGCCCAGCCTGAAGCGTTCTGACCAAAATCTACCACAAGTGTCTGCCCTTTCTTGAGGGTAATGGGTGAATTGACTGAAGGTGTATCTACGGTGTTGATTTCGCCATAAGTGGTGCCATTTGCAGTAATACCCTCATATACGGTAAAACTAACTGGCTTGCGTTCCATCTCGGGGCGAACCTTGACTGTCGGACCCTCGTGAGCCATAAGTGTTCCATGCACCTGACGGTCAACAGTAGTGCCGAACCACGCGGATGCATCATAATCGCCATCAGTCCAGTTGTCGGCAAGACGCGCGTCGTAGTTTTCACCGTGATATATTTCACCGCTCTTGATAGCACCGCGCCGCGATGACTGCCAGGTGCGGTCGGTTACGAGTGTCACAGTCTCCCCATTCTCCAGTTCCACAACAAGCTTGCCGATAAAGGCTACGCCCGACGAACCATAAACGCCATGAGAAACCTGACCGAGCCACCACCCGCTGCTTACGACAGCTCCGATTGCATTTTCACCCTCCTTGAGGAGTGATGTCACATCGTGGGTCATATAGAATACTGTGCTGCGGTAGTCGCTCCATCCTGGCATTAACTCATCGTATACCACCTTACCATCTGCGCGCTCGTTTCCGACACGCTCTCCGTTGATATAGACATTATAAACGCCAAGAGCCGACGTATACAGTTTAGCGCTCTTAACTTTTGCCGCAAGGTTGAAAGCTTTGCGGAAACGCGGTGACGCGGTAGCACCATCCTGCATCACAATGGTCTCATACTGCTTGGAAACGCTATGGAACTTGCGGTTGCCGTCAACGTCAACAACTTCACCTGACGAGAATTCGTATGAATCTTTCTCGAAATCTTCCGAGAGAGTGACACGCTTGCTTCCGTCAGCCTCATAAACAGTAACTTTGACGTTGTCCCAATACGCCTCTTCGTTTACCTTATCTTTATATACGCGGAAACCTATAAGACCGTTAGTCAGCAGACCAGATGTATCTGTATATGTATCTACCAGGTTATCATCAAGATATGTACGCACTTTATTACCATCGATCTCAAGCCGCAAATGATGCTCCACGCCAAGCACATCGGAGTTCGACATACCCGGAATGCGAGTATCGGAGAAGCTCGGATTTGAACTGTTGGCATAAAGGTGACGGCGGATCAGAGGGTAACCATTGTCGTTCACATTTAAAGCCCACATGAAGTAGCAGTTCGACTTGGTATAGCTGAATATCAGCGAAGCAGCATCATTTAACAAGGTTATATCTGCGTCGATGTCGTAGCGAAGTTTGGCTGCAGAACTGTTGGAAGCAGCCCACGCATAAATTTCGGAATTTCCATCGAGAAGCAGGCGGCCGTCGTCAATGGAACCACCACCGATCTTCACATCGCCGGCAGCATTGAAATTTTCAGCGAATAGTATTCCTCCGAACTCATCTCTAACAACTACATTATCGAAATATGCACGCTCATAAAGAGACCATTCCTTCTCACTTTCAGAGTGGCGGAAGCCTACCTTATCATATGCGAAATCACCCGTACGGCTGTCGATCTGAATCCCATCAACATAAGTGGTTGCACGATTGCCATTCTCACTTACAACAATCTTGAAAGTATGGGGAGTATATACATCAAGCGATACTTTGCCTGAAAGATCTATCTCATCAAGACATGCGGCACCACCGTTGTTCCAGCGATGCGGACGGAAACGAGGGAAACCATTCTCGATATTAAACTGCCACATATAGAAGTTGTTGGCATCTTTAGCGGCGAAAGCGATCCCTGCACAATACTGTTCGATTGAGAATTTCCCCTCGAAGGTATAGTTCTTAACATTGGCATCGGGGGTGAAATTGTTCTGAAAAACAACCACACCAGGTCCATTTACACGGAGCTGACCGTTATGGACTGATCCAGTGCCGTAATTTGAGTTGTCTTCGAAAGTATCGGAATATAAGACTTCTCCGTCTTCCGAAGTCACTTTGAAGTCATCATACCATGCAATCTCGGGCTGATGGGCCGCATTACCGAGATTTGACGCACGCATTCCGACCGATCCGAATGGATAATTGCCCGGACGTTCATCAATAAGCACACCATCGAGATACGTACGTGCCATTGTTCCGTTATCGCTCACTTCGATACGGGCATGGTGAGTTGCCCATTTATCAAGATTTATTCCGAGATCAATTTCAGCAATACACTGAGGTGTACCATTGGTCCATACATGCGGCCGGAAACGGGGAACATCATTCTGCGCGTTAAACTGCCACATGTAGTAGTTGTTACGGTCTGTTGCACCGAATATTATACCGGCCGAAGCACGCTGAATCTCGAAATCGAAATCAAGGGTATAATTCTGGATGTTTTCAGTCTCCTCGTCTACTGCAGGAGTACTGGCGTCGCCAGCAGCAATCCACTGGGCTCCGCTCCATCCACTATCCATCAGCCCGGTTTCAAAATAAGCACCTGGGGCGGATGTAGCTGTCTCACCGTGATTGTCTGTCACGGTAACACGCCAGTAATAACGGGTCGAAGGCTCGAGCTGAAGTCCCTCGAGCTTCACATTGGCGGAACTTCCTGAGTTGACAGTGCCTGAATCATAGACGATTCCCGACATATTCTTGTCGGTTCCTATCTCTACATGATAGGATTTCTGCACTGTTGAACGTTGATCAGAACTCAGTTGCCAGCTGAAGCTGGGATTGGCATTGTCTATTCCCACAGGATTTTCAAGATACTGCGTACGCAGCGTTCCCACGGTCAGCGCCTGTGCGGCCAGACATGCGAACGATCCGCACGCGGCAAGCAACAGTTTTCGATGGTAATACATAAACTTAAATGTAAAAAAATATTACTTGAATTGGAATTATCTTTTAAACTATAATATTATACTCTGCTCAACACTATTTAGCTGAATGTGCTGCGACATACTCTTTAGGGATCATCCCGAAGCGAGCCCTGAAACATTTGGCGAAATACGATGAAGATGTGAATCCAGCCATCACAGCAACCTCAGTGACCCTAACCCCATCGAGCAACAGTTTGGCTGAATATTCCAGACGGTAGTTCTTCAGATAGTCGACCGGGGTCATACCTGTTACCGCCTTGAGTTTTCGGTAGAAACTCGATCGGCTCATATTCATCTGTTTCGCCATCACATCGATAGAGAACTCCTCTTCCGAGATATTTTCCGAGATGTAAGCGTCGAGTGTCTGAAGAAACTCAGCGTCCATTCGGTTCATCGACGGTTCATCGCCATCAGCCTCATCTCCTGTCAATGAAGACTCGCCCAACGACGACGCCGACATTCTGGCACGGAACAGCTCGCGGGTGTGCAGCATATTGGCAATCTGGAGATTGAGCTGTTTGATGCTGAACGGCTTCTCCATGTAGACATCAGCCCCACATTCCATTCCTTCAACTTTTGCATCACTATCGGTCTTTGCTGTCAGAATGATAAAGGGCAGATGTGAGAATCGCTGATCACCCTTGACAGCGCGACACAGCTCGCCACCACTCATTCCAGGCATCATGAAATCGCTGACTATCACATTTATATCACTTCTGCGGTTAAGCTCCGCAAGAGCCTCCTCCCCTGTGGTAGCTGTCACTACGCGGTAGTGCTTACTCAAACCGTCGGCAACAGTCGACAGTAGCTCACGGTTGTCATCTACAAGAAGCACACTAACATCCGGAGAAGCCTCTACAACCGCGGACACAGGGATTGTGACCGGCACTGTACCTGAATGATCCGAAGAGGGCTCCATTTTATCCACTGGTAAAGTAAGCGTAAAAGTGGCTCCACCTTCCGCATTATTGTCCACACTTATATTACCCCCGTGGGCGTTCACTATAAGTTTAGCGTATGCCAAACCCAGACCTGTACCAAGATTTGCAGCTACATTATCTCCACCGATCTGGTAATACGTGTCAAAAATATGATCACGCTCGGAGGGGTCTATACCCGGACCGTCATCCGCTACAGAAATTGATACCTTCCCATCTACAGGTTCATGCAACGTAACATCAACTTTAGAACGCGAATACTTCACGGCATTACCGATTATATTCATTATCACACGGTCGGTCTTGTCAAGGTCAATACGCGCTCTGACGCTTCCCTGGGGCATCACGAGAGTTATGCGTTTGCCGAGAGCCGCCATCGGATGCTCGAAACGCTCACAAATATCAGAAAGTCTCCTCTTCAGATCATGCTCTCCCAAAAGAAGTTTTACCTCACTGCCCTCTTCAGCCTTCCGGAAATCGAGCAACTGGTTGGTAATACCAAGCAGGTAGTTGACATTCCGGCGCATTGATACGATATGCTTACGATTCTCGTCAGCGTCAACTACCCCGTTTTCAACACTGGTTGACAGTTGCTCAAGAGGTATACTTATGAGCGTCAGCGGAGTGCGGATCTCATGCACAAGATTTACAAAAAAACGCATTTTAGCCTCAAAAGCTTCATGCTCTTTCTGTATCCTGAGCGCCTCCATGCGGTTATGATACTGCCTGTGGAGCCGGCGTCGGAAAAGGACAAGTAAACAAAGCGCTACAACAGCTCCAACGATAATATAGAAGATGAAGGCAACCCACGTCAGATACCATGGAGGTAAAATGACGATATTCAGGCGGCTGATCTCTGCATTGCCTTCAGCTGTGGAGGGACGCAAGAGAAATGTATATTTCCCAGGTCGCAACTGTGCGTAAGTCACCTCATCGGATGCCCCTTTTACCCAATTTTTGTCTACACCTTCAAGCCGGTAATCGTAGCGGATGGCAGGCATATCTGCACCACGCGCAGCCGACAGAGTAAGTGTAAAGGTATTATCACTGTAGGGGAGACGGATTTCGTCGCGGGTATACAGTGGCACATCAAGTCCGAGACTTATACGCTCGGCATGAGAATCCGATGCCTCAGGGAAGGATATCGACTGCACATAAGCTTTTACCAGACGGTCTCTCCGCACTCCCGATTTTGTGGGAATATCATCTATTGCTGTGATTGCTGAAGGAACAGCAGCCCGAGGTTCAGGAAGCGTACGCACAATATGGCGCACTCCCGAATCCTGAGTTACTATTATAAGACTACTGTCCAGATCATATGTTATATGACTTATTCTACCTCCAGGGAGAAGCCACGGTGTGGTCGCACCAGGATAGTCAAAAGCGCGCCGTGACGAATCCCACAGACGGAGCCCGCTGTCAGTGGCCATGACAAGATTTCCGAACGGATCGATAAGCAGAGAATTGATTTCTGAGCCTGTTGAGATAGCGCTCTCCAAAGTAAATTCCTGATTCTGAATATCGAACTTAAAAATCTGCGAACCTGAAGTAATAGTTAAACCATCAGCGGATTTAACTATTCTGACATCCCGGCGTTCCCGCTCCCCGCCCGGTAGCGGACGCGCCGTCAGAAATCGACCGGCAGGATCAAATATCTGCAACTCACCGTCAGGAGTCACAGCATAGACGTGCCCGTCATTACCTACAGCCATGTCACTGTACGTCTCTCCGTGTGCTTTGCTCTGAGCCATCGACCCGTCAACTATGTTGTATATAAATATCCCCTGTCCTTGTGTTAAAATCCAAATGTAACCTTGCCCCCCTTCAGCTATTTTACATACGGGAGAATTGATTTTAACCCCGCTTGATAACGAAGCCGACAGGGGGGAGACAGTATTACTTCTACGATTGTAGACCGACACTCCGGCAGTTCCACCGAACCATATATTGTCGTCATACTCAAAAATCGCAGTGACGGGCATCCCTTCTGTGGCCGGATGTATTCCGTCAGACTCAGGATATAGCGCCTTCCCGTTACCATCGTAACATGCGAGACCGGCCTGTGTCCCCACCCAGAGGAAGCCATACTTGTCGCGAAGAGCACATATGGCATTCTTACCACGGGCAACATCTGTAGAGATCACCGTAGTCATATCCGGCAATACACCATCGAGCCGCGCTCTCTGCGAAAGGAGCTGCAGCGGTAACACGAGTGAAACAATCAGGTATATGATTGGCTTACGGATCATACAAACAGTTAGTATACCGGTGGTTACAAGTGTTTCAGCACAAACATTCCGCTCACAAGAGCGAAACTATGCATATTACGCCTTAAAGTTACGAAAAATACCGTCAACAAACAAATTCATACGAATATAATAACAATTAAACGACCGAAAGATAATCACACTGAAACAGAGGAGGCTATGCCGAATATTCGGCATAGCCTCCTCTGTTTATGAGATACTGCAGCTTAGCTGCGCAGATTTATTTTACCACGAACTTCTTGCCGTTCTGGATGTAGATACCAGGAGTATTTGTGTTGGTAACCTGAACACCCTGGAGGTTGAAGATACGGTTGTCGAAGTTTACTTTCTCAGCAGCAACGGCTGTTACTTCTTCCACGCCAGACATAGCTTCTTCCTTAGTTGTGTCAGGACCGAAGTAGAGGAGACGGAAGTTGTCTGCAACAATCCAGTCATGCTCGTAAACCTGCTCATCCTTAACGATACCTACAGGAAGATCTTCGCCTTCTGCAACTTCAACGAATGTATGAACCTTGTATGCGCCTAAACGGAAGAACCAGGGAGCCTGATTGATGTACTGCGGATAATGATAAGTAACACCTTCAGCGCTTTTTACAGTAGCACCTTCACCGGGAGCTGCATCAGAACCATCAAGAATGCTGGGGATCAGCACATCATTTTCCATACCGCCCGCATAGAGATAAGCTACGCTGTTGGACTCAGTGTCAGGCTGACCATAATACTGAACACCACCGGGGTTATTTTCATCTTCCGCCGGGTAGTAGATTGTCTGGTGATCACCGTTGCGGAAGAAGGCATTCACTGTAAGGCGATATACACCGGCGGGAAGACCTTCTACGTTAGTACTCAAATCGCAGTTGCTTGAGTTCCAGGACTGGATACAGAAATCAGGATAACGGTTGCCGCGGAGATAGAATGCGGTATCGCCATCACCGGTAAGGTTCCATTCGCTGACGTCTTCACGCTGACAGAAGCTGGGGTTCTGCATGAAGAAGGTTGCATCAACGGGATTTGTAAGAGTTGCAGTTTCGAGGAAAGCTTCGCGCTCGGCACGTGAGATAAGCATCCACTGTGCATCCTCTTCCGGACCCTCATAGTTACGGTTTTCGCAACCAACAGTTGTTTCGTCGCGGTTACTGTCGCCATCAGTATTAGCATCGATGTTGTAAGCTACAACTACGCCAGGAAAATCGTTCTGTTCGATACGGTAAACATTCTCTTTACCTTCAACGGGGATAAACTTCCATGCGCCGGCTTTGTCGCAGTCAAGATAACCACGATAGTTCATATAGTGCTTGGTGTCGCCGTTGTAGCAATGGGTGTCGATGTGGAATGTACCGTCGTTCTCATCGGTATAGTTGGGTTCGAGAGTAATCTCAACACCGGGGAACCCGAGAGCTGCGTGCGCACCCCAGTCAGAACCGGGAGCAAGGAACTGCTTCTGACCTACGTTATAGAGATAGTAGTCGCCGGGTTCAGCCACACTACCCTTGTAAGGAAGTTCGCTGCGCTCTGCGTGAGCACGACGGCGAGCCCAACGGAGCTGCTTGAGAGCCTCATTGAAGTCATCGCGTGTCTCAGCCTTTGCAAGGTCGCTGTCAGCACGTGAAACATTAGCACCTTCCACTACAGCCATAGGACGGATAAGATTGAAAGTGCTGAGAGTGCTTGCAGACTGCTCGATAGCAAGACCTATATGGAGCAACTTGAGGTAGGAAGCGCGGAGATCGGTTGCGTCTGAAGAGAGAAGAGCTTCGCGAGCTTCTTCTACAGCAGCAGCAGATGCAGGAGTAGAGGGGAGATTCTCCAGACCGGCAAGTACACCGTTAAGATCTTCTACAAGAGGAGTAACATCTACATCAGGTGTTTCTTCGCTGACATATGTGAGTTTTACATTGTCGTAGCACATCCAGTCGTTTTCGCTACCGTCGAGCTTGATCACACCAAGAATGAGACGACCGTCTTTTACAACAGCCTTGATTTCGGGATTCTGATAGTAACCGCGGTCAACTGCCTGAGACACAGCTTCGCAACCATCAGGGATCCACTCTCCTCCGAGCATTCCGGGCTGAGGCCAACGACCGGCAAGACCGTCACGCATCTCGTCATTGATATGCTGCTCAGCGATATTCATGAAATCGCCAGTGGACGCACCTGCGAAATATTTACCGTTTTTGGGATCCACGCCGTCGAAGAATTTCTGCCATGTTTCGTCAAGGTCACGGTTCTCATGGTAGAAACCCTGCATAGTCAGGTTATATGTTCCGTTGGGAAGATCAGTGACAGTTATGTAATGAACATAGTTGTGGAAATTATTCCAGGTTTCGCGAACGGCATTATACATTGAGCCATCATTTCCGCAAACCTGACCTTCTGTATATTGAATTTTCCACAGGTTCTGGCGCTTGTCGTTACGTGAGAAGTCCTGAGCGGGAACAAGCCATGACGCATCTACCGGACCATTTGCCAGATCAGCCTTCATCTTTGCGATTCGTTCCTCGCGGGTTACAAACTGCCAGGTTGAGTTCTCTTCGGCATCAAGAGTGATCACGCCGTCTGCGTCAGCGCCAAGGGCGCGAGGATAATTGTTATCGGGACCAGAAAGAGCCACAATAGTATATGCATTGGAAACACCATCAACTGTAACAGGTTCGATAGACCATACAGTCTTAGCGTCGCCGGTATCCATATAAAGGTTGTGACCGTTTATAGAACCGTTTCCGTTGAGTTTTGCATCCAGCTGATATCCGCCGGCGACAGCAATGACGGCTACATCGAAGCCGGTTTTGCCAAGAGCGGCTCTTGTTGTCCAGTAACCGGGGAGATTATTGTTCTGAATCCATTGTCCTGTTTCTACCTGATACAGATAGAAATCTGCAGTACCCTCTGCGTTGACGGGCGATCCTGTAAAAGGAGAAGACGCAGCCGACATCGAGAAAGCGCCGAGAATGCCTAATCCGAGAATTAAGTCTCTTTGTTTCATAAATTTTGGTTTGTTAAATTATGTATTTATTTTAAGGTTAAGAAAATTCACGGTTGCTGAGAATCAATACATTAATCAGCAATAGTGTTCACTTGCAAAAGTAGACCATAAAAAGCAACTAAAAGAGAAATGCCTATTCAAAAAACAATAAAAACACGTCATCTATGTAATATTTCCTGCCAAGAAAGTAAACAGATGATCGCTGAACGGTTTTTAATGGCTTTTGAGCAAATTTTATCCTTTCCTTTACTTAGGTTCGGTTAAATTTGCATCCGATAGTGCATAAAAGCCCTTTTTCTGCACAAAATTACTAATTTTATCTCTAACCGCAAAAGACAATTACCAACACCAATTTATATTATGAACTCCATTGAAAAACTATTGGGCATACTCACCCTTACGGCATCCGCTGCCATCACCGGGTGGGCACAGACCCCAGATGATTTCAAGCCGTACAAGGAGAATAAACTCCGACTACCCTCTGTACCGATCCTCGTCAATGACCCCATGTTCTCGATATGGTCAAATTACAATGAGCTTAACGGAGGCCCGACACGTCATTGGAGCGAACGCGAGAAAGCGATCGACGGTCTGCTCCGTGTGGACGGTATAACCTACCGTTTCATGGGGCAGGAAAAGAAAAATCTCCTGGCACCGATAGCTCCTATGACTACAGACGGAGACGGATGGGAAGGCACTGTAACCCATACCCGCCAAAGAAATCTCGATTGGACAGCGCTCGACTTTGATGACAGCAGCTGGAACAAAGAGAAAGCAGCCTGGGGAACCAAGGGAGAATATCCAAACGTAGAAAACTCATGGACTGCCGAAAACAGCGACATATACGTGCGCCGCGAAGTAAATCTTACGGCCGAGGATATTGACAAGGATCTTTGGGTAATGTTCTCGCACGACGATGTTTTCGAGCTCTACATCAACGGTACGAAAGTAGCCGAAACCGGAAACACATGGATTCAGGGAGAGGAAAGCCAGCTTACATCCGCAATGAAAGCCGTTCTCAAGCCCGGACGCAATGTGATGGCAGCCCACTGCCACAACACCGTCGGAGGAGCATACGTTGACTTCGGTCTGTATGAGAACCTGCTTACGGATGACGACGCTGTGAAGCAAGCTACGCAGAACTCCGTTAACGTCATGGCATGCAGCAGTTTCTACAACTTCACCTGCGGACCGGTAGCCCTTGATGTTGTATTTACCGCTCCTATGCTCATCGATGACCTCGATATGATCTCCACCCCTATCAACTACGTATCATATCAGGTAAAGTCGAACGATGGGAAGAAACATGACGTACAGTTCTACATCGGCACAAGCGCTCAGCTTACCGTTCACGAAATGGGTCAGCCAACCCTTACTGACACATACAAAGTAAACGGTATCGACTATCTGCGTGCCGGCTCAGAAGAACAGCCATACCTCCAGCGCACAGGAGATATGGTAGCCATCGACTGGGGTTACCTCTACATACCTGCGATCAACGGAAACATCGCAGTTGGCGATCCATTGGAAACCGAACGCACATTCGTAACTACCGGAAAACTACCGAAACCGCTGACCGAGCAGGTTCGAAGCACCAACCGTAGCACGATGCCGACAATGGCATTTATTAACGATCTCGGAAGTATCGACGACGCACGAAGCTTCATGATGGTTGGCTACGACGAGGTTTGGGACATCCAATACATGCACAAGGATTACAAAGCATATTACGCACGCGACGGCAAAACCATATTCGAAGCATTCGAGGAGTTCCGCGACAACTATGCCAACACAATGGAACGCTGCCGCGCGCTCGACAAAATGATCTATGACGACGCTCTCGCTGCCGGCAATGTGAAATATGCCGAACAGCTCGCCGCAAACTACCGCCTGGTAATGGCAGCCCACAAACTGTTCCGCGACGATACCGGCAAAACACTCTACTTCTCGAAAGAGAACAAATCCGGCGGCTTCGTGAACACGATGGATCTTACCTATCCTGAATGTCCGATCTACCTACTCTACAACATCGACCTGCAGAAAGGCATGATCCTTTCAATTCTCGATTATGCGATGAGCGATGCACGAAAAGGGAAGAATTGCGCTGCCCACGATCTCGGCATCTATCCACGCGCCAACGGTATGGTTTACGGCGACTCCATGCCTCTGGAAGAGTCTGCCAACGTTCTGCTTCTCTGCAACGCGATCACACGTCTGACTGGCGATGGCGAATGGCTAAAGCCATACCGCAGTGTGCTCGCAACATGGGCAAGCTTCTGTAAATCTGAAGGTCAGAATCCCGGAAATCAACTCTGCACCGACGACTTCAAAGGTCCGAGCGAGCAGAACACCAACCTTTCGGTAAAAGCGATTCTCGCAGTAGGCGCATATGCCGAGCTGATACCATACATCGGTGGTAACACCCGCGATATCGAAAAATATCGCGAAGGAGCCAAAAATATGGCTATGATTTGGGAAGCTGACGCACGCGATGGCGACCATTACCGCATGGAATTCCATAAAGCAGGCACTTGGAGCCAGAAATACAATATGGTATGGGACAAGGCCTGGGGATGGAATATCTTCCCGCGTGAAGTGCTTGACCGCGAAATGGCATGGTATCTCAACCACCAGCAGAAGTACGGTCTGCCCCTTGACAGCCGCGATGACCAGACAAAGAGCGACTGGATTTTTTGGACAGCATCGATGGCTCCTGATACCGATACATTCCTCAAATTCTCAGATCTGCACTGGAAATACATGAACGAGACAACCTCGCGCATACCTCTGAGCGATTATTATCACTCCTCCAACGGTGTCACATGCAACTTCAGCGGACGTTCGGTAATCGGAGGTCTCTGGATGAAAGTGCTTATGGATCGTATTGCCCCTGAAGCTCCCGACTACAGTTCGTGGGCTCCCCGCGGAAATCACATCAAAACCCGCTGGGCCGACATGGTTGATCCGGAAAATGTGTGGGGCGAATATCCGCGCCCAATGCTGGAGCGTGCAGACTGGATGTCGCTCAACGGACTGTGGAACTATGAAGTCACAGCATCCAATTCGAATGCAAAGAAATTTGACGGACAGATACTTGTTCCATTCCCGATAGAGTCGAGCCTCTCCGGGGTGATGTATCCTCTCGAACCCAACAAAGCTCTCTGGTATAAACGCGAGATCAATGTACCCTCCGACTGGAACGGAAAGAATATCGTTCTGAATTTCGAAGCTGTCGACTACTCGGCTGAAATCTACATTGACGGTACAAATCTGCGCAACCGCGTGGCAACCCATACCGGTGGTCACACAGCCTTCTCGGTAGATATTACCAACAGACTGAACAATGGTTCATGCACTTTGTACGTAAAAGTAATTGACAACACTGATGCAGGTGCGCAACCTGTAGGAAAACAGCGCCGTTATCCCGAAGGTCGCGGCAGCATATGGTACACTTCAACCTCAGGCATATGGCAGAGCGTATGGATGGAAGCAGTCAATCCCGCTCACCTCTCCGATATCCGGGTTACTCCCGATGTTGATAACAGCACACTCACTTTCGACCTGACATATACCGGAACACCAGCCGGAAATGTCACCGTAACCCTCAAAGACGGGAGCACAGTAGTTGCAACCAAGAGCGTTCCCGCAGCTGAAAAGGCTCAGCTTGAATTCCAGCTGGCATCTCCCCGCCTATGGTCGCCCGATCATCCCTTCCTCTATGATGTAGACATCACACTCGAAAACGGTGGCGAGACCCTCGACGAAGTGAAAAGCTACGCAGCTCTCCGCAAAATATCCTATAAGAAAAACGAGGACGGATACTGGCGCATCCAGCTTAACAATCAGGACCTTTTCCAATTCGGTCCTCTTGACCAGGGATACTGGCCCGACGGCATCATGACTGCTCCCTGCGACGAAGCTCTCGCTTACGACCTTGAAAAGACAAAGGAATGGGGCTTCAACATGGTTCGCAAACACATGAAAGTGGAACCGCGCCGCTGGTACTACCACTGCGACCGCCTCGGTCTGCTCGTATGGCAGGACATGCCTTCACACTTCAGCAGCCACGAAGGGTGGGTGACCGACCGCTATCACGATCCTCATGTATGTTATATCAATTCAACCCTCGAGAAAAACTTCAAGGCTGAATGGGCGGAAATTATCAACGAACTCTATTCTCATCCCTGCATCGTAACATGGACCCCCTTCAACGAGGCATGGGGACAGTTCAAGACCGCAGAAATCGTAGCTTACACTCAGGAACTTGACCCGACACGTCTCGTCAATCCTGCCAGCGGCGGTAACCATTACAAGGTAGGTGAAGGCACTTTTGTAGACCAACACACCTACGACCAGCCGATACGCCTGTGGGACAATATTTTTGATCCTGCCCGTCCGATGGTTCTCGGCGAATACGGTGGTTTGGGACGAAACGTCAGCGGTCACCGCTGGTTCGAGCGCAATGCCCAGACCTACAACACCTACCAGACAGAAACCTCAATCACTTCGGCATACGTGACGCTCGTCAACCAGATCAAGAAACTGGCAGTTGGCAATGAGCAGAACGGCAAAAAGGTGAACTTCTCAGCAGCAGTCTACACTCAGACGACTGACGTTGAGACCGAGGTTAACGGACTTATGACCTACGACCGCGAGATCGTAAAATTCAATGAAGAGAAGATTACCGAAGCCAACAAAGCGCTTACTGAAGTATACGGTGTATATGATGGAATTGAATCTGTTAACGCAGATAAGGCTACCGGGGAAACCGAATATTATAATACACTCGGCATGCGCCTGAATAAGCCGGCGGAGGGTGTTGTGATCGTGAAAGAAGCCGACGGGACAGTCCACAAAGAACTAGTAAAGGGTTCTTCACTCTGACCGCACCTCTTCATATCACCAAAAACAAGTAGAAAAAAGATGGAGGAGCTATCCGGTGCACCCGGAGCGCTCCCCCATCATTTCAGTTATTTGGGGCTTACTCCTAAAGAACGACTACAAACCCGTATAAACCACTGATATTCTGATGAAATTAAAATTTCTTCTCACAATAACCGCTGGAGTTGCCATAATTATATCTTCGGAGGCAAAGACAATTGCCCCCCCCCGTCCGGTAGTTGCTCCCGTAGCAGAAGAGGCCACCATCGACGATGTATGGACAGCTTACGATGCCTTCAACAATGTATACCTCGACAGAAAGAAACATATTTACAAAAATACCGACCGCGACCGGGCTGCCCGGGGGCGCGACCGTGGAGCGGCAGCCATATGGTGCCAGCCAATGTATGTCGACATGGCGATCAACGCTGTTGAACTCGCTAAAAAGACCGGCGACAGCAAGCGCGAACAGGAATACAGTGAGCTTCTGAAAAAACTTATTGACGGCAATATAGCCCACTATGTGAATTTTGATTTCGACAACTGTGACCTCAACCGCGGATGGTTCATCTACGACGACATCCAGTGGTGGACCATAACTCTTGCCCGGGCCTACATGGCTACCGGTGACGAGCGGCTCCGGTCGCTTGCTGAAAAGAGCTTTGCCCGCGTATGGTATGGTTCACCCAAAGTGGGCGACACCGGCTCTTATGCAGATCCTGAAAGGGGGCTTGGCGGAGGGATGTTCTGGCAGTGGCAACCCATAAACGAGCCACGCAGAAATGAAGCCGGCCACGGAAAAATGTCGTGTATCAATTTCCCTACGGTTGTAGCCGCAATGCTGCTTCACGAGATCACTCCTGCAGATCGCGAGGCAGATCCGAATCCTACAATATGGGGCAACAGCTACGGTGTATTCACACGTCCTGAATACGAGACGAAGGAACGCTATCTCGAAATGGCAAAAGAGATCTACGACTGGAGTGTGGAGAATCTGGCAGACAAGGATGAGCCCGGCAAAATTTTCGATAACCGCCATGGCGACAGGCCGGGCGGTCACCCATTGATTTACAATCAGGGGACCTACATCGGTGCATCCGCGCTGCTATACCTTAAAACCAGAGATGAACGCTATCTGAAGCATGCCATGGATGGAGCCAACTACTCGATCAACACAATGTCGGCCGAACACGGAATGCTACCGTGGGCTCACAATCGCCGCAATCCTTACGATCAGGGGAGCCTCGAACAGGGCATTTATCCCGCCATATGGGTCGAATACATGAAACTTCTGACGGATAATTGCGGTCAGGAACAATATAAACAGTTCATCCTCCGTAACATAAACGAGGGATGGAAAAATCGTGACCGCAGCCGTAACATATGCGATGGCGAATCGTGGAAACCCACTACCCGCGAAAAACTGATAGGAAGCTATGCAGCATCGTCAGTACCCGCATTAATGCTCGCAACCGGACTATTCGAATATTGATAATAATTATCATTTATCTATAACATATAAACCAAAAACCATCACATGAAAAAACTTATTCTGGCGGCTCTTATCGCCCCATGTCTCGCTTCATGCGGTTCTGGAAATGCCTCGCACGAGGTTATAAAGAATGACTTGAGAGCCCCCGCCTATCCCCTCATCACCATCGACCCATACACCAGCGCGTGGTCACCCAGCGACGCACTTTACGACTCGCAGGTAATGCATTGGACCGGCTTCAGCTTCCCTTTCATAGGTGTGCTGAAAGTTGACGGTGTACCCTACCGCTTCATGGGTCTTGAGGAGCAGGAGATGAAACCTATCGTGCCAACCTCACAGCAAGGCGACTGGACCGGTCGCTGGACCACCGAAAAACCATCGGGCGACTGGACATCGGAAAACTACGACGATTCAAAATGGAAAAGTGACCGCGGAGCGTTCGGCACCATGGAGAACGAGCCGACAGCAAAAACCCAGTGGGGCACCCGCGAGATATGGGTCCGTCGCACGGCTGATATCACCGAAAATCTTGGCGACCGCCCCGTTTATCTCGAATTTTCAAACGACGATGATGCAATCTTTTATGTAAACGGTGTTCAGGTTTACAGTACCGGCCCCGTTTGCAACAAGAATAAAATAATCAAACTTGACGAGTCTGCACGCGCTGCCTTGCGCGAAGGGACAAACACCATCGCAGCTGAATGTATCAACCCCGTGGGTAACGGTCTTCTCGACTTCGGTCTACTCATTCCGAAGGCCACTCAGACTTCATTCGACCGCACTGCCGAACAGACTTCTGTTGATGTTCAGGCAACCCAGACCCACTATAACTTTACCTGCGGCAATGTAGATCTGGCTCTCACATTTGCAGCACCCATGTTCATGGATGATCTGGAACTTATGAGCCGTCCGGTAAACTATGTCACCTATACAGTGAACAGCAACGACGGAAAAGCACACGACGTAGAGATCTACTTCGAGGCTTCTCCCCGCTGGGCTCTTGACCAGCCTTACCAGACATCCACAACCGAGGCATATGAAAAGAATGGTCTCATCTACATGAAGAGTGGCAGCAAGGAACAGAACGTCCTGGCTAAGCGCGGTGACCATACACGCATCGACTGGGGTAACTTCTACATGGTAGCTGATGCCGGTAAAACAACCTATGGTGTCGGCGGTGCCGATCAGCTGCGCGCCAACTTCGTGAATGGTGAAACACTGTCAGACAAAACCACAGGTGAAGACAGCGAGGGTCAGATGGCTCTTGTATGCGACCTTGGCGATATCACCAACGCTACCGGCAAGATAATGATAGGCTACGACGACCTCTACTCTATCCAATATTTCGGCGAAAATCTGCGTCCTTACTGGAACCGCGATGGCTCCAAGAGCATAGAAAGCCAGTTCGAGGCAGCAAACGCCGACTATGCCAAACTTATCGACCGCTGCTATGCGTTCGACAAACAGCTTATGGAAGAAGCTACCGCTGCCGGAGGGAAGAAATATGCAGAACTCTGCGCACTGGCCTACCGTCAGGCTCTGGCTGCCCACAAACTCGTTCAGTCTCCCTCAGGTGAAATCCTCTGGTTCTCGAAAGAAAATGACAGCAACGGCTCTATCGGTACCGTTGACATCACTTACCCAGAAGCTCCTATCGCTCTGTACTACAACCCGGAACTCGCAAAAGGTCTGATGAACTTCATTTACGAATACAGCGAAAGCAAAGGGTGGGACAAGCCCTTCCCCGCTCATGATGTAGGCACATATCCTCAGGCCAACGGTCAGACTTACGGCGGCGACATGCCTATCGAAGAGGGTGGCAATATGATCATCATCACAGATGCCGTATGCCAGCAGGAAGGCAACGCCGATTATGCAAAGAAGCACTGGAACGCACTTTCAACCTGGGTAGATTATCTGGTAGAGTACGGTCTGGATCCGGAGAATCAGCTCTGTACCGACGACTTCGCAGGTCATTTCGCTCACAATGTGAATCTTTCGGCTAAAGCTATCGTAGCTATCGCAGCTTATGCCCAGATGGCAGAGATGCAAGGCTTGACAGAAGTAGCCGAAAAGTATAATAAGATTGCGAAAGATTACGCCAACAAATGGGTGGAAATGGCATTCGACGGCGACCACTACCGCCTGACCTTCGACAAGGAAGGGACCTGGAGCCAGAAATACAACATAGTATGGGATAAGCTACTCGGTCTCAATCTCTTCCCACAGGAAGTAGTAGATACTGAAATAGCATATTACAAGACCCGTCAGAACAAGTATGGTCTGCCACTCGACAACCGTGCTACATACACAAAGAGCGACTGGATTGTATGGACAGCCACCATGGCTCCGGATCAGGAATCGTTCGAAGTGTTTATTGACCCGCTCCACACCTTCTATAACGAAACTGTAGACCGAGTTCCGATGAGCGACTGGGTATATACGGACAATGACCATCGCCGCGGCTTCATGGCTCGCGCCGTAGTAGGAGGCTATTTCATCAAAATGCTTGAAAAAGCTGACGAGATCAAGAAATAAACCAACTGAATAGATGGAAGGTATGCGGACGAATAATTTTCCCGCACCTTCCATTTCATTTCCATCATTCCTAATTATTATAAATGTTGTGATGAAAAACTTAAAGACACTTGCCTGCATAACTCTTGCCGCCGGAATGGCGGTGAATGCCGCCGCAGTGGAATCGCCTGTTGACTATGTGAACACCCTTATGGGTACACAGTCGAAGCACTCCCTGTCAACCGGTAACACATATCCGGCCATCGCACTTCCGTGGGGCATGAATTTCTGGACTGCCCAGACAGGGAAAATGGGTGACGGATGGGCGTATACCTACGATGCCGACAAAATCCGCGGTTTCAAGCAGACCCATCAGCCCAGCCCGTGGATCAACGACTACGGTCAGTTCGCACTCATGCCTGTAACCGGTGAGCCGGTATTCGACCAGGACAAACGTGCCAGCTGGTTCTCGCACAAAGCCGAAGTCGCCACTCCATATTACTATCGTGCATATCTGGCAGACCACGATGTGGTGACCGAGATCACTCCTACAGACCGTGCAGCCATCTTCCGCTTCACATTCCCACAGACCGACGACGCATACGTCGTAATCGACGCCATGGACAATGGATCGGCTGTTACGATCGTTCCGGGAGAAAACAAAGTAATGGGTTTCGCTACTAAAAACAGCGGAGGCGTTCCGGATAATTTCAAGACATATTTCATCATCGAGTTTGATAAACCGTTCACCTATACTGCAGCTGTAACCGATGGTAATATCGACACAAACGCTCTGAGCGCAGCAGGCAATCATGCGGGCGCAATCATAGGTTTCAAAACCTCAAAGGGTGAGGTTGTCAATGCACGCGTAGCATCATCGTTTATAAGCTTCGACCAGGCTGCGCTGAATATGAAAGAGCTCGGCAACGACAATTTCGATCAGATAAAAGCCAAGGGTCGCGACTGCTGGAATGACATTCTCGGCCGCATCGAGGTTGAGGATAACGACATTGACCGCCTGCGCACTTTCTATTCGTGCCTCTATCGCTCGGTTCTTTTCCCTCGCAGCTTCTACGAGATAGACGCACAGGGCAAACCCGTTCATTACAGCCCGTTCAACGGTGAAGTACTTCCGGGCTACATGTTTACCGACACCGGTTTCTGGGATACTTTCCGCTGCCTGTTCCCCTTCCTCAACCTCATGTATCCCTCTATGAACGAAAAGATGCAGGAAGGTCTTATGAATACTTTCAAAGAAAGTGGCTTCCTGCCGGAATGGGCAAGTCCCGGTCACCGTGGTTGCATGGTAGGCAACAACTCCGCTTCCATCGTGACAGACGCATGGCTTCTCGGACGTCGAGGCTTCGATCCTGAGACAATATGGGAAGCAGTTACATTCGGAGCCAACAATGTTCATCCCCGGGTGCCGTCGACAGGTCGTCTCGGATATGAATATTACAATAAACTCGGTTACGTACCCTACAATGTAGGAATCAACGAAAGTGCGGCCCGTACGCTTGAGTATGCCTACGACGACTGGTGTATATATCAGCTCGGTAAAGCCCTCGGCAAATCTGAAAAGGAACTTCAACCTTACAAAGAGCGCGCAATGAACTACCGCAACCTGTTCGACAAGGAGCATAACCTGATGCGCGGCCGCAACGAGGACGGCTCTTTCCAGAGCCCCTTCAATCCGCTCAAATGGGGCGATGCCTTCACCGAAGGCAACAGCTGGCACTACTCCTGGAGTGTATTCCACGATCCTCAGGGCCTTATCGACCTCATGGGTGGTAAAAAAGTATTCAACGAGATGATGGATTCCGTAATGACCGTTCCTCCGCTGTTCGACGACAGCTACTACGGGGGTGTGATTCACGAAATCCGCGAAATGCAGATCATGAACATGGGTAACTATGCCCATGGCAACCAACCTATTCAGCATATGCTCTACCTCTACGACTGGTCAGGCGAGCCTTGGAAAGCGCAGAAATGGATCCGTGAGGTAATGGATAAGATGTATCTCGCCACTCCCGACGGCTACTGCGGTGACGAAGATAACGGGCAGACATCGGCATGGTATGTATTCTCCGCTATGGGCTTCTATCCCGTATGTCCTGGCAGTGGCGAATATGCCATAGGTACCCCATTGTTCAAGAATATGGTGCTTCATCTGGAGAACGGCAACAAGGTTACCCTTTCGGCTCCAAACAATAGCCGAGAGAACCGCTATGTTGACGGCATACTTATGAACGGCGCACCTTACAACAAAAATTACTTCACGCATGCCGAACTCAACAGCGGAGCTTATATAGTTTACGAAATGTCGGACAAGCCTAACACCTCGCGCGGCACTACCGACGATGCTCTCCCCTACTCATTCTCCAACGAGCTTAAAGAGCAGGCTGCGAAAGGTAAGAAAAAATAATTAGCTGTTAAAATGAATAAAATTAGAAAATCACTTATAGGTATCGTAGCAGCAGCCGGACTTATGCCGGTTGCTGCCACGGGAGCCAATCCTGTATTTGAAGGATGGTATGCCGATCCAGAAGGTATTGTATACGATGATACCTACTGGATTTATCCCACATGGAGCGATGAATTTGAAAAACAAACATTTATCGACTGTTTTTCGTCGAAGGATCTCGTCAACTGGACGCGCCATCACTCCGTAATCGACACTACCGAGGTTAAATGGGCTAAAAAATGCATGTGGGCTCCTGCCGTATTGCGCAAGGACAGCAAATACTACATTTTCTTCGGCGCCAACGACGTTCATCCCGGTGAAGTTGGAGGCATAGGCGTAGGAGTAAGCACACGTCCTGACGGTCCGTTCCGCGATCATATCGGCAAGCCGCTGATCAATGATATCGTAAACGGCGCGCAGCCTATCGACCAGTATGTATTTCTCGATGATGACGGCACATATTACATGTACTACGGCGGATGGGGTCACTGCAATGTTGTGAAGCTCAGCGACGACTTCAAGTCGCTTGTGCCATTCGCCGACGGTGAACTCTACAAGGAAGTCACTCCCGAAAACTATGTAGAAGGTCCGTTCATGTTCAAACGCGACGGGAAGTATTACTTCATGTGGAGCGAAGGCGGATGGGGCGGTCCCGACTACTGCGTAGCATACGCCATTGCAGATTCCCCTTTCGGTCCATTCAAACGTGAAGGCAAGATACTACAGCAGGATCCTGAAGTAGCCACAGGTGCCGGTCATCACTCAGTTATCCGTGTTCCGGATACCGATGAATACTACATCGTATACCATCGTCGTCCACTGGGTGAAACCGCCCGTGATTATCGCGTGACATGTATCGACCGCATGACATTCGATAAAAACGGTAAAATCAATCCTGTAAAAATGACAATGGAAGGAGTTAAACCACGTCCGATAAAACGTAAATAATCTTCTGACAAACTACCATCTCACAGTATTGACCGGGATATGCAACCTTGATTATTCATGCTGCCTATCCCGGTCAATATATTCAGCAAGATGTGTATGATGCTCCACTAATTTGAGAATCCCCTTGAGAACCCCTCACAGAAATTTTCCACAAAAAAATCTAATAAAATTTGTTCATCTCAAAAATAAGGCGTACCTTTGCATCGCAATTAAGGGAACGTCCTCCGCTAAAGCGATAGCATGATGAGGAATCCCGCCAGATCAATGACTCCGTAGCTCAGTTGGTAGAGCAACTGACTCTTAATCAGTGGGTCGAGAGTTCGAGCCTCTCCGGGGTCACTTACAATCAAGCAGTTAGCAAATTGCCAACTGCTTTTTTATTGTCAATGGCTCTCCTAAACCATAGCAAACACACAGAATCACTGCACCTTTACTTGCCGGAGGTATTGAGAGGGAGTCAGGCCTGTCTGTTTCTTGAACATACGGCTGAGATGCTGGGGATATTCCAACCCGATATCGTAAGCTACTTCCGATATTGTCTTACCTGCCGCCAGGCCGTTTTTGGCTTGTATCACGAGGAAATTCCTGATATAGTTGCCTGCGGTCTCTCCGGTGGAGCGTTTAATCAGGTCGCCAAGATAGTTCGACGACATACACAGCTTGTCGGCTATATATTGGATTGTAGGAATTCCATGCTTAAACTGAAGGTCTTCGGCATAGTAGTTTGACAGTGTCTCTTGGAAACGCACAAGAACGTCTGAATTCTCATGTTTTCTTGTAATAAACTGACGGTTATAGAATCGTTTGCAATATTTCAACAGCACATCTATGTATCCCACAATAATATCATCCTGCTCATTGTCATGCGGCTCATCAATTTCACGCTGAATAGCCTTAAGCAGAGACACTATAATATCATGTTCCTCTTTGCTCATGTGGAGTCCCTCGTTGATATGATACTCAAAGAATGAGTATTCATGAATAAGTTTCTCGAGTATTGTGCCATGCAATAGATCGGGATGAAACAGAAGTGCCCATCCGGATATTGTAATTGTTTCTCCATTATCCTCTTTTCCACCGATCTGTCCGGGGGACACACACAGCAACGTTGATTCTTTATAATCGTACTTACCGCATCCATACTGGAGATCGACCGACGAATCATCGCGGAGGAATATCGCATAGACGCCGTAATTGTTCAGACTGGAACGAATTGGCGAAATGGCATTGTAATCGATAACGCTTACCAGCCTATGACGATCGGTCTGTCCCAGATATGCGCTGTAATCACCTGGAGAGTTAACTTTCAATATCTTGTTCATCATGCAAATTTAATAATAATTATCTGATTATTAGCAACGGAGGTCAGCTATTGATACTTTCAAGTGCATAACGAATGAAGACAATGGATATATATATCGGGGGTCCTATTAGTTTTTCCCTAAAAAAAGAAATGACAAGCCCCCGATGTTGCAGGAGGTTTGTCATTGATATTTTTAATTATTCGAGTCTATCAGTCGGTAAAGCTCAACTTACCGCTGACGATGTCGTCAACCATTCCCTCATAAGGATCCTGTGAGATGACTTTCTCGTTGTCGATGCCTTCGTTCTTGGAATAGAAAATTTTACCAAACTCAGGCACTACATATTTTGGATATGTCGCGTATTTCTCACGGCTTTCCTCCATCAGAGGGATATGTTCGTTCTGATAGCATACTGTAATTTCCGGATGATCTTTTACCCACTTAGGGAAGAAGATCACACCATGCAATCTATTCTGGTCGGGCATAAAGTTAAGACTTACATCTGTACCTGTAGGTTCTGTCCAGGAAATTTTGTAGACACCATCGGCGAGTTTAACAATATCGGCTTTCTGATCTCTGACCCATCTGCCACCTACCATACCACTGTGGATTCGGTAGTCAACAGTGTTTTCGTTCTTTACATAAAGTTCATACATCCACCCATTATCATAGGTGTAAATAAAATGGGAGCCAATAAATTTATCCATAGTTTTATTTTTGTATAATTTATTCCTCTTCCCTTCGGAGTGATGATTGTATCAGATATTTCAATGAAATACCACTGAGATAATGATGAACCTCTGTGAGGAGTGGGGAAGTATTGTGTTTGTATATAAAACATCTCTGGGGCTCTGTAGGTTCATTTTTTGATTATTTCGCGAGACCCGTGCATACTCATGAGTTCATGCTTGGGATTTCCTTAAGTTTATTGTAAAAGATGTCTTTTCAGTAAAATTGATACATCCTACAATATTATTGATACATATAATATCAATTTTGTCGGTAATTTTGCATTATCAAAGTATCGGTAAGTCATGATAATTATTAAGCATAATGTATTCAACATAACTTTATATCATCCGCGGCATCCTTTCGCCGTATTTTATCCTCATCTTCGGGCGTGTAGCTCTACACACGACCTCATCTTCAGGCGAAATGCTGCAGAAAGTATGCTCCCGGCATAATATAAAATAAATAATTTACACGACTTGCTTATTTGGAAATGACCAGTAAAATAGTGATATCCTCCGATATCTGTAAGGATGAGGTGGTATGTTATTTAGCCCATAGATATAAATGCGAGCCCACAGATATAATCTCCCGCTTTCTTAAGCAGGAAAAAGTCGTGTGTGAATTGCAGAAATGTAATAAATCGCACTTGCAATTGGAGGAAAACGAAATGGAGATATTGAGAGACATGCATATTCGTCCCTCTGAAATAGAATTTGTATAATTGGGGGACACTCCATATGGTAAAGTCGCTTGAACTATCCGACCAAAAGCCTCTGAATCCCGACAGTAAAATAATTAACAAGATTAAATAAAAGAGATGAAAAGATACTGCATCCTTTCATTAATAATGACATTAGCATTAAGTATTATGGCACAGCAAAAAATAGTGCAGACTGCAGGTCGCACACAGCTTGGTGAGTTCGCTCCCGAATTTGCCCACCTTAACGATGACATCCTCTTCGGCGAAGTATGGAGCCGCAATGATCTTCTGTCGCTACGCGACCGCAGCCTCGTCACCATTACCTCACTCATCTCACAGGGAATCACTGATTCATCGCTTACATTCCATCTTCAGGAAGCAAAAAAGAATGGTATCACCCGCACTGAAGCAGCAGAAATCATTACCCATATAGCTTTCTATGCCGGGTGGCCTAAAGCGTGGGCTGCCTTCCGACTCGCCAAAGACGTATGGGATGATGATGTCAAGGGAGACGATGCCAAAGCTGAGTTTCAGAAACAGATGATCTTCCCTATCGGTGAACCAAACAACGCATACGCAAAATATTTCATCGGTCAGAGTTATCTTGCTCCAATCTCAACCGAGCAGGTCAAGTTCTTCAACGTGACGTTTGAACCCGGGTGCCGCAACAACTGGCATATCCACCGTGCAACTAAAGGTGGAGGTCAGATGCTGGTCGGAGTTGCCGGAAGAGGATGGTATCAGGAAGAGGGCAAACCTGCCGTGGAGATACTTCCCGGCACTGTCATCCATATTCCCGCCAACGTAAAGCACTGGCATGGAGCGGCTGCCGACAGCTGGTTCTCTCATCTTG
>CAZDWY010000004.1:0-97669 GCA_964509345.1 uncultured Alistipes sp.
TCAGTACATTGAGGACGATGACTGCAATGATGATCACACCTTTGATGGTGTTCTGTGCAATGGCGTCGATACCTACCAGAGGAAGAGCCTTGCTGATGACGGACAGCACCAGGGCGCCCAGCAGGGCACAGATCACGGAGCCCCGTCCGCCTTTCATGCTGACGCCGCCGATGACACAGGCAGCGATCACATCCATCTCCTTGGAGGTCTGCATATTAGGCTGTGCCGATGCATATACGGAAGTTGCCAGCGCGCCGCACAGACCGGAACCGAAAATCACAAGCATCTGCATCAGCGACACCTCATCGGCATCGTCTTTTACGATCAGACGCTTCACAAGATGCGTTATCGTCCAGAACAGCAGCAGGATGGTTCCCGCCGACAGCAGAGCCGACATACTGTTTACCATCAGCGCCGCCTTCGACATATCGCCACCGGCGAAGTTCACGAAGAAACGCGCTGCAAGCATGAAGATGGGGTTACCCGGCGGATGACCCACTTCAAGTTTTGTTCCCTGTGCTATAAATTCCGGACAGTCCCAGAAACTCGCTGTGGGCTCTACTGTCAGCAGATAGGTAACTGCCGCCACCAGAAAGCACAACCACCCAAGCGCGTCGTTGATAATCCTGTATTTTTTCATCGGTCGTGATAATATTTTCCCTTCCCGCACATTATAATGCAAAGTTAGCGTAACCCGATTTTCTTACCAAATTTTTTAGTTTTTTTGTCTAATTTTCCTACCTTTGCACCCATTAAATCAGAATACCGCGAAATGAAGAACTTATTTTTGGCATTTGCCGCAGCTTTGGTTCTGCCCGTAGGGGCGCAAGGCGCAGAAGAGATTTTCTACGACAGTTTCAATTCACCCGAAGCATTTCAGAAAAACTGGACTTTCCCATCGAAGAGCGTGGAATACATGCCCGCTGCCGATGAAAATGGCGGAGGATGTGTGCGTATCGTTTCTGAAGAGAAGGGTGCTAACGCTATAACCCATAAATTAACAGGTCTCGACCCCTCAAGGCTTTACCGTGTCACCGCACGTTTCAAATGCGACAGCGTTGCCGAAGGGCGCGGAGCCGTAATCTACCTTCGACCGGAAAATCATGGTGAACAGCCATGGAACGCATCAGAATTCCTATACGGTACCACACCATGGCAGGAGGTTTACATGGATTTCGTTTCTGATCCGCAGGGAAATGCCACCATCTGCTGCGGCGTCGGTTTCCCGTGGGGAACAGCAAACGGTGGCAAAGCAAAAGGAACCGTTCTCGTTGATAATGTATCCGTAGGGCTTGCTCCCCTCGATAATCTCTACATCCTCGAAGGGAAACATATTCGCCTGTTGCTCGAGGCTGACAAGGTCAACGTCTCACCCGATGCCATGAAGGGATGGCTCGCGCAGCTCGACGACGCATATGAGGCATATACCGACCTCATCGGGGAAGTGCCCTTCGACGGCAGGAAGATCAACATCCTCAACACCCCGGGAATCGAACCCGGATACTGGGCGCTTGCCGGAAATCCGATTCTTTGGAACAGCCATGTCGCAGTCGCACGCGAGCTCCAGAACTTCGCCGACAACAACGACTGCTGCTTCGGAATTATGCACGAGATCGGACATACATTCTCCGCACACAGCATCGGGCATCCCGATCCCTGGAACTGGACCGACGAGATTTTCGCCAACTTCCGAATGTCATACGCTCTGGAGAAAAACGGTGGAAAGGTATCGCAGCGCAAACACATCTACACCGGACCCGAAATCAAGGATTACTACAAGATCTTCTACGATGAGACAATAGGAGCCGGCGAGCCCAAACTCAACGGGGATGCTCTCCACTACACATTCCTACGCATCAAAGACCGCTACGGATGGGATGTTTACAAGAAAGCCTTCCGCGATCTCTACGCTCTTTCTGCAGAAGAGATGTCAGGGCTCGACACCCCTTATAAAAAGTTCCGCTTCTTCCTCGACTACGTTTCAAAAGCCGCAGGTGAGGATGTATGGGAAGTAACCTATACACCCGACGAACGAACCCTCATCGAGCAAGCCTTCGCCAGCTGATCTCCCCACCCAATTACTAATTGTTTCCCCTTCCCCGCTATATGCAGCTCCAGGAATTCCCTCCATGGAGCTGCAATTTTTATCCGCAAACCTGAGTTTACAGCTCCCTCTACAGAGTAGCGACAAAGAAGCTCCGGAAGCTCAGACCCATTATCTCCACAGATGGAAATCCGTCCTTTGAACTCCGCCGCACGCAGCGGAATCTCTAAAAGCTGAACACCACCTCTTTTCTGCGGGTTGGCGAACCTGATGGCATACGCTATATCCACATCTCTGTCCGCCGGCGCAGCGGCCGACACATCATAAACCTTACCGTTGCTGAACCCTATCAGCAATCCCCCTTCCCACTCCGTCATACCGGATACTGTATCAATCCCGTCAACTGTGCATTTTATTATCTCATGCGGTCTGTCGGGATTTATCCTCCTAAGCCCCTCGGTGCCATCCCAAAGCCATATCTCATTGTGCTTTCCACACCATCCCGCTTTCTCACCCGCCGCGGCGCTGACAAGAGTCGACACCCCGCTCCGCTCTGCCGCGACCACATCTCCGCCCGCAATTGCGAAATATGCCAGTCCTTTCTTTCCGGCTCCCCCTGTGACGGCTCCGTAGGCTGCCACAGATCTGTTGTCAAGCGGTGCGCAACTGTGAAATTTCCCATCTCCATCGAGAGTTGCGATATGAATGCCATCCGCTCCGAACAATAGAAGTCTGCTACGTGCGAAATCCCATGATCCGTTGTTGCGGGGAGCCGCTACAATACGCCTGATACACCCGTTACCCAGTTCAATAGTGTCAATTCTCCTGCTGCAGACTGCGTCGGCAAATACCACGGTCATACCTGGCCGCTCTGCTTTTCTTGAAATTTCCACCGGCTGAACCGGCATCCTTTCGATGATGTCTCTTGGCATGATACCGCTAAGCCCATCCTTCAGATAGAAACAGCAACCTGCTTCAGGTAGCTGTGTGAGCCGGAAGTTTTCGCTTTTGATCGTTCCTCCTGTGCTGAGGCTTAGAGTAAGTTCATTTGCGGCAGTATCGGGATAGATCAGCAATGGAGAAAACTCTGCTGGGGAGCCCACATCGCCCGACGATGCATTCGAAAACCTCAGGCTCTCCTCACCACCTACGCTCATTTTCACTTCCGAAAGAGCCCTCCAGCTCCCGCTGCCGGTCGCGGTAACGAAACATTCCGGTGGATACCCCCGCCATAGTTCGCGGATCTCATCCCAAGCCACATATCGGTTGGCAGCTTGCGTTATCCCTCCATAACTGGATCCGTCGCGCAAGGGATGAGCAGCTATCCCCTCGCCATTCGGAACTGTTCTGACCGCCGTGGCATACACCGGAATACTTACCGATACCTCAGCTTCCGGACCGAATGGATTGTCTATAATCAGATACTCGTTGTAGTCAGCCACCCGCCGGAGTGCATCCGCGATCTTCATACGATGGTATTTTTCGTCACCGGCAGGCAGGCGCGCTGTCACCGTACACACCTTCCCGTCGTTGCTTACCCGCGCTGAGCATGAGCCTTCCTCCACCAGAGGATCCAATTCGCCGCTCAATTCCACTACCGCCCGGGTCGCGAGCCGGTTCCAGGGGGCGGCGATTTTCCCCATACCGCATAGTTTTAGCCTGAACCCACGGGAATTGATACTGCCCGCTGTCAGTGAGGCGAGGCTGTCGGTCGATACAAGCGATATTTCTCCGCAATCCTGCATGCCTGTGCTGCAACCCACAAGAACCGGGGGAGAACTTACTACAGTAGAACCGTTCCCGTCTAAAAGCCGATAGCGCGCTATTACCGGTTGCATGAATCGCCCCGTTCCGTTAATTCTCTTTTTTAAGCGCGAATAAGCCTTCATCACACCATCGCTAACTATCTCAAGATCGGGATCGTCAAGTGAACTCCCCTGAGCATTACTCTTACCGCTCAGCCCGATGCTACCGACCCCGATACTTGCCACATTCTCATCATATCTCTCGAAATGCAGCCAGGGCAGTTCGGGCATCTCACCCCATACGGTCACCACACCTTCGGCTGTGTAGGTGGCATAGACCGCCCGGTTCCCCTTCACGGCTATACGCATCCAGCCACCTTTGATGTCGGCAACATCCACTGGCTCACCTTTCAGGGTGGTAGCTGTGGTAACGGACATCCCGATATCAACACTCTCGCCCACCTCTGCAATACCGTAGCCTATGTTGTGTCCTTTCCTGAACCAGACACAAACCTTACCGGGCGCCCCGCTCATCACCACCTGTTTCCACGGCATCCAGCCGTCGGTTCTCACCGCTTCCCCCAAAGCCGCACACCGCCAGATCTCCGGATTCCTCCGGTCCCTTCTCACATTCATTCCCATCACAAACCATCCACCTTTGAGAGCTTTCCCCATCTCCCCCTCCTTTTTGCCTGATGTATAGTTCCTCATAATTCTCCTCCCTTGTAATTATTTCTTGTGATTCTCTTTTTTCCGCAAAATTACCTCCCCTTCCTCTCCTCCACCCGCCCTCTTTCGCATTTTTTCTCCCCCCTAAAATACCCGAGCTGCGCCCAAGCCGGTTTTGTTTCCGGCATGAGCGCAGCTCCTGCTCTTCTGCTCTATTATTGCTTTATCTCACCGCAATCTTCCCTACAAAGCTTCCGGCTTCTACCACATAGACTCCAGCAGGAAGCTCTATGCGCGCCTTAGCCTCACCGAGATAAGCGGTTCGGCCGTCGGCGGCTGTAACCCTTACTATCGTTCCTGTCGGAGCGGTTACTGCAATGAAACCCTTGTGACCTTCAACAGCTATTCCGTTGTCGGCAACCGCATCGGTCACCCCGGTAGTCAGCCGCGCTGTGTTCGACATACTTGATTCGCCACGGTCGTAAACAACCGTCACATTATACTTGGCATTGTCGTCGATATCCGTATCAGTGAAGCTGTTGCCGTTCATTCCGGTGTCGCCGATCTTGACTCCGTTGCGCATCACATTGAATCCCTCCACCCAGAGCTCGCTGCGGCTGCTCGCCCGGGTATAGGTGAGATCATCAAACAGAAGCGCGAACCGGTTGCGGCTCACATAGCGGATAGCGAAGCGGCGGCTGCCGGCAGGAAGTTCGTAACAGCATTTGTTCCAGATACCGTTGGTGATAGTCTCGCTTTTCAGCAGGGTGAAATCTTCAGGATCATCACCCTCGGTAGAGTACAGAACCTCGAAACTCTCGGCTCCGTAGGTGCTTACCGGGCGGCGCACATAGAAGCTCACCTCCTGCGGCGCATCGCTCACATAAAGTTCCGGAGAGATTAGCCAGTCGTCGTTGAAAGGCTCCGTATAGCTCGACAGCGCTGTCCATGCCACCAGACACTTGTTGCCGCTGCGTGGCTGCCAGATCTCTGCATCGACATCCACACCCTCGGCACGTGGTTCCCAGATCTGGAAAGCCATCGGGGTACCCATGTTGGGAAATTCAACACCCTGGATTCCGCAGGGAATCAGACCATCGTTGTCAACCGTCTTGTAGTTGCCGAAACCTTCGTAGGCGAACGATTCGTAGCCGCAGAAGTTATCGGTGATCGGTTCCGGTGTAAGCGACGGAGCGCTCCAGGTAAGTTTCACACCATCGGCATCTTTTTCGGCGGTCAGGTCGGTTACAACCGGGAGTTCGGGCTGAATGACAGTTACACTGAAGCGGACTGTATTGTTGGCAGGTATTTCGTCGGTATTGCCGGTCATCACAGCCTTGATCTCCACTTCGGTCTCGCTGTTGATGTATTCCGGGATTGCAGACATTGTCAGCATATAGCGTGAGGTCGCTCCACCCTCAAGCTCAAGTCCCTCGAGGGTGGTCTCAGCTATACCGTTCATACGCATCTCAAGATCGAACGATGCTTTCTCGCTTCCGGCGTTCTTTACCGTCACCATGTAGGGGGCATCGGTTCCTGCCTCGGGCGACATGCTGCCGTTGACGCTGCTTATCATCACATCGTATTTCGAGCGGTTGGAGACATCTATATCGTCGACTATCACATAGGTGGTGCCGTCGGTAAGGATGCCGTCAAATACGATCGCCACCCAGGGGGCTTCGCTGTATTGCGCCAGATTTACCGAGTATTCCTTCCATCCTTCCGTGTCGGCATTAACCCCCTTGGTGAATACAGGGGTATAGGTGAGTTCATCGGTAGTTACTGAAACCTGTAGTTCCCCACCCTTGCCGGAGTAATGATACATACTGAAGGTGAGTGTGGGAGCGTTCAGACCGTCGAATATCAGTTTTGGAAGCTGCATGCGGGCTGCCCCCGGTTGCCGTGCGGGAAGCGCCGACGAACATACAAACATGCCGCCGTCGGCTGCTGCCACATCAAGTGAACCGATATAGTCGGCTACACCCCAGTTCACATCACCTTCGAGCGGACCGGATATCCAGGGCAGAGCAGTGACAATGCGGTTGGAAGCGGTCTCGGTCATGGGCAGGTAGTAGGGGGGACCTACCACAAGCCCGGTGCTCAATGCCTGGCTCTCACCGGCCGATGATACGGCGGTGACATAGAAGGTATAGAAATCCTGCACATTGCCACCCTGAGGCATAACCGTTATCTCATTCTGGTCGGTGGTGGCGATGAGGTACAGCGAATTGTCCTGAAGCTGATAGATGTTGTAGGTCAGTTCGGAGGGATTGATCCAGCCGCCGTGCAGACCTGTGCGAGGAGCGTCCCACGACAGTTCGGCGCGCAGGTTGTCGTAGCTCGGCAGGGCATCGAGATAGGGAAGATGAACAGGAATGTCTGTTCCTATCCAGCCCGACGCTTCGGCTCTGCCACCATCGCCGTCTACGTTGGTGGTAACTACAGTATATGTATTGATTCCCTGAGAGGCAGTGGCGTCGGTGAGAGTATGGTTTTCACCGGGTGTCAGACCGTCGGCCGAAGAAGCCACGCTGCCGTCGGCCCGGTAAAGTATAGCGCCAATGGTGCCAGTGAGAGGATTCCCTTCCAGTGTGCGCGTCGGGAGGGTAAAGGTAACCGATGCTGTCAGAGCGCCCTGTTCCCCACCTTTTACGGCTGTGATGGCTGCCGCTGCGGGAGCGGTCATCAGCGAGCCGCGTTCCAGTTTTATGTCACGCACGAGCATCATCATCTGATCAGGTTCGCTCACACAGTGGAAACCGATATAGTAGCGTCCGGCTTTCTCTACCGGGAAGCGCACGGTGTGATTGCTGTAGGCAGTGTTGTTGAACTCCAGATAATCTACCGGCTGATGGGTGGAGGGATCGGGAGTTGTACCGAAAGTTACCTCAAGAGCTTCCGTACAAGATGATAGACCGCCACGGTAGCTGAAAGTCAGATTTACCAGATTGGCATCAGTAAGTTCGATGGCGGGGGTAAAGATATAGCTGTCGCTCTTTGTGTAACCGTATGTGGTGATTTTGAGGGCATCTTCGGAGCTGTCGTAATACCACGTTCCGTCCTTCTCTCCACCGGGTATGGTGAACAGGGAGTATTCCTCACCAGTGGGGGTGATTGAGAATGGCAACTTGTAGACACCTACGAATACTTTCGCCGATGCGGAGTTGGCGCCGCTACCATTGGAGAAAGCCGTGATGGTGTACGTATTGAAACCGAAATCAGCATCAGAATCTGTATAGCTCTGGGCGCTTCCTGGGGCTGCCTGTGCAATGGTGTGTATCAGCCTACCGTTGCGGCATATTTCTATACGGTCAATCTTCTCAAGCGGATCTCCTCCGAGAGTGCTGTCTGGAGCCGTAAAACTGAGCTCTGCCGTAAGGGCCCCGTCGGCTGCCGGAACAACATTCAGATTAACAGCAGCTGCCGGATCACTGAGTTTTCCGCAGTCGGTGATGATGATATCGTCGACAAACAGACGCGACATATCAGCGTCGCTCACACAGTGGAAAGCTATGTAGAGCGGACCATCATCCTCCATTCCGTATTCCACACTGAGATTCTCACCTTCGTTGCTGATAGTTCTGCTCTCCATGAGTACATGGCGCAGACCGGAGGCTGTGGGTGTGGTGCCGCATACGGTCTCCATCTTTTCAGGATACGACATCGAGGCAGACCGTACGAAGAAATCTACCCGGTATACATGGTCCTTCTCACCCTTTATAAGGGGAAGTACCAGATAATCATCTCCTCCTGTGGTGTGGGAATAGTTGTAGCTGGCAGTGTTGTATTCATCGTCGTGAAACCATGTGTTGCCGTCGCCGTTGTTGTCGATTACGTTCAGAAGGTCGAAATCACCTTCATTTTCGAAGTCGTTGCGATAGGGGAGTCCCAGGTGGTCACCCGTGTTTGCACGCGCGCTGTTCGATATCCCGCATGGTTGACCCCCGTAGAGGGTCTCTACGGTATAGACATTTGTCGCGAAGGTATCGTCGAGCTTGTCGGTGAATGTTGTCGTAGTGACTGCTGCGGCTATTATGCTGCCGTTGCGTTTTACATTGAAGGATACCAGCGACGGATCGAACCATCCGCCGTTCTCCCCATCGGTGGGAGCGCTCCACTTTAGTGCAACTGTACGGATGTCGGTGGCATCGGCTGTGAGGTCGGCCACGGCAGCCGGACGGTCGGCGCCGGTGAAGGTGGTGGCGAACAGGCGCGTTCCGTTGCCGGCGCCGTTTGAGCAGTATGCCGCCAGTTGGTGTACTCCTTCAGTCAATGTCACAGCAGCCGTGAATTCCTCGCCGGGATTCACACTTCCGGAAGCGATGGTTTCTCCACCGGAGATTACGGTGATGGAGAGGGTGCCGGTGAGCGCTTCTCCACCTACTGTGAGCGTAGGAGCAGTGCAGCGGACTTCTCCGGTGGTTGCCCCGGGCGCTGTGTAAGTTACTGTTATAGATGCCGGGGCTGCGGGAGCTTCTGGATTCTCTGTCGGATCCGTGCAACTGAGCGCAACAAACTCCTCGTCATGAGGAAATACGGTGGCGGTGGCCACGGTTCCGTTTGCGGGATCTATCGTCACAAGCGATGCCACAGTGTTGTTGCATGCCGCCCAGTAGATCAATCTGTCCTTGGGGCTCCATGTGCACGACTGGGAATACATAGGCTCGATATTGGTTTCGGCTACGATGCGTAGGGTCTGGCCGTTTTCGGGGTTGAGCTCCACTACTGATCCCATATCGTTGATGGCGTAGAGATGGCCCTGCGAATCGGAGCAGATGGCATAGAAATGTTCTTCCAGTTCCCCTACTGTAGTATAGCTGTTCGTCTCCGGATGGAAGATCTTCAGATCATAATAGTCTGTGGTTTCGCTGTAGGTTATCGCATAGATGCTGCCGGTGGCGCCATCGTAGGTCATGTTCACCGCCACATCATCGTATGTCGGTGATTCATATGTATAAGTATCGGTCTTGCCGGTTGCCAGATCCACTGTGTAGTTACACAGCTTGCTGATGTTGCCGTAGAAATCCTCGCAATAGCTTCCGTAGAACACTCCGTTGGCTATCGTACCGGCTATTGAGCCGTTACCGTCTGCTTCCGGAAGGGCGCGCACGAGGGTTGTGGCACCGTTGGTGGCATCAAGAGTATATATACCGGTTGCGTTGGCGAATCCCCATCCCGAACTGTATATCATAAGACCCATCAGCGACGGGGATTCCTTTGCTGAAGACGCTTTACGGGGGAGGGCGCCGGTAGCCGTGGCACGGGCGGAGATTTTCATAGATTTCATCCCGTCATCGGACATGGGCATTCTGCGGGGAATATCACGACGGTTTATCGCAGTTCCCTCTACACGCCCGGCAGGAAACCGGAGTTCGAACTTGGAGCTATCCGTAGCCATCGCTGTAGCGATAAAGCCACAGATTACTGCCGCAGCGGTCAAACGCCGCGCGAGCTTCTGCTTTGTTTTCATCTGATTATAGTGTTGACTTGTTTTCTGTAAAAAAACGCTTGTCCTCAAAGTTACGTCATATGATGGTCAACTCCAAATAATTCCATCATTTATGGGCATAATTATGAAATTTTGACTAAACTTAGTCATAAATTTTTCCGTTTGAAAGAAGTGGTTTGTTAAAAAACAATTAACTTTGCACATTACATCGCCGGCTATGGATATATAACTTATCAAGCCGGTCTAACTTAAATTAAAGGGATATAGAATGGCAGAAATCAAGTGCATAGGTATTCTTACCTCCGGAGGCGATGCTCCCGGTATGAACGCCGCCATCCGCGCCGTGACCCGTTCGGCTATTTTCAGCGGATTCAAGGTAAAAGGTATTTACAGAGGCTATAAGGGGCTGGTCACAGATGAAATTGTAGAGTTTTCCACTGCCAATGTATCGAACATCATACAGCGCGGCGGAACTATACTCAAAACTGCAAGATGTAAAGAGTTTCAGACACCGGAAGGCCGTCAGCTCGCGTACGATACCCTGGTCCGCCATGGAATCGACGCTCTTGTCGTTATCGGAGGTGACGGGTCGCTCACCGGAGCCCGCATATTCGCTAATGAATTCAACTTCCCTATAATCGGCTTGCCCGGAACCATCGACAACGACCTTTACGGAACAGACACGACTATCGGCTACGATACAGCCCTCAATACCATCATGGAATGTGTCGATAAAATCCGGGATACCGCCACTTCCCACGAGCGTCTGTTCTTCATTGAGGTGATGGGGCGCGACGCCGGATTCCTCGCTCTTAACGGAGCCATAGCTTCCGGAGCTGAGGCGGCTATTATTCCGGAAATTTCTACGGAGGTCGACCAGCTCGCCGACCTTATAGAGAACGGCTTCAGAAAGAGCAAGAACTCATCGATCGTGCTTGTGGCTGAAAGTCCCGTAACGGGAGGAGCAATGGGAATTGCCGAACGTGTGGAGAAGGAATATCCCCAGTATGATGTGCGTGTGTCGATTCTCGGTCACTTACAGCGAGGTGGTTCACCTACTGCCCACGACCGCATTCTCGCATCGCGCATGGGCGCTGCTGCAATCGACGCTCTTCTTGACGACCAGCGCAACGTTATGATCGGTGTTAAGAACGATGAGATCGTATATGTACCCTTCGTAAAAGCCATAAAGAACGACAAGCCCATCAACCGTGAGCTTCTAAGCACACTCCGTCGTCTGTCTATTTAATAGAGCAGGAGAGCAAGAGAGCAGAAGAGCAGGAGCAAGATTACTTAGACCGGTACAACCTTTGTCCGATTGAAAAAGTAATCTTGCTCCTGCTCTTCTGCTCTACCTATCCGATCATATCGCAATAGATATCAAGGGCGGTTTTTATATCGTCGGCTGAGGCTTCTGCCCCTATCACCGGATTGCCGAACGCTTTCAGCAAGGTAAAGGTATAGCCGTCCGGATTGCTGTTTTTCTTGTCATGAGCCATGAAGTTCAGAAGGCGGTCATAGTCCTTGCAGCTGATAGGGAAAGCACCGTAGTTATTTCGTACGTAGGTGGCGTAGCTTTGGAGACTTCCCGAGGGGAACCCCTCTTTCATATGCGACAATGTCAGAGCTGCAACCATACCGAAAGCAACGGCATATCCGTGGCTTAGAGGAGATTGCCTCTCGAGAGCCAGTTCCTCGAAAGCGTGTCCGAAAGTATGCCCGAAATTAAGCGCCTGGCGCATCCCTTTATCCGTAGGATCGGCGCTGACATAACGGCATTTAACCTCAACACTCTCCTGAAGCAACTTCAGGAGAGTATCTGGATCGAAGTTCGTCACGTCATAACGCAGCAGGCGTGCCGTCATTTCATCGGAGGTAAGCATCGCATGCTTTACCATTTCGGCATACCCCGACAGAAGTTCTTGTGAATTAAGGGTATTGAAAAATGTAGTAGAGATAATCACTATCTCTGCATCAGCAAATACTCCCACTTCGTTTTTAAGTGAGTTGAAGTTGATACCGCTCTTGCCACCTACTGAAGCATCAACGGCTCCAAGAAGTGTAGTCGGGATATTGATGAAGCGGATACCGCGTTTGAAAGTGGCACCGGCGAAAGCTCCCATATCAGTGATCACACCACCGCCTATGTTGATAAGAAGCGAACGGCGGGTTGCTCCATCCTCACCCAGCTGCTTCCAGATTCCGGCAAGAGTATCCAGATTCTTATGAAGATCCCCGGCGCCTCCGGTCTCCATGATGTGTGCCTCACCGATAGCCTTCGATTCTGCCTCAAGCCGCGGAAGCACAAATGATGCAGTGTTGGCATCGACCAGTACATGTACCGACACAGGCTTAGTTTCAGCTACATAATCGTCAATGGCTTGTGCTACATGGTTGGTGAACAGTAGTTTGCCTTTCAGTTCGTTATAATTGTCCAAAGTCGTATCCATATTTTTCGGTATTTAAATCTTTATCTCAAGTAGCCCCGGAAGGAAGTCTGCGAAAGCTTCCATTGAGGGGAACACCGCATCGGCACCGCTTTCCCACATGGCGCTCTCCGGAATAGGACCAGTAGTGACTGCGACGGTGAACGCTCCTGCCCGCGATGCTGATTCCACACCCAAAGGTGCGTTTTCTATGGCGATGCATTCCCATGGCTCCGACCCCGCGAGTCCCATCCCTTTAAGGTAAGGCTCGGGGTGGGGTTTGCCGTGGGTCACGCTATGCGACGTAATACGCAGATCATGAGGAAAACCTCCCGGAAAGTCACTGTCGAGCCGCGCCAGATTAGACGGCTGTCCGGAGCCGGTTACAAGCACACGGGTGATCCCATGCTCCATCAGTTCCTGAACCATGCCTTTAGCGCCCGCTACGGTGTCCACACGCGGATATTCATTAAAATAACTTGTCTTGAGCTTATAAAGTTCGGTCTTTTCGCGCTCGGTGGCCGGTCGTCCGAAAGCGCGGCGTATCAAGAGGTCGATGGTGGCGGCTCCGGTCATCCCTTCGTATAGATAAAATTCCTTCTGTGAGCACTCTACCCCCAGTTCGGTCATCATCCTGTGCCATGCACGGGTGTGCCATTTCATCGAATCTATCAGCGTTCCGTCCATGTCGATAAGGGCGGTGCGCGGTGTCAGGCCGCGGAAGCCGGTGCGGGTGAGATAACGTTGGACAGCTGATTGCAGATCAGTGGTATATGTTGGTGATGACATATTGTGGTTCGTTACGAAGTTACTTGTTGTATCTGCCCGCACGAATGCGGTACAGGGTCTCTTTGGTTACTCCAAGAAATGAAGCTATCTGGGTTACTGTAGCGCAGTCGGTCAGGCGTGGATAGCGGGTGATTGCCCACCGGTAACGCTCCTCAGCCGAAAGGGTCTGGAGCACATCCATACGTTCTTCAAGTGTGAGCATATGCTGAGACATGGCGGTAGTGATGAACAGGATTACCGCTTCGTCGGGTTGGATGCCTGCCTCTCTGATTATATCCTTGACTTTAAGATGAGGAATGAACAATACCTTGGTTGGCTCCAGAAACTGTATGGACACCGTATCGGGATGGCGCATTATAAGAAAGCGCGATAACATTATGAACTCGTCGGTGAACGAGAAACTGAACGTATGTTCCTTACCTCCGATTGTGTAGAACAGCCGGGCCGAGCCCTCGACGATATAGAAGGCATACGTGCTCAGATTCACCGCCCCTTTTATTATGTCGCCGCGGCGGTAGACGTGTTCACGCATCATATCGGTCAGTTTCATCTCCATCTCCGGAGAGATAGTTATGAAGCGTCTTATGTAGTCGAGTGGTTTCATTCAATTGGTGTCAGAAGAAGCGTGTCGGCGGCTATGGTGACATCGTAAGGAATCGACGGAACCCGCGGACGAGGCGAACCTTTATAGTAGAAAGTCATCTGGCGGTCCCAGGTCGGGAAATCCACACGGCGTGTTTCCCCCGCAGGGATATCAGGGTGAGCCTCCACTCGCCGGCGGTGAAGAATTCTTCCTGCGTTGTCAAGATATGTTACGGTGAAAATTATACCCCCTATCTCACGACTGTCGCTGCGGTTTGTAATGAATACTGTTTCCCGGGTGGCACGCAGTGTCTTCTCATATCCGCTCAGACCGACATTGAAGTTTTCAGCCGCTATAGTGTCGAACGGCTCGGTGGCGGGAGCGTTCGCCTGCGCTTTAAGCGGTTTGAGATTACGGGAGATTGTGTTCGCGCGCTGGGCGTTGGCTCCGATTCCGGTCGCAGCCGCTACGATGAATATCAGCAATGAATAAGCGCGTTTTACCATGAGTGGACACTGAAAGTAGGTCAGAATATAGGTTTGTTGCGGCAATGCCCATAGGTTACAGGCGTCGGGGAAGCGCCGGCGGACCTTCTGTCGGCCATACCCTTAGAAAACCATCGAGGTCTGTAGCCCGATCGTTGCGTGAGGTAAGGCGCAGGAAGTTGATGCGGGGAAGAGAGTAGCCGAACACTACCCTTATCCCCGAATGGACCTCTGTCATGGTGAGGTGACTTCTGTCGGCCATATGCAGGGTGTACCGCCGTGGTTTTGTAAGGCTTCTGCCTTCGTTGGCTGTATACATCAGGCAGTCGTAGGTGTCAGGTTTTGCGGTAGGGGTACATACCCCTGCCACTGTTCCGGGAAGAATTCCCGGACGGGGTGACTCTACTATCACAATCAGATAGCTCTCCGAAAGGCTTCGCTTGCTCCCGGGAGGCACACCTCCTATAATCGCTACCCGGGCTCCGTCGTCGGTTGAGCTCCATATCCCTTCCGCGGGGTTGAGGCGCGTTTCTTTCAGCTGCTCACGCATGGAGCGCTCGCTGACCCCTGCAAGAACCCACGATTTTTCAGGCAGTTCCAGACCGAAAAGCCACATTGCTCCAAGCGCAAGCAGCCCGACAGATGTAATAACCCTTCTCCACATCATTGTGTGAATTATTCACGGGCAAAGGTGTAGGAGAAACCGATCGAAAGAATCTCCTTCAACTGCCATTTGTGCCATTTGGTATCCTCGAATTGCTTCCCGTCCGATTGATAGCGAAGATAGCAGTAAAGTCTGGTCGACAGATAACGGTTGATGGTGAAATTGAGCGTATGCTCCCAGTCGCCGTATGCCGTCTCATAGTTGGTGAACGCGAACAGGCGGGTGGAATATTCGATGTTCCATGCCATTCTCACACTGAATCTGAGCTCGGTATTCGAACCATACTGGCTTTTAGTCTTCTTACCCTCCTCTATGCCGAACCATTGCGGCGGCAGACGGTGGTTCAGACACATCCTGAGGTTGTATGAGAGAGGGTTGATAGAAGCGCTGAAATTTACTTTGTTTTTGGAATACCCGTAGGTCATACCGATACCGAGGTTGAAATCGCCCGGGGCAAACATTGCAGAGGTGAGATCGTGCGAATTATTGCGGAAGTGATTGAGCATCTGGGTCTTCAAGACAGCATTCGCTGAATACGACCATCGCTTCCATGCTTTCAGACCGGTATTCATGTTGATCTGAAGGAGATCTTCGGTAATATTGTAGTTGTGAACCTCATCGTCGGGAGCGTTATTCACGCCCACGCGATATTGAGTGGTAAGTTCGAAACTGAAGTTCGGATGGAAAGCCGGATTCAAACGCAGTTTATAAAACAATGACATCAACCCATTTAAGTTTGATTTACCACCCTGATACCAGTTCGGTGAGATGTAAGCTTGCGAAAACTGCAGCGATCCGTCAAACTTGTGGAGCCAGTGGATGCGTTTAAGTTCTACGGGAGCGGCCACACTCGCCATCTCCTTGACGTCGCGGGTGAATTCCGTTACATTGATTTTTGCCGACGTCGGGTCTACTTCCATCACGAAGTCTTTCGGCGCCCGGGGTAGAGTCTCGATATTGTATACCACAAGTTCTGGATGCGCTATCATGAATTGCTGGAAAAGTTCCTGCTGGCGTGCCGTACGCGCTACCACGCGGTCAGCCCAGTTCATTTCGCTTACCTTAGGGCTGTCGGGGCTTACCGGGTTTACAGCTTTTCCCATCAGGGTGCCGTCATAGGATATGAATGTAGCAGGCATGTAGAAAGCTGGAGGCATCAGCGTATACTCCACGTCCATGTATGGATCCACCAGAAGTTCCTGCGGTCCGAAATATAGTGAATCGAGCGGATTTCCGTATTCATCCGTCAGATCCCAAAGCGAAGGCACACCCCCATCTTTCGGCGTTTGGGCAGTCGCGCGCCGCGGCTGAACGGGCACTACAGGCTGTTCATCTATGTCAATACTGTCTGAAGAAGCGCTAACAGTCTCACCATCAAGAATTATCTCATCGAAAAGCGACTGCGCTGACACCCCCGCTGCCGCGAGGACTGCTGCTACGGCTAATATAAACAATCTCTTATTCATCCTCTTTCTCATAATAGTTGCAAAAATACAAAAATAACTCAGCTTTCACAACTATACCACCCTTTTCCCCCTTCCTTCCGCAATTCCCCTTCCCAAGCAGCCAGTAAGTTCCCCTATGTTCGGTTATCGTGCGATCACGGTCCGATAACTGAACATAGGGGAGAAGCAGGGAGGGGAGGAGAAGAGAAGCAGTCTCGCCGGGTGGCGCATATGCGCCACCCGGCGAGAGTTTATTCCAGAGAGTTATTTGTCCGTTTCAGCCTATCATCTTGGCGATATATTTACCTATTATATCGAACTCGAGGTTCACCCGGGTTCCTACATGTATGTCGCCGAAATTGGTATGTTCAAGAGTATAAGGAATGATGGCCACACGGAAAGTATCATCTTCAGAATCGCATACGGTAAGGCTGACACCATTTACGCATACCGATCCCTTTTCTACCGTAACATAACCCTTACGCTTCATTTCGGCAGGAACGGAATATCGGAACTTGAAGTAGCGGCTCCCTTCCACCTCCTCAATCTCAACGCATTCTGCTGTGCAGTCTACATGACCTTGAACTATATGACCGTCAAGCCTGCCGTTCATCACCATGCAACGCTCCAGATTAACACGGCTACCCTCCTTAAGGTCGCCGAGATTGCTGCGGAGCAACGTTTCCTCGATCGCTGTCACGGTATGGGTTCCGTCGCCGGCAAGCGCCACAACTGTAAGGCATACCCCGTTGTGAGCTACTGACTGGTCTATCCTTAGTTCGTCGGCGAAACTTGATTCTACGGTCAGATGAACGTTGCCGCCGTCGCGCACAACTTTGCGCACCGTAGCGGCTTCCTCTACTATGCCGGAGAACATGGGGTTATTCCTCCTCTTCCTTCATGTTGTGGAACACGTTCTGAACATCTTCGTCCTCCTCGAGTTTTTCGAGAAGTTTGTCGATGGTCTCGCGCTGTTCGGCAGTCAGTTCCTTCAGGTCGTTGGGGATACGCACGAACTCGGTGCTCTCGATTTCGAAGCCGTTACCTTCGAGATACTGCTGGATATTGCTGTACTCTTCGAACGGACCGTAGAGAACTACCGCACCTTCGTCGTCAGCCTCAACCTCGTCTACACCATAGTCGATGAGCTCAAGTTCGAGTTCCTCAAGTTCCATATCGGGCTTGGGCTGAATTTTCAGCATTACCTTGTGGTCGAACAGGAAGGTCAGTGATCCCTGAGTGCCCAGTGAGCCGCCATGTTTGGTGAAATATGAGCGGACGTTGGCTACCGTACGGGTATTGTTGTCGGTAGCAGCCTCCACGAAGATAGCGACACCGAAAGGTCCGTATCCCTCGTAAGTGATCTCCTTGTAGTCTTTTGCGTCTTTGTCTGTAGCCTTCTTGATGGCGCGTTCTACAGTATCCTTAGGCATGTTGGCTGCCTTGGCATTCTGCATCAGCGCACGCAGGCGGGGGTTGGTCGTGGGGTCGGGACCGCCGGCTTTCACAGCGATGGTAATTTCCTTACCGATGCGTGTGAAGGTTCTCGACATGTTGCCCCATCTTTTGAGCTTTCTGGCTTTGCGGTATTCAAATGCGCGTCCCATATATGTTTCTTATCTGAATATGTTTTTTAATTATCAGTTTCTATTGGTGGCTCAGCGCAGTTCAGCTCCGAGCTTATTGGTAAGGTTTGTCACTATCTTCTGCATCACAGCGTCGATCTGCTTGTCCTGAAGCGTCTTATCCTTGTCCTGAAGGGTGATGGAGATCGCATAAGATTTCTTACCCTCAGGCAGATTCTTACCTTCGTAAACGTCGAAGAGGGTCACCTTGCGTAGCAGACGGCGCTCGCTCTCCTGAACTACGGCTTCAATCTGGGCCATCGTCACAGACTTATCGACAAGCAGCGCGAGGTCGCGCTTGACCGGGAGTGTCTTGGGCAGAGGAGTGAACTCCACTTTCTTCTTCACCGCCAGCTTGCTGATGGCGTCCCAGTCAAGTTGCGCGTATACTACCGGCTGCTTTATATCGGTTTTAGCGAGCTGTGTCTTTGCCACAAGTCCCATCTCGCCGAGCAGTTTACCCGACCGTGTCTTGATGTCGAGATATGTGGAGAAGATGTTGTTGCCGTTGCCGCGGGTAAGAGTGATTTCATTGACGCTCACACCCAGACGGGCAAGAATATTTGCAACCGTGGCCTTGAGGTCGAAGAATGTCGCTTCTTCAGCGGCGCGGCTCCAGTTGCCGGCGTGAAGATTACCTGTCATCCAGAGAGCCAGACGGAAACCTTCGTGGATAGCCGCCAGAGGCTTGTCGGCATTGAACTCTACCGACGGATCGAGAGAGTAAACATTACCGAACTCATAGAAGCGCAGGTCGGGTGACTTGCGGTTGATATTGTGCGACAGCGATTCCAGACCGCCGAAGAGCAGGGTCTGGCGCATCACATTGAGATCCGTGCTCAGCGGGTTGAGCAGCTTCACGCAGTGGTCGGCCGGGTAAGCCGTCAGATCGTTGTAGTAGCGCTCGGCGGTGAGCGAGTTGTTCATTATCTCGTTGAAGCCCTGGGCGGTCAGTTGCTCGGCGATAAGCTGCTGCATCTGTTCAGCTTCGGCAGTGAAGCCTTTGAACTGGAGCGACGAATGAACCGTTTCGGTATATTCAACATTGTTGTATCCATATATGCGGAGAACCTCCTCAACTACATCGCACGGACGGGTAACATCCACCCTGTAGCGGGGCACCAGCAGCTCCACTTCGCCATCGCCCCGCCCGGCAATTTCTATCTCAAGCGACCGGAGAATGGCATCTACCGTTGCCACTGGAATCTCCTTGCCCACAAGACGGTTCAGATAATCGTAGCTGAGTGTTACCTTGTAAGGCTCTGCTTTGTCGGGATACAGATCAACCGGATCGCCACAGATCTCACCTCCGGCAAGCTCCTTCACCATAAGGGCTGCCAGCTTGAGGGCATACATGCAGGCGTTGGGATCCAGACCACGCTCGTAGCGGAACGAGGCATCGGTCGACAGACCATGGCGACGGGCTGTGCGGCGGATGCGGGTGGGGTGGAAGCAGGCGCTTTCAAGGAAAATATCGGTGGTTGTATCAGTAACTCCCGAATCAAGACCGCCGAACACACCGCCGATACACAGCGGCTTTTCCGTGTCGCATATCATGATATCGGCTGACGAGAGCTTCCGCTCCACTCCGTCGAGAGTTACGAAGGGGGTTCCCTCCTCAACGGTGCGTACCACTATCCGGTTACCGGCGATTTTTGCCAGGTCGAAGCAGTGGAGGGGCTGACCCATACCGTGAAGGATATAGTTCGTAATGTCGACCACATTGTTGATGCTGCGCACACCGATTGCAGCCAGACGCTGCTGAAGCCATTCGGGGCTCTCCTTCACCTTTACACCGCGGATAGTGACACCGCTGTAGCGTGGCGCTCCCTCGCGGTCGAGAACCTCAACCTCAACCGCGCCGTCGGGGCGGTCTGCAGCGAAAGCCGATACATCGGGGCGATGAAGATCGCTATGGGTGAGGTGGCAGTCGAGATATGCTGCCAGATCGCGGGCAACACCGTAATGGCTGGCGGCATCGATGCGGTTGGGAGTGAGATCAACCTCCATGACCCAGTCGCTCTTCAGGTCGAAATATTCGGCGGCGGGGGTGCCTGCTGCCGGAGCCTTATCCTCGGGAATGACTATGATTCCGTCGTGGGAGGTGCCGGTTCCGATCTCATCTTCGGCGCAGATCATGCCGAACGATTCCACACCGCGGATTTTCGATTTCTTTATCTGGAACGATTCCTCGCCGCTGTATAGCGTTGTGCCTACGGTAGCCACTACAACAGTCTGTCCGGCTGCCACATTGGGAGCCCCGCATACTATCTGGGTAGGATTTCCATCGCCCAGATTTACGGTAGTGATATGAAGATGATCGCTGTCAGGATGGTCTACACAAGTCAGTACTTTGCCGATTACCAAGCCTTTAAGACCACCTTTTATAGATTCCACCTCTTCAACGCCATCGGTTTCAAGACCTATGGAGGTGAGAGCCTCGCTGACCTGGGCGGGAGCCAGATCGAAGTCGAGATATTCTTTGAGCCAATTGTACGATATGTTCATTGCGTAAAGTAATAGCTTACAACTTGCAAAGTTAGCAAAAATTTCCCAATCCCGCGAAACTTATCTCCTGATAATGTGGCGTCAGGGAGTAAGCAGTGACCGGTAAAGTCGCGAGAGCGAGCGGTCTATTTCCTCGGGGAAGTAAGATTTTACTTTTTCCAAAGCTTTTTCCCCCATGTGGCGGCACAGCGCAGGGTCATCAGTCAGCCTGTCGATTGCTCCGGCAATAGCGGCTTTATCGCCCGGCGATGTCAGAAATCCGTTTTCACCGTCGGTCACTATCTCAGGAATACCTCCCACACGGGTTGAGACCACCGGTTTTCCATAACTCATAGCTTCCAGTATCGAGATCGGCACCCCTTCGTAGTAGGAAGGTAGAATAAAAACATCGGTAGCCCGCAGGAGCCTGTCTTTCTCTTCACCGTTGACCCAACCGGCAAATTCCACCATTGAGCCGAGATCTTTTTCAGCCACCATTTTTTCAAACAGTTCTGTCTCGCCATTGCCCCCCACAGTCAGTTTCACTTTCCCGTCATAACGGGCGCGTTGCTCGTCAAGAAGTTCAAGCAGGTCGTATATCCCTTTCTCCTTCATTATTTTTCCGAGGAAGGTAAGGCGAAGCGGTTCACCTGACGCTCTTTCCGTAGGGATGCACGGAGGCTCAGGGCGCGAGACAAGGTTCGGGATTACCTCCACACGGGGACACCCCAGTTCATCGCGGAAATAACGCTTCCAGTCGTCGGACAGGGCTACGATGCAGTCGACCTGATCCAGAACTTTGCGTACCTGGACGGGATAATCGGCATAGAATTTCTTGAAACGGCCACCGTGATTGTGATAGATGATCTTTTTACCGAATAAGCGTCCGATGCGTATGAACATCCGTTTACGCCAGAAGCTTGCCTCTGTCGAGGCATTGACATGTATGATCTCTATCTCCCTATCGGTGATCATGCGGAGGGTGAAGCGCGCGAGACCCTCGGCTGCTACAAGCGCTTTTTGCGCCTTACTGCCGTTGACACATGTCCGTATGAATTTGAAGGGTGACAGAAATTTTGCATATTCATGTTCTACCGACGCCACTCCTCCGATGGGATTGCGGTAATCAATGCCGATATATAGTATTTTGGATGATAGATTTCTGTCCATTCTTAGATTTCCGTCCGGTCACAGCGGTTTTGAAGTGCAAAGTTAATTATTTAAACCGATATTTACCGATGCCGTGAAACAATTTTATAACCGTTAATTACGTTAAACGGATAATTGATCATGTCGGTATAGTGTGGATGCTTACCCTGTCCGATTTCTCTACAAACCGAGCTTTATCCCTTTTTTGCATGCAACCAAATGATACCATCCCCTCTGTGCAACGCCGCAATCCCACGGTGTATATTCTTAAATGTATTGCAGTTCTCCTGATCACCTGGAGCCACATGGACGCGCTTGTCCCCGTCTCACAGATGTGTGCCGGAGGGGCTTTCGGCGACGGTCTGTTCCTGTTCTGTTCCGGCTTCACACTGTTTATGGGCAGGGGAGGCGATTTTTTCAACTGGTATAAACGCCGTATCAACCGCATTTATCCCAGCATTCTGGCCTGGGCGGTTGTGTCGTGTCTGCTTTTCGGTCAGAATCATGATATAATCACGATACTGCTTTATGGGGGAGGAACGTTCATCTCCGCTATAATGTTGTTTTATGTAATGCTGTTTTTCCTCCGGAAGATGACAATGAAGCAGATCGGATGGTTCTGTGGGGCATATATTCTGTTCCTTATCGTGTTGTATATGTTCCATGACCGTACAACAGTGTTCATGTACCACACTACTGAGCGGTATACTTTCCTTCATTATTTTCTGTGCATGGTGTTCGGCGCTGTTGTCGGTGCCAGGTCATCATCTCTCGGCAAACCGCGTTTTCTTCCTTCGATGGCCGGTGTGCTTGTCTCGGCAGCGTGCTATTTCTGCTTCATAACTCTATGCCGGCGCTCCCCGGCTCTTTGCAATCTGCAGATTCTGTCGCTGATACCGTTCTGGGGTGTGCTGTGGTTTATGTTCCGGATGTGTAGCGCTCCTGCGTTGATTAAGGTTTATGAAAAGCCGGTGATCCGTAAATGCGTGTATTGGATCAGTGCGGTTTCGCTTGAGGTATATCTGGTTCAGTTCGCGCTTTTTACCGATAGGTACAATCACCTGTTCCCGCTCAATGTGATCGTGACATTTATTGTCATTTTCATTCTTTCCTATGTCGTGAAATGTCTGGGGGCATTCATTGCACAGACATTCAAGGATCAGGACTACGACTGGAAGAAAATATTCTCTCTTTGAAAACTGATGGTGATAATGAAACGCGCCGGCTGGCTGACATTGTTCGCGGGAGTGGTTGCGATACTTCTCTCGGGATGCTCCCATGAGGAGAAGCCGATTGTATTTATCGGTGATTCGATAGTGCAGCTATGGGATATAGAGACTACTCTTCCCCATCTGACTGCCGTCAATTTAGGTAAAAGCGGTTCCGGAGTCAGTTATATCGAGGAAAAAGCAAACTCACTCGGCGGGCACGATGTAGTGGCGGTAATGGGAATCAACGATCTTTCGCACCTTTCCGACGATAAGCTGGAAGGATATGTGGAGCGTTATATTGAAGCGTTCTCCCGGTTGGGAGCCGTACGTATATATCTTTTCGAGGTATTGCCGACATGCAACGGATCCGACGGTCTCAATGGCAGGATAAGCCGGTTCAACAGTCTTGTCAATGCCGCCCTACCGCGCCATCCATCGATTGTCCATATTCCTGTCTACGATCAGTTCATGGCTTCTGGAGATTCAGCTCCCGATCCATCTCTCTATATCGACGGGCTCCATCCTGGCGCTGAAGGATACGTTCTGCTGTCAGCTGCGTTGCAATGCCGGCTATCGTCAAAATGAGGTATGTACAGATTCTTCTAACCTGCATATAGTTAGTGATAATGATACGCGATATGATTGGACACAAGTGGAATTCATCGCTCAGCTGGCGGTTTATCATACTGCTCTTAGTATGTATGGGTATTCCGAACGAAACCCGGGGGAATGATAAGGGCTGGGAGATCGGGGTGCGGAACTCCCGTTATCTTTTCGCCCATTATCGGTTCGGGGAGCATTTTTCCGCTGGTTTGCGCCACAGTCTGTTTTCTCAGGCGATGCGATATCAGCAGGTGGGCATCGAGATCGGTTATTCCGCCGCCCGTGACGGTGGCCGCCGCGCGTATGGATTGGCTCTGTTTGCAGACACGGAATGGGATGGGGGCTACCGCATAGCAGGCGCTGATCTCAGCTTTGACTGGAGGATTGTGCGGGGGCTGAAATTGGGATGTGTCGTAGAGCCGCGGTATGATACGGGATATGATTTCAAACTTTGCTACCGCGCCGGGTTGGGATATGTTTTCAACAATATTGTGACAGCCGGGGTTGCTTATACCACAATTCCTGATATCCGCAAATCTGAGAAAAGACTGCATGCCGGATGTAGGCTTTCGTCGGGCAATCTGTCTGTGCAACCTGTCGTTTCCATCCCCCTCGGCAATCCTGACACAATTCAGAAAACGCGCCTCCTTCTCAGCTTTTCATATAGTTTCTGACGGAAAATCGTTAAGATAGGCGCGCCGACAGTTCGGCTCCAGTGATGGTGTCGGCTGTGAGATGAGCACTCCGCGGGAGGGTTCTGGCGCGGACTATCCCATCGGCGATAGCCTCGGGAGTAAAGCCGGTAAGAACCGCGTTTCCAACCCCAGCCAACTGGTCGCGCCCACCGGTGGTATCGGTCGACACTACCGGAACACCGAAGGTTAAGGCTTCCTGAATGGTTATACCATATCCTTCGTGGCGCGACGGCTGCATATAGATATCGGCAAGCCGCATATAGGAATAGGGGTTCAAAGTCACTCCGTGGAAATGAACCTGCACTGCTACTCCGAGCCTTACCGCGAGTTCCTTTAGCTTTTCAGTAGCCGGTCCGCCACCAACGAAATGCCAGATTATGTTGTTCTCTCCTTTTTCGCGTAGCAAAGCGAGCGCTTCAATAGCAAGATCCTGCCCTTTTTCGTCAGACAGGCGCCCGACAGTGACAACATGTGTCTCGCCGTTTTTTTTCACGAAAGGATCCGGTTCTTCCGCCATTCGCTCTATCGTACGCCGGCTAACTATATTGGGCATTACTTCAGTGCGTCCGGAAAGCGTAGGGAACATGCGGTCGAACACCCGCTTACCCTCTTCCGACACTATAAAGATACGGTCGAAACGGCTGTAGCTTTCGACAATGCTGCGTGGCTTTATGTAGCAGCGGCTCACATCGAAGTGGATCCAACCGATCTTACGGCGTGCCCTGACGCGATCGGCTACATAGCTGTCGAGATACTCACTCGGTCCGTGAAACGATACTGCCACGTCGAATTCCATATCATGAACCCGCTCCCCGCGGGTTATATAGCGGCTGAAACTGTTGAGCGATTTCCGTTGCTTGGCAAGAGCGTAATGCCACATCAGTCTGATTCCTGTCAGTACATTGCCCTCTTTAACATACTTCAGGAATCCTTTAACCGGATTATTGCAGAAAGAACTGTGGCGGTTGAGCGATGCGATAACCCCGGTCTTCACATGTTGCGGAACAGCCGGCAGAAAGCCCCCCTCATGGTGGATCAGATCCAGATATATGTCCCATTCTTCCGGATCAAGAGCGCTGAGCACACCGGTGAGCGCCTTTTCCACCCCCCCTACATTCATCGAGGTTGCAACAAAAAGAATGGTTTTCACTGTCGCTTTATTATACGTTTGATTTTATTGTTGACAACAGTTCTGGTAGCGCCGTCAATACCGAAGCAATAGGTGAGCGACAGGGTCATGGCCGTGGTGAACATCGCTATGAGGATGGCACGCATCAGTCCTTCCTCGCCGAGGGTCTTCATCCAGAGGGCTGCTCCGGTGACTGAACCTACTATGAGTAGTGGAACCAATACACCTCTGCGCCAGAATTGACGTATACGGAAACACTTGAGCTGGGTTTTCAGTATGATTGTATCTGTAAAAAGCACCAGACCGATAAACAGGCAGTGGACGCAATACACCACAGGCGGACACCCCGTATACCGCAGCAGAAGATACATGGCTGGAAGCTCAATAAGGTAGAGGGTTCCGGATATGAAACTCAACCGTTTTACGTTGCCTGTGGCATGGATGCCGATGCACACCGTTGTTATAAGTAGCTCGCCGCATGCCGCAATAAGGCTGATGCGGCAGAAAGTGGCTGTATATTCTGGCACATCATCGAAGCCAAGCCACAGACCGAGCAGATAGTCCATCTCTATGAACATGGGAGCCACCAGAAGCCCCATGAGCAGAAAAGAATAGCGGGCGCAGTTGTTGAGAAGGGTCAGCATGTCGCGGTAATTGCGGCGGGCATACTGCTGTATGATCTGTGGACGGAAAGCTGTTGTAACGGCCGATGCGAAGCTCGTTATTGTTCCCGATACCGTGAGGGTAAGGTTTCCGGCGGCATTGAGGGCCGTACCGCTGAATTTATTGAGAATCACTATCGTACCCTGCACACGACCCGTATAACACAGATTCCCGTAGACGTCCCATCCCGAGAACTTGAGCATCGAAAGGAATATCCCCTTGTCCACATGGCGCGAGAACCGGCATTCGTTGAAGTTGCGCACGCAGTAAGCGCGGTAAAGAAATGCCACGAGCCATGCGGCGGCTGCCATCATCACCGCGTAGATTATGAGGGTGTCAAGTCCCGGAAAGAGCACCAGCGACAAGGCTACCCCGAGTTTCAGAGCCACATTGAGAACCGACATGCCGGCGTAGATGTTCATCCGCTCGTTTGCCATGATGGAGGCCACGTAAGGGATCTGGACAATCGACGCCACTGCCGCAAGTATCGAAAGCTGGTAAGTGACGTTGGCCGCATACATCCTTTCCGGAGCGATGTTCAGATGGGTATTGACATACCACAGTCCCACCGTTTCGCCCAGCACCACCACGAATGCGGCTATCGCGATATGCAGGAGCAGGGCGTTGCTGAAAGTGCTCCGCGTGCGCTCCGGATTTCCGCCTCCCATCTCGTAATTGAGAAACCGCTGGGTAGCGCCGGCCATGGTTCCGTTGATAAATCCCAGAATCGCGACAATTCCCCCGACAAGTCCGTAGATACCGTAGTTATGCACTCCAAGTGTCTCCATCACAAGGCGCGTGGTATAGAGTGACGCTCCGACCGTCAGGAGCATCCGGCCGTAGAGATACACGGCGTTGCGGGCTATGCGTTTGCTGTCGCTACCTGTCATGACGTCTCACCCTCCGCGATTGTGCTGTTGTCTACCCTGTTCTCGTGTCCCGGGCGGTTTGTCAGAAGTACAATGCCGTAAGTGAGGCCCACGAGGTAAAGCGACATGATACGGACAAGACCCTCGAAACCGCCTATGCCGAACCATGCGAACAAAACCATCACACTTAGGAAATAAATAGAGTTGCGTTTCTTGCGCACAAGCAGATAAAGCCCTACGAAAAAGGCTATGTGTACTGCCAGTCCTATCCATCCTATGGTGGTGAACACCTCGAGCACGGTAATCTCGATATTGTTGGCAACTTCCCAGTTATCCTCACTGTATTCGTCGAAATAGAGGTCGTTGTAAATGATATATTTCGAGGGGGTGTTCTCGATCATGTCGAGGAAGCCGAATCCCGTCCACTGCTTGTTCTCGTCATACAGGAGCTCGATTTTGGGAATCGCCTGTCCCATTCGGCTGGTCCCGAGTTTGGCGAGATCCTCTTCATCCTGAACACTGAAGGCTGAAATAATCTGGTCTACAGACGATTTTATTCGCAGGAAGCTTTGTGTACCACCGATATCTCCGGCGTCACGCGTGGGGAGAAAGCCGTCGGCAACATAAAGGAGCGGGAAAAACACCAGCCCGATAAGTCCCCATTTCAGAGTTTGGCGCACATTGCCGCGGAGGAACATGTAGCCTACCACAAGACCGGAAATTACCGTGAAGGTGAAGGTCGAGATCATTCCTCCTATAATCGCCGCCCATTGCCACGGGCGCAACTTGTATAAGCGGATCAGGGGAATTACGGCGAGTGTGAACAAGTAGATGCCCACCGGATATTTTCTGGCCGGCGACATAGAGAATGGGCGCCATATCAGGTGGTCGAAGGTCGATTGCCGGAAGTTGGAGAGATAGGTACAGGGAACAAGCACATTGCCGCTGAAAATAAAGCAGTCAATGATATAGAATATACCCATTATTATGACATACGGCATAACCGCCCTCCAGAACTTATTTATGTCGAATTCTCTCCCGGAGAAAAACAGAAGCGGAAAGATAAAGAAGATTATTGACAGGTAGCGTGTTATTCTCGCGAACTGGATACTCATCGACACTATGCTGAAATGTGCGATGTATAAGAGGGCTAATGCATACAGCCCCCATAACCACATGGACTTGTTGAGAAGCGGGTATTTTTTAAGACACAGATACCCGATGACTCCTACGAAAAGAGTTATATTCTGGCTTCCGATGCCGAGCGATGTGAAGGTCGCCACGCCATAGCCACCCATGAAGATGGTGAACATCATCAGGAAGTCGTAGCGGTTGCTGCGGTAGCGGGCTGCCATCAGCAGCAGCGCCGTTATATAGCCGATAGGGAATTTCAACCCTATCATCGACATGGAGAGCATAAACGCAAGAGCCCATCCCCACTCTGCGCGAGTGAGTTGCAGAAGCTCTTTACGGTTCGCGTCGTGGCGCGTACCGGAAGATGCCTCGGCAGTGGCTGCGCTGACAGTTGTCGTCGTCGGTAGTGCGTCCCCCATCAGGGTGTGTTGAGAGTTTTATTTGTAGCCGTAGCCGTAGCCTTGCTTCGACTGGGTGCCGTTGATTACAACCGATAGCTTGTTGAGACGCTTGTCCTCATTGATTTTGTTGAGATACTGCAGGTCGGTTATCTGCGAGTAGTTCACACGGGTCACAAACACTGTGGCGTCTGCCACACGGTTGAGCGAGAAGGTGTCGGATACCATGCCCACCGGTGCCGAATCGATAATGATGTAGTCATACATCGTACGCAGCTTGGCGAACAGCTCGTCGACATGATCCGATGCCAGAAGCTCCGCAGGGTTGGGAGGTATCGGACCCGCTACGATCACATCCATGTTCTCTATCGGGGTGTTGCGTCTGATGATATTCTCGACCGGCATTCCGGGGGTCGACAGATATTCGGTCAAACCAGGATTTGCCGGGATGCCGAGATAGTTGGCAAGCTGAGGCTTACGTATATCCATACCGATCAGAAGAACACGCTTCCCTTTGAGAAGGGCCAATGTGGCAGCAAGATTTATAGAAATGAATGATTTGCCTTCACCGGAACGCGCCGAGGTCATAAGAACCACCTTGTCATCAGCTCCGTTGAGCATGAAAAGAAGGTTGGTTCGAAGCAGACGGAAAAGCTCCGATGAACTTGAGTAGATTCCGTTGCCCACTACGACGCTCCCTTTTGATTCGCGGATCTGACACATCTCGCCGAGTACGGGCACATTCACAAACTTCTCGGCTTCCTCGCGGGTCTCGAATTTGTTGCGGAGCAGCTTGCGCAGGAACAGGTAGGCGGGGGGCAGACACAGGGCCATGCACATCGCGAGCATCATGATCATCATGTTGCCTAAGCCCAGAGGTTTGTTCAAAGTATATGCCTCGTCTACAATCTGACCCTTGGGAACGGCATTGGCCAGAAGCATCTGCGTCTCTTCGCCGCGTTGCAGCAGGAACATGTAGAGGTTGTGTTTCACCAGCTGCTCGCGTTGCAGCGTATAGAATTCACGTTCTTTGGTAGGTATCTGGCTGAGGCTCGACTTAGTGAAGTCAACCTGATTTTTAATTTCCTTTACAGTAAGGTCTGCAGATACTTTCGCCCGCTTTATCGAGGAGAGAACGTTGGCTCTCATGGCGTCGATCTGGGCGTTGATCTGCTGAAGCATAACGTTGTTCGGATGGGCGCTTCCCATCAGCTCGATTCGTTTGAGAATAATCTCGTTGTAGCTGTTCATCGCCTCTGCCAGATCGGGGATGGTGGAGGGCACCAGAGCATATGCGTTCTCCGGATTCTGCATGAACTCCAGCGTCATTTTCAGGATTTCCGAATCGGTCTCGGCTGCAAGGAGCGACTTCTCGAGGTCTCCCATTTTCTGGGAGTTGTAGGTCATGTCGATTTTGAGATCGGTGAGGTTATGGTCGCGCTTGTATTGCTCGATGGCAAGTTCGGCATCGTTCAGACCTTCGTTGAGAATTACCAGACGGTCGGCGATGAACTGGCTGGTCTTCTCTCCCTGCAGGTTCTTCTCGCGGATACCGCGCTGGTTGTAGAGCGTTATTATCTCATTGAGGATCGCTTCACCCAGAGCCGGGTTCTTTGTGTCGATGGCAAGCTCGATGGCGTTACTCTTCTTGCTGGCGATGGAGGCCGACACTTCCAGAGCCAGGTCCTCGGCGGCTGCGTGATAGCCTGAGAAGCTCATGTTGTCGTTAAGTTCTTCCCCATCGGTGAAAAATTCAGTCTTTTCGATGGTGAAATCACCGTAAGGGGTGGAAAGGGTCACCGGCAGAGGCTGGTTCTTGACGTCGGCAATTATCTTACGCTTGGCTTTTGCCTTGATTGTCGCCATACCTTTCTCGTTCACCTTTACTTTAAAGCTGATTCCGGTGGTAAGGGTGTCGGCAAGTCCCGGGGCGGTTACGATCTTCAACGGGTTGTCAGGATAGGTATCAACCCGTTTGAGAATGCCGCGCTTGACCATATTTGACTGGTTGATTCCGAGCTCCTTCACCACGTCGCGCAGCAGCGAGTGGGAACTGATCACGTAGACCTCGTCGTCCACACGGCCTTTGGAACCGAGAAGGTCACCCACGGCTCCCATGGCGCTCAGAGGGTTGGTGTCGTCAACCTGGATCAGGACGTTGGCGCGTACGCCGTAGGTGCGCTGGCGGGCTTTACAGAACAGAAGGGCTATCCCGCAGCATACGACAACTGATATCACGAAAAGATACCATTTGGATAGATACTGGCGTAGGAGCCCCTTTATATCGATGAAGTCGGATGTATGATTGTTTGCCATTGAAGTCGTCGGGTTATTTCACAGTGAGGGCGATTATGAGCGATGCGATCACTGAGGCCGCGCTCACAATAGTTGAAGTCATTGACAGTTTGTAGCTGTTGTCCTGATTATAGCGGGAGTTTGCCTGACGGATCTTGTTAGGCTCAACATATACATAGTCGTTCTGCTGAAGGTAGAAGTAGGGCGACTTCAGCAGGTCGGAGGAGTTGAGGTTGAGATGCACGAACTTGCGCTCCCCGTTTTCCTCGCGGATCAGCAGTATGTTCGAACGCTCGCCATAGGGGGTGAGGTCGCCCGCTGCCGACAGGGCGTCGAGGATGCTGAAGCGGTTGCGGTTCACCTGGATAGTAGAGGGGGTCATTACCTCCCCTGCCACAACAACCGTGAAGTTCACGAGCTCTACTCTTACCAGAGGGTCTTTGACGTCGTTGCTGATGTCGCGGGTGAGCTGAGCCTGCAGTTGCTCGGTTGTCAGACCTGCCACATGCAGCTTTCCAAGCACCGGAAAATTGATGTCTCCCTTGCTGTCTACTACATAAGTCTGCTGCTTAGGCTGCGACGTTACTTCAAGGGCGTCGGTGGTCGCCGGATTGGACAGGGGAAGATTATAGTGGGCCGAGGCCATGGGCTCGCGGGAGGTCACTGTGATGAAAAGTTCGTCGTCGGGCTGAATTACCGGCATATAATCGCCGGCTTCCATTGTACCGGTCTCGACAGTACGTATATCGGTGAAGTAGGGAAGCACGGTTTTTGAGGTGTTGCATGATGCTAACATGAACACACCGATACACCCCATTAACAGGTGATTTAGTTTCATGATGTAATCTACATGTATGTATTGATCCGAAGGGGAACGGGTCTGTAGCGATACAGATCGATCGTCTCGTTACGATTTATTAACGCTTTAACCCTTCAATTATTGCATAGCAACCACAAAGGTAACAATTTTTCCACTATCCGGCAAATCTCTTTAAGTAGTTGATGGCAGGCAGCGGCAGGCAGGGGGTGAAAATAGAAAAGCCCCGTCTCACGGCGGGGCTTTTTCCTGGCTTACGTAATAAAAATCAATCTTATGTGGTTTCAGTTATAAACTGCATATCGTATTGGATGGAGATCCGGTCTGATTACCGGGCGATCATCTTCGACACTTCGCTACCCTGACGGCGGATTACGAGAGTTCCGGCGGCGGGATCCTTCACGCGCATGCCCTGGAGGTTGAAGTATTCAACAGGAGCATCGTTGTTGTCGGCTGCCGCTACCTCGGTCACACCGCTGGTAGTTACGTCGGGGAGACGGAATGATGTAAGGAAGCCGTGGAAGCTGCCGAAGGTCTCGGATGCGGCTTCGGTTCCTCCAAGCCCTGCAAGTCCCTTGCCATACATGGGCACAAGCAGTTGCTTGGTGTCATTGTTGAACAGGGCCGGGGTCATATTGTTGGTACCGGCTGCCAGAACATATGCCTGGTCGAGAGTGCCGTCCTCTTCAAACTGATAGAGGTTGCCGAATGTGCCGGTAAGCTGATAAGCTATAGTGTAGACTTTACCGTTCTCAGTGTCGCGGATCACATAAAAATCATTGCCGATATTGTCGGAATTGGTTACATAGGCGGTTGGGGCTGTCATGGTTGCGGGATCTACTGCTATTGTGGTATTCTCGAGTTTGTTGCTTGACGAGGTTGCCACTGCCGAACCGTTCTGCTCGAGAGCGCCGTTATTTGAACCGCTGATATAAAGGCGGTCGCCGATTGCCTGGATGTTCTGGATCTGCGCATTGTGGGACGCTGATACATCAGTCTTGTTGGCGGTCAGGGCACCTGCCTCGGTACATTTGAATGTGGTGAGATCCACTTTGCCGTAGACTATGTTCGCGGCATAATCAGAGCTTACCTCGGTCTCTACATTGAAAAGGTTGTATTTGAGGTTCGCGGCGCCATCCACGATGAGTGCGCAGTAGAGCGTGTTGCCATCTATAGTCATGGCGCTCAGGCTCTCTTTGGCGGCATAGGGAATTACCGAGGTTGAGGTAAGGAAACCGGTGGTCTTACCCGTATTGTCGAAGCGGGCTATGAAAGCATCACCGTTGTTGGTTACTTTGCCGTTGCTTTCTACCCCAAGGTTTATCGCAAAACGGCTTTCCTGCTTGTCGCCCAGAACGAGAGCTGTCTTATAGACACCTCCGGCATATATATTACCTTCGCTGTCAACAGCCAGCGCGTTGAAGCTTACTACGTTCGCGTCGAATTTACCAGCCGACTCATAACCGTCGGCACCGATTACACGGTTCCATTCCATCTCACCGTCGCTGTTGAATTTGATAAGCACGCCTGCATAAGGGCTCTTATCGGCCGGGGCGTCAGTAAGGTTGATGGTTACGGCGGTACCTTTGGTATCGGTGAACTTCATCAGTTCGGGAGCGCCCGCTCCGGCATTACTGTTGAAAGTGGCGTTTGCCATCATCACCACACCTCCGTCGGGAGTTTCAGCAACCCGGAGTGAGTTGTTGGCTATATTGGCGTTAACGGCAGTGATGTGCCATTTCATTGTGCCGTCGGCGCTGATGCGGCCGAGGGTCCAGTTGCGCTGGTAGGCTGTGGTCATCTCTTCAGATGGGGTGAGGTCCGTATCACCCCATTTCACTGATTCCGATTTGGCGAAAGAGGCGCCTACATAGTAATCCCCTTCCGGGGCAGTGGCAATAGAGTTTACGGTACTCATCACGGCGTCGCCGGCGTTGACAACCTTGTTCCACTGATACTCGACATTAATCGTGGCTGATGCCGCGGAAGCTATTGCTGCGGCAGAAAGCGAAAGTAAAATTTTTCTCATAAATTAGCGTTGTTATTCTTTTCAAGTACAAATATAGTTATTTTTATTTATACGTGTGTCGTAAGGTGGTGAAAATACCTATAAATCGGTATATTTACCGCTCGGCCGCCATTTCATTTGCCGCAGTTCCTAACTAAAAATAGGTAGTGGATTGTGACGGTAAATTTTCCGTTGTTATGGCTTTTCCGGCGCAGGCCCACCTATTGTCATATGCATTTTTTTGCGTAATTTTGTGGCGGTTTCATCAATATTATAACGGTCAGAATCAGTTTAATGTTTGGTTTCGCGGGTGTTTTTCATATGCTTTGTCAGAAACTTACGGCGGCAACTCGATTTCTGTTTTATATACGTCACGATATGAGGACACGTCTGTTTGTTTTTCTGATTTTGTTATGCATGGGATGCGCGGTTTCACCGGTGCATGCGCAGATTATATCTATTCCGAGCGAGAATGTCAATACCGATTCGCTGCGGCGCGCATTTGCCGATACCCACTATTATTTCGGTCTGTATAAAGACAATTATTTTATTTTCGGACCGTCGATCTCCTCTAAACCCACCAGTAAGAACACTAACATCAAATTTCAGATATCCATAGCCCAGAAACTGACAAAAAACACTCTCCCCTGGGGTACATACCTCTATCTGTATTACTCCCAGAAAGTGTTCTGGAATGTGCTTGAAAACTCAATGCCGATGACCGACCTCAACTTCAATCCCGGTGTCGGACTGGCAAAGCCCATCTTTCTCAAAAACCGTTTCATCGGCAAACTGAGCCTTCAGCTCGAGCATGAGAGCAACGGTCGCGACGGGCTTGCCTCGCGCTCATGGAATAAAGTCACCTTAGGCGGAAGCGTGATGATCGATCCGAATTTCATTGTATATGGAAAGTTCTGGATACCTATCGTCGACGGGGAAAACAACCGCGACATTCTGAAATATTGCGGAATCTTTCAGGGCGGCTGGTCGCTGCAATCGCCCAACAGAAAACTGTCAACCTCCGTTACGATGATCAAACGCTCAGGCTGGAACCTCAACTACAACTGGATTTTCGAGGCTGCCTATCGTTTCTCCACAAAGTCGAATCAATATCTTTTCGTCCAGCTCTACAGCGGCTACGGCGAAGGGTTGCTCGCCTACAAGGAATATCACAACCAGCTCCGTGTCGGCATCGTCATCAAACCGACCCTTTTCTCGGAGTTCTAAGGGCAAAAGAGCAGGGGAGCATCGGAGCAAGGGCTTAGTGTCAGCCGGTTTTGTCGGTGACGGCAGCGCAGCTCCCGTTCCTCCTCAGATATTCCTGACTATCATCCACCCTACAACCAAAGCTACCGTAATCCATAGGGCCCGTGGGGAAGTAAGCCGCGTATAGAGCGCACCCACCACTCTCCAGGCTGGATTGATCCAATGCAGTCCGCACACAGCCAGATAAGCCACCGCAAAAGGCAGCAGCAGATTATGTCGGACGCTCTCCAGCAGGTGGCCTTCCAGCAGGCTGTGGAGCGCACGCTGGCTTCCACACCCGGGACAGTCCAGCCCGGTGAACATCTTAACCGGACACCTGGGCATGAACCCCGTCAGATCAACCATCAACAGGTATAAGGCAATCAGAGCCGCCCCTGCAGCAACAAGCAGGGCGGCTCTGACGGTTATTTCGCGCTTCGACATTCCGCAAAGAATTCAGAATCCCATGAAGGCCATCTGGAAAGGCCAGGTGACAGCGCCGAGGGTAATGGACAGAATGATACACCATTGCGCCCATTCGCTGTATTTCTTCGCTTTCTTGATATCTCCCTTGTAATAAGCGCTTTTTGTCATGGATGAGAAGATAATCGCCGGAATACCTGCAATAGTGCAGCACAATAGCGTCGCTATAACGCTCCATGCAATATAGGCGGGGGGACATGGCTCGGAAGCCACCACTGGCGCCTGTTGCGTTTGCTGTGGTTGAGGATACTGCCGGTAAGTTTGCTCCGGTTCGCGAGGCTGCTGTTGCCCGGACGCGGGAGCACATTCCCGCTCACACGGTTCCTGAGGTGTTGTGGCAGCGGCGGTTGTGTCGCGCATGCGCATCATGGAGGCAAGCTCTTCGATGCGTCCGGCGGGTGTCCACTCGGTAAGCCCCTCGCACCATACGAGAGTATCATCTTTCAGACCGGCATTTATAAGATCCTGTGCGCTGAACGGACCCGCATGCCGGCAGTCTACGATTATCCAGTATTCCATGTCGTTGAACCGGTTTTTTAGAAATATTTTGTCTCAGTGCCCCAGATCGCTGAGAGCAGATTGTTGGCAAGACCGCTCGCACCGATGCGGAAATACTCGTTGGTGAGCCACTGCTCGCCAAGAATCTCCTTCACGATGCAATAGTAGCTGACCGCCTCTTCGGGTGTGCGTACACCTCCTGCAGGCTTGAAGCCCACCATGCGGCCGGTCTTTTCGTAATACTCCTTTATGCAGTTGCACATCACGTAGGCTGCCTCCAGGCTTGCCCCGGGATACTCCTTGCCGGTTGAGGTCTTGATGAAATCGGCTCCGCTATACATCGCCAGCACTGAAGCCGCCTTGATATTTTCAGCGGTCTTGAGAGCCCCTGTCTCAAGAATTACCTTCAGACATGCGTCGCGACACGAATGTTTCTGCTCGGAGATCTCGTCACATACCTCCTCGTAGTCTCCGTCGAGGAAATTGCCGAGGTTGAGAACTATGTCGATCTCATCGGCACCACCCTCCACAGCCAGAGCGGTTTCGGCGATCTTTACCTCGATAAACGACTGCGACGATGGGAAACATCCCGACACGCAGGCTATGTCGACATCGCTTACTTCAAGAACCGTGCGCACTACCTGAGCGAAATTAGGGTAAACGCAGATGGCGGCAACGTTTTTCATCTCGGGATGCTCGTTGTCGAAAGCGTTCACTCGTTCGGTAAACTCTGCTACGCTGCGTGGTGAATCGGTTGAGCGCAGCGTTGTAAGATCTATACAGTTGAAGAGGAATTTATAAACCTCCTCATTCATGTTTTCGGAAAGATGGTCAGCAATGATCTTCTCGACAGCGCTTTTCACGGCGGCGTCGTCAGTAAGAACGTGCGAATCCTCCACAGCCTGATGATATTTGTCTTCTGCCATAGTTGGGAAGTAGAGAAGTTAAGAAGTTAAGAAGAAAAGAAAGAGCATGAGAGCGGAAGAGCGGAAGAACTGAGAGCATGAGGAATATTACTTCATGCCACCCTGGTTGTTCAGCCCGGACCTGCAATTCCCAATTACTAATTGCTAATTACTAATTGACTTCAAGGTCGGCGTTTACGATCTCATGCCAGGGAAGCCCCTGAACGTTGAGCTGCTCCATGAAGGGATCCGGATCGAACTCTTCCACATTATGCACACCCGGCTTGCGCCATTTACCGGTGAGGAACATCATGGCTCCGATCATCGCGGGAACCCCCGTGGTGTAGCTCACTGCCTGCATGCCGGTCTCGCGGTAAGCCTCCTCATGGGAGCAGTTGTTGTAGATGTAATATGTCATCGGCTCACCGTCCTTCCCCTTGCCGGCGATGCGGCAACCGATCGAAGTCTCGCCGGTGTAGTTCTCTCCGAGCTCCTGCGGATCGGGGAGAACAGCCTTGAGGAACTGCAGGGGCACGATCTTCTGACCGTTGTATTCGATCTCGTCGATGCGCGCCATACCTATGTCCTGGATCACACGCAGATGAGTGAGATATTCCTGGCCGAAAGTCATCCAGAAGCGTGCTCGCTTTATCGTGGGGAAATTCTTAACCAGACTCTCAAGCTCTTCGTGATAGAGCAGGTAGCTGTCGCGTGGACCGATGTTGGGATATGTGAGTTCCTGATGAATCTCGAGCGGACCGGTTGTCACCCATTCGCCGTTCTGCCAGTAACGGCCGTTCTGGGTGATTTCGCGGATATTGATCTCCGGATTGAAATTGGTGGCGAACGCTTTTCCGTGGTTACCGGCATTACAGTCCACGATATCGAGAGTCTCCATTTCCGAGAAGTAATGTTTGGCGGCGTAGGCGGTGAAAACTCCCGATACTCCCGGGTCAAAACCACACCCCAGTATGGCTGTCAGACCTGCCTTTTCGAAGCGCTCGCGGTAAGCCCACTGCCACGAATATTCGAAGTGTGCGACATCGCGCGGCTCATAATTGGCAGTGTCGAGATAGTTGACCCCACACTCCAGACACGCATCCATTATGGTGAGATCCTGATAAGGGAGAGCCACATTTATTACCATTTCAGGTTTGTGGCGGCGGAAAAGCTCGCAGAGCTGCTCTACGCTGTCGGCGTCTACGCTGTCGGTGGTGATGATAGGGAGCTTGCGGCCGTCGCGGCGCGCTGCCTCCCCGATAGCTTTTGCCAGAGCGTCGCATTTGCGGCGGGTGCGCGAGGCGATCACTATTTCGCTGAACACTTCAGGATTCTGGGCGCATTTGTGAGCCGCTACGCTGCCCACACCTCCGGCGCCGATGATAATAACTTTTGCCATTCCTTTCTTTTTGTCGGTTGTCAGACCGCCGCGCTGCCCCCATACGGAGCCTCCACGCGGAAGCCTGTGCTGAAAAAACGGTTTGGTGAGCGACCTGGTTGCGCCGCACCACCTATCAATCTGCAAATTTAATAAAATTTTCGTAATGTGCGGGAATTTTGTAACTTTGGATTGCTGAAGGAATTTCCGGCCATGCCGGTGTTATATTTTTATGGGTAAGCATTCCAAAGACAAGTCGCCGGAGCTGCAGCAGAAAATTGCCATGCTCCCCTCCACCCCCGGGGTCTATATGTATTACGACGCCGAGGGGGTGGTGATCTACGTCGGAAAGGCGAAAAATCTCAAGCGGCGCGTGTCGTCCTACTTCAACCGCACACATGATGTGTTGCGCACCAATCTGCTGGTACGCGCCATCGCCGACATGAGCTATATCGTGGTGCCGACAGAGCAGGATGCCCTAAATCTCGAGAACTCAATGATCAAGGAGTACAAGCCGCGCTACAATGTGCTCCTTAAAGATGACAAGTCTTACCCCTGGATCTGCGTCACCAACGAGCTTTACCCCCGTGTGTTCCTTACCCGTCAGCGTCTGCGCGACGGCTCGAAATATTTCGGCCCCTACACTGAGGTCGGAGCGGCGCGCACGGTCATAGAGCTTGCGCGCGAACTTTACCCTATCCGCACCTGCCGCATACCGATCACCCCCGACACTCTCGCACGAGGGAAAGGACGTCTATGCCTGGAATATCATCTGAAACGCTGTCTGGGCTGCTGCGTAGGCAAGATTTCACCCGAGGAATACGGACGCTACATCGACCATATCCGTCAGATCCTGCGTGGTGAGACCGGTGAGCTCATGGCGTATCTGCGCTCAGAGATGGAGCGCCTTGCCGGTGAGCTGAAGTTCGAGGAAGCGCAGGAGCTAAAGGAGAAATATCAGCTTGTGGAGCGCTACCGCGCCAAGAGCGTTATCGTTAGCCAGACGGTCGACAATGTGGATGTGTTCGGCATCGACGACGATGGAGGCAACGACGTTTATATCAACTATATGCATGTGCGACGCGGAGCGGTAGTGCGCAGTGTCACCCTCCGCTACAGGCGGCGCCTTCAGGAGGAGGCATCCGCCCTGCTGAGCTATGCGCTCGATGAGATCCGCACCCGCTTCGGGTTGAGATACACCGAAGTGATCGTGCCCCTGCTTCCCGATCTTGAGATGGAGGGGGTAACCTTCACCATCCCTCAGCGCGGCGACAAAGCGAAACTACTCGACGTGAGCACACGCAATGCCCGTCAGAACAAGCTCGACGATCTCAAGCAGCTCGAATGGACCGATCCCGAGAAGCGCGCCGAGAAAACCCTCGAACGGATGAAAGCTGATTTCCGCCTGAAAGTGTTGCCGCGCCATATCGAGTGTTTCGACAACTCCAACATCCAGGGCACCAACCCTGTGGCGTCGTGTGTGGTTTTCCGCGATGCCAAACCCTCGAAAAAAGACTACCGCCACTTCAATATTAAGACCGTTGTCGGACCCGATGATTTCGCCTCGATGAAAGAGGTGCTCACCCGCCGCTACACCCGCCTGATGGAGGAAGCCCCCGACGACCTTCCCCAGCTCATCGTTGTCGATGGTGGCAAAGGGCAGCTCAGCGCCGCCGTGGAAGCGCTCGAATCAATCGGACTGCGGGGGAAAATAGCGGTTGTAGGCATAGCCAAGCGCCTTGAGGAGATCTACTTCCCCGGCGACAGCGTACCGCTGTATATCGACAAAAATTCCGAATCGCTCCGCGTTGTGCAGCAGCTGCGCGACGAAGCCCACCGCTTCGGCATCACACACCACCGCGACCGTCGCTCAAAGTCGGCGATAGTCAGCGAACTGTCAACCATCAAAGGTATCGGACCCGGCACCGAGCAGACCCTTCTCCGCCACTTCAAAAGTGTGAAACGCATACGCGAGGCATCGCTCGACGCCCTCGCCGTCGTCGTTGGTCCCGCCAAGGCGCGCCTCCTGCGCGACCATTTCGCCAGCCCGACAGTAGACCCCGGAAAATAACCGAGCCCTTCGCCGCACGGAAGGTGCTATCACATTCGAAATACTTCTTGCCGAGGCTTCACTCCTATGCGTAACCCAACCTGGCGGCAACTGATACTGGGAATCAGCCCTATAGGTTAAATTTACTTAATATATGCGGTAGGGCTGCGGTTGCCCCGACGCTTTTTTGTAACTTGCGCAAAATATAGAAAGATCTGCTTGAATATAGAAAGATCAGTCTGCCTTTATATCAAACTTCTTGCTCTATCCTCACTGTCATGATGAAAGCTGTCCCGATCTCACGAATGCTGCTTGTGGTGCTGCTTGCATCGCTGTTGCCTGCGTCTGAGCCCGCTTATGCCCGCAATCTTTATGTTTATGACCGTCCTCCGCGCGAGGCTGTTTTCATAGGCAATTTCGGCGGAAATGTGGAGAAGTACATCAATAAAAATTTTGTATATCCGCCTGATGCCTGGAGATCTCAGAAATGGAATGAGGCTGAGGTCTCTGTTCTCGTTCGGGTCGATGGAAAAGTTGAGGAGTTCTATATCGAGAACAACAAGGAGAAACCCCATCCGCTGCTGGTCGCCGAGATGGAACGTGTGATCGACGGGATGGTCTGGTGTCCGGGTTATGTAGTGGATACACCGGTCAACTCCTATCATACATTCCGTTTCCCACTTGCCATCCAATATCCTAAGTATAATTATCATATCCCTACAGGAATGAAGGATCGGTTTGAGAAGGCCTGGCACTACGCCTGCCGGTGGAGCATGGATGATAACCGGTCTGTTCCCGATGAGCAGGAGGAGCAGGAAGCTTTACGCGCGATGGAGAAAAACGGCATCCTTTTCTCCGACAGTCCGCAGATTCTCTCAGGGCTGGTAAGGGTACTCTGTTCCGAAAACCGGACAGGGCAGGCTTTGTTATTTATCGACAATGGTTTCGAGGAGTATCAGAAGAAATACCGTACATACACCGATACTATTACCGGAATCAACATAAAGATGGATCCGGCAGATGACTACAGCGGCCGCTCAGAGGCGTGGCTGGCGGCGTTGCGCGCCGTAATGCATGATTATGCAGCCTCTGGCCCGGTCGACTCTCTTTACGATGCGGCAATCGGGCTTATTGACGATAGAATCATCGATGAATTTATCTATCCCTGCTTCTATTATTCCTATCCGTTCGACTATGGCTGCAATATGAAGGGTGTCAGCCGCGATTTAGCCAACATGAAAAACTATCTGCGTTTTCATCCCACGGATGATGCCACGCTGAAGGAAGTCCGGGAGCTTGAGAAAAGCATCCTCCAAGGAGAGTACGCTAAAAACAGCGACCAACTCAATCTTTTCGGAGCAAAAGCCATGATGATATGGCTACGTGGCGGCGACGAGGCGTTTCGTTCATATCTTGCTCAGCTCCGCAGCGGTAAACTCACCGGAAAACTGAAAAAATATCTTGATCGTCTCGAAAAGAAATACAATGCGAACTCCGGTCTGCTCTCCGACCACCGGGGGGTAGTGACTGCTATGGCATGTTTTGTTCCGTCCGATTTCCCGACCGATCCGGATAGGCACACCTTCTATGCCCGTCGCCGGGCTATAGCCGAAGTGTTTCCCATCTGCTGGTTATCGGCTGTCAGCTGACAGCCGGCTGCTCCCCGAAATGCTCTAAATTTCCCTCTTCCAAAATAATTGAGTAACTTTGCAGCCGGAATTTGTTATAGCAGTGTAAATAAACAACAATCAATATACTACACAACAATGAGCAATATCAATGTAAATGTGAAAGAGGTGCTCGCCACTGTCAGCGCAGAGCAGATCGAAGCGCTCAACCCCGCTGCAGCCGAGGCACTTGAGAAACTTCATAAAGGTACCGGCGCCGGTGCCGACTTCCTGGGATGGGTGAATCTTCCAGAGGAGACTACCGAGGAGCTCGTGGCCGACATCGAAGCTACCGCTACACGTCTGCGCGACATGTGCGACTATGTCGTTGCCATCGGCATCGGCGGATCATATCTTGGAGCAAAGGCTGTCATCGAGGCGCTCGCCGATTCGTTCTCGGCTCTCCGCGCCGATGAAGACCGCCGCTGCCGCGTTCTCTTCGCCGGTCAGAACATCGGCGAGGATTACCTCTGTGAGCTTCAGGACTTCCTCCGCGACAAGAATTTCGGTATCATCGTTATCTCCAAATCAGGAACAACCACCGAGCCCGCCATCGCTTTCCGTCTGCTCAAAGAGCAGCTTGAGGCTCAGATGGGTAAGGAGGAGGCTTCGAAGCGCATCGTTGCAATCACCGACGCCAAGCGCGGTGCCCTGCGTCAGCTCGCTACCGAAGAGGGCTACAAGACTTTCGTGATCGCCGACAATGTTGGCGGTCGCTTCTCGGTGCTCACCCCCGTAGGTCTGCTCCCCATCGCAGTGGCAGGTTTCAGCATCCGCGAACTCCTTGAAGGCGCACGCACCATGCAGCGCGCTACCGTTGAGCCCACCGACGCCAACCCCTCGCTGCTCTACGCCACTACCCGCAACGCCCTCTATCGCGCAGGCAAGAAGATCGAGATTCTCGTGAACTACAATCCCAAGCTCCACTTCATGGCAGAATGGTGGAAACAGCTCTACGGCGAATCGGAGGGTAAGGACCACAAGGGCATCTTCCCCGCATCTGTCGACAATTCAACCGACCTCCACTCGATGGGCCAGTGGATCCAGGACGGCGAGCGCATCATCTTCGAGACAGTGCTCTCAGTTGAGAAACCCCGCCACGAAGTGGTGATCCCCACCGACGACGCCAACCTCGACGGTCTCAACTATCTCGCAGGCAAGCGCGTCGACGAAGTAAACAAGATGGCTGAGCTCGGAACCCGCATCGCTCATGTCGATGGCGGTGTGCCAAACATCCGCATCACCGTCCCCGCTCTCGAGGAGCGTTATCTCGGCGAGCTCATCTATTTCTTCGAAAAAGGATGCGGCATCTCCGGCTATATCCTCGATGTGAACCCCTTCAACCAGCCCGGTGTGGAGGATTACAAGCGCAACATGTTCGCTCTCCTCGAGAAGCCCGGCTACGAGGCCGAGACTGCCAAAATTAAGAGCCGCCTCTGACAGCACCGTTACCATCCCGATACAATGAGGGTGTATCAAAAAATGAAATGACCCCCAAAAGTTAGACAAATAACTTTTAGGGGTCAGTTCATTCTGACAGCACCCTCATTCTATCTATCAAATTAATAATATTTGGTGATTACGTTATTGATTCTCCATTCATCATTATCTTTAATGACTTCTGCGATAAAGCTTTTTGTGTAGGCAATGGTGTCAAAGGTGATACTAAAGGTACTAGGTGTGAGTTCTTTGATATTCAGCGAGTTAAACCATAGAATATCAAAATCATATCCATCAATCAACAGGTCAAATCCTTCCCCTCCTATTTCGTATCTACGTTCATCGTTGATTCTCTTTACCTTGGAAAGTAAGTTTGGTGTGCAATACCTTTGTCTCATGTCTTCAGCCTTAGAAACTAAGTCTGGTGTCATAACAGCATATAAATATGTGTAGTTGCAATAAAATGAAGTTATAAAAAGATATGCATTTTCCTGACACACTGCTCCACATGGCTGTATATTGGGGAAACTGTATGTGAAATTTTCGGAGTTTACTCCATACGGGGCTATATAACAGATACGTAAACCGCTGTCGTTGCTCTCTATCTTTAGTGGAACTGTAGTGGGTGCATAATTAGGACCGAAGTAATATTTTAATTCGTACCAATTATCGCCTTTATACGAACACAACAGATTTTCAAGCTGATAGTCGCTGTAGTCCTGACCGCGTAGAAATGGGTCGCTGTCGGTTTGGCTCGCCATACGTCGTACTTTTTTAAGCATTGTAGGCGTAAATATTTTTCCTTGTAAAACCGTATCATTAAATTCTCGTATTGCCCATTGCCGGAAAGAATCTATAATCCATGTCTTACAAGTGGTAGTGTCGGTTTTAACTTCTGAACCCAAAATTGTGTCCGACTTAAGTAATATTATCGCACACAAAATTATCAACGTTGTAATATTACGAATATTTACCATGAACACTGTACGTTATGTCATATGCGGATACGCTCCACATATCTGATTATATTACACTATATTATTAAACTATGCTTAATGCAAAAGTAATAATGTTTTTCAGATACGATTAAACTTATTGTGTAAAAGAAAGTTAATATAAAAGTCCCGACTTTTCATCAACTTTATAGAAGCCCGGCTACGAGGCTGAGACCGCTAAAATAAAGAGCCGCTTTTGATATCATTACCCTTCATGCCGTAGCATGACAGATCACGTTGCGGCAACCTATACGGTTTATAGATGCTGTTAGCCTCTAAACGTTATCTACTCCATTTTTTATTTTGATTTGACGAAACTGCAAGGCTGCTGAATTTTGACTCGGTTGCGCAGAATTTATATTGCGATATTTGTATTATAACGGATATTTTTCCTAACTTTACGGTGTGGAACGAGGTATATGTGTGATAATATCAGCATTTGAACAGAAACATCTTTTAAAATATAAGTTTTATTAAGGGAACTTTGGGTAAGAACCTGTTTCGATTTCACTCGTTTTATTACGAATGGTGGATATGATGGAGTGCGGTTTTCAATTTCTGATTATGTCCGATGTTTTTGTCCCATTCAATCATTCGCATGGGTGATGGCTGGTAAAAAAGTATTAAATCAATCAATAGGAAAAAGATGAAGAAACTATTTTCACTGTTTACTGCGGTCGTATTGACCGGACAGCTTGCCTTTAGCGTTGCGGGCGCCACGCTGTTGCCCAAGGCGGCTGCCGGAGGCTTGCAGGCACTCTCGCCCGGAGCGAGAGTGATATCCAAGACGGAACTTTCCCGCAACGGTGCGGTATCTCCCGTCAAAACGCCGTTCAATACCCCTTCCGGCGCCATTGCGCATCCCGCTAAATCGGCTCCGGTATTAAGGAAAGCTCCGGAGGCATCTGAAGGAACCTCGATCCCGCGTCTGTACGGATACGTCTACTATTCTTCGACATGGGATACATTTTCCGAACCGGGTGTATTCTACCTTCCGCGTAACGACAGCGAGGATTATGAACTGATTATTTCCGGGATGAACGCCCTTAACGGTGGTGTGGTAAAAGATGGTGTTTACTACAGCTGCCATACACTGTCGTACGGTACCATGATACTCGCATACTATTATGCCCACAGCCTCGAGACGGGGCAGGAGGTAGGATATTATTACGGAACCCCCTACACCATCTCCATGACCCTCGACGATACCACCGGAACGATCTACGCCATAGCTTGCGGCGGCACATCCGATGGTCCGTATCTTGCCAAGATAGATTTCGGCAAGGATATACTCGGCAAGGATGAGCTTACGGTTACCCCCATAGGCGACCTTCCCGGGCAGTGGAACAGCATCGCCGCTGACAAAGACGGCCAGCTGTATGGTATAAGATACTACACCAAGCCCAACGGCACTGATGAAGACTGCACTCTTTCAGAACTTTACCGCATAGACAAGAAGACGGCTGAGATTACCCTCGTGGGTGAGACCGGCATGTATCCGAAGTTCCGTTCCGATGCGACAATCGACCACAATTCCGGACGCATGTTCTGGATCGTAAGCCCGGCCGACGATTCCGGTATTATTGCCGAGGTCAATCTGGAGACAGGTGAGGCCACTCCGCTCTACTATTTCCCTGACAACGCAGCTGTGACAGGTCTCTGTATCGATGCTCCTGAGGCGCTTGACAAGGCTCCGGCGGCAGTCACAGATATGTCAGTGGCTTTCGAGGGGGGCAGTATGGAAGGAACGGTAAGCTTTACCGCGCCCACCACCTTGTTCGACGGCACTCCTGCCGAAGGCTCCATTACCGCGACTGTAATGGCCAATGGTGAGAAGATCGCCACCCGGAGCGTGCAATTCGGTCAGAAAGCTACGGTTGCTGTCACTCTTCCCGCTGCAGGGCTTTATACATTTGATGTAGTGGTGGCGAATGCCACCGGCACAAGCCCCAAGGTGTCCGCCGAGCCGGTGTTTGTCGGCAACGGTACCCCCAAGGCTCCCGCGCCTCAACTTGTGTATGCCGACGGAAAGATGCAGCTCACATGGGAGCCAGTAACCGTATCGGCCGACGGCGGTTACCTCGATCCGGCCGAAGTGACATATACTGTGCGTAGGTTCCCCGACGGAGTTACTGTCGCCGAATCGATCAGCGCGACCTCCTTTACCGAACCTCTGGAACCTACTTCCGTACTGACAAGCTATTATTATACTGTCACTGCGGAATTCAAAGGGATGAAGTCGTCGGAAGCCGAGTCGAATCCTGTGCTTCTGGGCGCTCTCACACCACCCTATACTGCCGATTTCAACAACGGATTCGATGATTTCACCGTGATTAACTCCGATCCCGCCACATTCACCTGGACAAACCAGGAATCATGGGTATCGGGAATTATCGGTCATGGCAACTACATCCGTATCAACACCTACGGCACAACCCCCTCCGACGACTGGCTGATCTCTCCTCCCATACAGCTTGAGGGTGGAAGAGCCTACGATTTGACATTCTTTGTTGTCACCTCCACCCAGAACGACGAGATTCTCGAAGTGAAGATGGGACGCGGCAACGCCGTAGAGGATCTCACTACCTCAGTTCTCGAACCTACGGTGATGAGATACGGTCAGGGTGGAGAGATCACATGTAGCCTCCACATTGTCGAGACGGGTGCCTACACCTTCGGATTCCACTGTATCTCCGAGGCGCAGAGCTTCTATATCGCTCTCGACGACATCTCTGTATCCGAGCCCTATTCGCTTGAGATACCCAACCCCGTGACCGATCTGACCGTGACCCCGGTCCCCCAGGGTGTCCTCCAGGCTACTGTAAGCCTCAAGGCTCCGTCGCAGACAATCAACGGCACCCCTCTTGCTGCAATTGAAAAGATAGTGGTAAGCCGTGGTGACACTCCCGTCCATACCTTTGACAATCCCACCCCGGGCGCTACCCTCGAATTTGTCGACGAGGTAGAGGCTGAGGGAACCTACGCCTACACCGCAGTGGTAAGCAACTCGGAAGGGGTAAGCCTTTCGTCGACCGCGTCAGCTTATGTCGGCACCGGCATCGCTATGGCAACCGCAAATGTCCGTTTTGTCAGAAACGCTACACCCGGCGAGGTTACTGTAACCTGGGATCCAGTTACTGAGAATGTGCATGGTGTGACGATAGATCCCGCTTCGGTTAAATATGACCTGTATACTGCCAACGAATATCATTCATATGAACTCGTCAAGGGTCTGACCGACACGCAGTATACCTATCAGGCTGTGCCTGAAGGCGAGCAGGCATTCATGCAGTATCTTGTGATACCGGTGACTCCAGCCGGAGAAGGCCGGGGCACTGTTTCCGAGATGAAGCCCGTAGGCACCCCCTATGCCGGAATACATGAGAGCGGATCGCTCGACTGTGTATGGAATGCCTCTGGAACGGGAGCCATGTGGGTGCCCGGGTTTACAGAAGATGTCGGTGTCGAGGCTCAGGATGGCGACGACCGGTTCTTCGCTCTGTCAGGTACATATCTTGAAGATGGAGGTATGCTCTCATCCGGTCTGATAGATCTCACGGGCATAACCTCACCCGGTCTGACCTTCTATCTCTATTCTATGGGAGAGGAGGATACGAATGAATTCAAAGTATATGTCACCGATATTGCCGATGGAGAGCGCGCTCAGGTAGCTGACTTGGTTATGAATACGCTTACCGATTCACACGCCTGGAACAAAGTGATGATTCCTCTCTACGAATATGAAGGAAAAACCGTCATAATTGCTTTCGAGGGCAAGCTGATGGCATACACACTCATTCTTTTGGATAACATAACCGTTGGTCGTCTGCTTGATTACGATCTGGCTGTGGAGAGTATTGTGGCTCCCCCTTACGCTACCGCCGGAACCTCATTTGATGTTACTGTAACCTTGCGCAACGAGGGTATGAAAGCGGCCGATGGCTTCACTGTCGAGCTTCTTTCAGGCCAGACCGTGCTCGATACCCAAAGCGGCACACCAATCGCAAGCAACACCCGCGGGGCGTATACCTTCGTGGTGGATATGGATGCTACTGCCGACGGAGTGATGCCGCTTCAGGCTGTAGCGGTCTATGCAGCCGACCAGGATATCAGCAATAATGTATCAGACCCCATCGGTGTGCTCCCCGAATTGTCGCATCTCCCCGTTCCTCTCAATCTTACAGCCTCCTCCCACGACGGGGCAGTGGTGCTCGACTGGACCGAGCCCGATTATGCCCGTGGAGCAGCCATGCCTGTCACCGAAGATTTCGAGACAGCCGAAAGCTGGAGCCATAGCTACGGCGAATGGCAGTTCGTGGATGTGGACAATAGCCCAGTAGGATGTATCGTAGGATTCACCACCCCCGGCATGGATTATTCAATCACCACATCATCGTTCTACATCTTCGATACAGACGAGAAGGGCGCCGACGAGACATTCGCCGCACATTCCGGCTCCAAGTTCATGGCATCGCTTTTCAGGTGGGACAACAAGCAGGTCGACGACTGGGCTGTTTCGCCGCGTCTCGACGGCTCTGCCCAGACCATTCACTTCTTCGCCCGAAGCTACGACCCCTTCTATCCCGAGACAATCGAGGTATACTACACCACATCGGATTCCGAAGAATTCAACGCTGCCGACTATACACAGGCAAAACGCTTCGAGCGCTTGACCGGATACTATAAAGAGTACAACGTTGAGCTACCCGACGGTGCCGTTCGCTTTGCTATCCGCAACTGCGGCAAGGCTGCATATCTGCTTCTCGTTGATGATGTGACCTTTGTTCCCGATTCGCCACGTATCGATGTCGATCTCAAAGGCTATGACATTTACCGTGACAATGTCAAGCTCAATAGCGAGCCTGTGACCGGCACCTCGTTTACCGATCCGGATGTCACTCTGGGGCAGAACTACGAATATTTCGTTATCGCCCGGTACGACAAGGGAACCTCTTCCCCCTCTGAGACAGCCTCGATAGTTCATTCCGGCATGTCAGTTGTAAGTGCCGGTGGTGTGGCTGTCACAACCGAAGGCAACTCGATAATAGTCAGTGGAGCCGCCGGAGAGGCTGTGACCATCCATGCTGTCGATGGTATGACCGTATATAGCGGTTTAGCCCCTGAGCGTCTCGATGTAGAGGTTTCCCAGGGTGTCTATCTTGTTACGGTCCCCGGTAAGGTGGTGAAAGTGATAGTCCGCTGAAGAAATCATTTCTGAATAAAATGATATTTCCCCCGGCAGAGATTTTTCTCCTGTCGGGGGAAATATTATATTGTTTTGTTGTAATAGGTTGGAAATTAATGGGTAATGCAATTTTGTCGCAAAAGCGACACTGTCTCAAATATTAAATAATGTTAAACCGAAGAATATTTTTGCCCAAAAAGTATGTTATATAACATAAAGGTTTTACCTTTGCATCAGTTTTTCATGGTATTAGATTTAAGGTAAGAAGATTATTCGTCGGGATGACGAGTAATTTTTTTTTTGTACCCTATGGTTCCGGTGGGGTTGATATAAGGACAATCATCCGCCTCAGGCGCTCCGTTAGGGTGCAACAACACCCAGTTTACTACTTAAAGTGTCGGTAATCAATAGAAACACACCGAAGGCATGTCCCTGCAATGTTGCGGCGGTGAGCCACAGAATTGTTCGTAGGGACATGCCTTCGGCATGTTTCAAGGGAATTTATTGCGCGCCTCTTGCGCGCAGCGTGTTATTTCACAGCGATTTTTTCGGTCAGTGCGCCGGATTTAAGTATGTACAGCCCGGGAGCGAGTGTCGATTCAAGCTCGCAGCGCAGTCCGGAAGTCACGAACCGTCCGGTGGTGTCGAAGACCACGCATTCAGCGTCGGCTGCGATCGATCCGCTTGTCGTTGAAACTACATCCTCGATACCTGTGAGGATAGCTTCTGTTACGATCTCGAGCGTTCCCATTGCGTTCTGGGGCAGCAGGAGAGAGTAATCCTCAACCTGGTCGGTCACATCCTTGTTGTTGTAGAATACGCTCTTGAGCTTCGTATTCTCCTTCAGATTGATGAAGATACGCGTACCCATGGCAGTCTTGGGCGATCCGAGTGTGGCGCCGTCGAACAGCTGCGCATAGTTGCGCCCTGTAGTGGTGAGGGTCTCGCGGGCTGCCTGGCGGATCTTCGCGCGTGAGGGTGCGGGGTTATTCTCATTTTCATCCTCTCCGTTTTCATCCTCATTCTCCTCCGGCTCCTCTTCCTCTTCTATCGGGGCCTCAGCCTCGGCGATGAGAGCTTCCTCCTCTACGATCTCCTGATATTCCTCTTCGTCAACCGCTGTGAGCACCGCATTTTCAGGAACCGTCACATTGAGCGAGTTGATCAGGTTGGCAAATATACCCCACTGCGGTGCGCTCAGGTAAGCGCGGTATGACTGGCGTGGAACCGTGAGGCTGCATTTACGGGCGCTCAGCGTTGCGAAAGCGCCTGTCTCGGCCGAGGGTGCCTCTACCGACGGGCAGCTCAGCCCTGAAACCCTGGTTGAGTTCTGCATCGCGTTGGTCCCTATAGTTTTGAGCGAGCCGGGGAAGTTCACATTGATCAGGCGCGGGCAGTCGGCGAAAGTCTGCGATGCGATGTCGCTCACCCCTTCGGGTATGGTGACAGCGCGTAGCTTTGTACCCTGGAAAGCGTTGTTTCCGATACTCTCAACCGTAGCCGGGAGTTCGATAGATTCAAGGGCGGTATTTGCAAAAACTTCAGAATCGATATATTTCAGGTTCGGAGGCAGAATGATGTTCGTGAGCGATGAACATCCCTGGAATGTGGCCCACGGTATCTGTTCGATAGGTGTCCTCCCGAAATCTACGAACTCAAGGGCGGTACATCCCTGGAAATTCCATCCGGCGGCCGATGTGTCAAGAACCATATTCGGACCGGCTGTTATGGAGCGCAGGGAAGTACAGTTGGCAAAACTGCCGTAGCCCATGAACTGCAAAGCATCAGGCAGAACCGAGATGGACAGACGTGAGCACCCGGCGAAGGCATTTCCTCCTATGGTCTCAAGGGTCTCGGGAAGTTCCGGTGTGTCGAGCATGGAGCAGCCGCTGAAAGCGTTGTTCCCGATTTTCGTCAGTCGCGCGGGAAGAATTATTTCTGTGAGCATGCTCTTGTTCTCGAATGCCCCGGCGGGGATTTCCGTATTGGAGATTCCTGAAAGATCAAGCCAGATCAGCGACACCATATTCTCGTTGATAAGGCGCCAGTCGCTGTCGGCGAGGGTACCCGTTACCTTCAGTTTTGTCACAAGCGAGGGCATGATGCCGCTCTGCATGCGCACCTCCTCGGCGACGGAGAAAGTTCCGTCGACATATACCGTCACGTCGCTCTCCGATTCCTCCACGATGTTGAACACCTTCCAGCGGGGATTGCGTTCGTAAGCGTTCTTGGCTCCGTCGGGAACGATGAAAGTCAGATTGTCGATCTGCTCCTCGGTGACATTGAAGGCTGCCGTGACTGTCGGGGGAGTTTTCCCTTTCATGCGGAGCACCTTCAGGTCGCTGAAATTGATAGCTCCGTCGGCAATAGTTTTAACCCCGCTGCCTATAGTCAGGATCTTAGGCATACCTAAAGACCATGGCTCTATCGCAGTCAGACCGTCACCTGTCTCGAATTCCCCCACGCTGATATTGCTGAACGCGCTCTGAGCGAGCTCTGTAAGAGCCGGGGGCAGGATAACCCTGTTGATGTTCCGTCCCCAATCATAGGTCGCGAATGCTCTCCCTCCGATATACTCGATGGTTGACGGGAAGTTTACTGTAGTCAGGTTGTTGTTCCCCTCGAATGCACCGCCTCCAATGGTTTTAAGACCCTCGTTGAGTTCGAGTATCCGGAAGTTCTGGTTCATAAATGCACCTGACTCTATCACCTGAAGACTCTCCGGGAAGTTTACTTTATAAAGCGCTCCGGCTCCTCTTTCCGAATATTTGGCGAAAGCATGGGTGCCGATAGTCTCGAGCTGTTGAGGGAGAATCACCTCTTCGATAGCGGTGTCCTCAAAGGCACTCCTTCCGATTCTGGTGGCGAGCTTGGGAAGATAAAGGTTTTCAAGTTTGTTGCAACCTGCGCAAAGCGAATCGGGAACCTCCGTCAGTTTCGAGAAGAGAACAGCCTTTTTCAGGCCGGTCATATCGGCAAATGCCTCCCTCCCTATGCTGGTGATATTCTCAGGAAGGGTTATAGATGTCTGTGTGGCGCAACCGTGGAATGCAAAACGTCCTATTTTTGTGAGTGAAGAGGGGAGCCCTTCGAAAGTCAGCGTCTCGCATCCTGAGAAGGCAGCATCGCCGATCTCCTCAAGCCCCTCATTAAACTCAACATAATAAAGGTCTTTCTGAGAGGAAAAAGCGTATGCTCCGATCTTCTTCAGTGTAGAAGGCAGAATGAGTTCTCCATCGAATGTCACACCCGCATTAATGTAATCGGATATCTCCACCAATCCTTCCTCAAGCGGTGGATTGACTATGCGCAGTCCGCCGGCATAAGCACCGCAATTGCGGTAGGGGTTAGCCTCGAGGTTTCCAAGCTTCGCGTTTGCATACCACTTTGTCCAGTTGGTGAGGTTCACCTGTTGGAATGTATTTGTAGCGAAAGCATTCGCTTCAACAGTCTCAATGGTCGATGGTATGGTAAGTGACTTTATATTGCACCCCGAAAAAGCCGATGAAGTAATAGTCTTCACCCCTTCCGGAATCGCGAACTCCTCCATATCTCCAGTCGGCACAAACAGCAACGTTTCCCCATTGTCTCCGTAAAGGCATCCGTTATCATCAACCTTAGCTCCTTCAGGATCGTAGGGAATGAGGGTTACCCAACTGTATTCATCCATATTAAGAGTGTTCGGGTATGCTAACCTCGATAAGCTCCAGCAACTCTCGAATACATTAGAACCAATCTCTTCAACTGACGGTGGAATTGCACACGAACCGAGTGCAGTCTCTTGGAAAGCTTGGCTTCCAATTGAAATGATGCCGTCCGGCAAATAGATTGATGCGAGAGAAGAACATCCCTGGAAAGCAGAATATCCAATCGATGTTACTCCATCGGGCAATTCAATTGAAGTAAGAGAAGAACAACCTAAGAAAAGTGAATTCCCAATCGAGGTGATCTTCTTAGGCAATTCGATAGATGTAAGAGAAGAACAGAGGCAGAACGCTTTATTTCCAATTGTAGTAATACTCTCCGGTAAATTGATCGAAGTAAGAGATGTACAACCCTCGAAAGCACGAAATTCAATCGAAGTGATATCCTCCGGCAATTCGATTGATGTAAGAGAAGTACAATTGGAGAAAGCACTTTCTCCAATTGAAATAAGACTATTCGGTAATTCAATAGAAACAAGGCTTGTGCATTCACTGAATGCGTCATCACCAATGGCTGTGACGGTATAGTTCTCGTTCTCGTAGGCTACTTGACTTGGAATCACGATGTTAGTAGGCTCTCCCGAGTATCCGCTAACTTCGCAGGTCTTATTATCCCAGTCAGTAATTGTGTAGTTAATACCTTGATTTTCAAGTGATTGAGCTAATAGGGGGGGGTAAATATCAGCCCTCCCAAAAGAATTAGTAGAAACCTTTTCATTGGTATGGAAATGTTTTTCTACCACGCGGTTCACGGCGCTGGTATTATTCAAATCATTGGTTTAAAAAGAAAGGTGTGTGAACCGATATGGTGGTCTCTTCAGAAAACAGCACATATACACCCTTCTGTGTTTTGTTAAGTTAACGTGCAATGCCATATCAAATTACAGCAACTGCCATCTCCCCACAAAATTAGCAACAAGTTTCAAAATTTGCAACACAACTGATGCATTTAACGCATTGAAATCCGCTGATTTTTGTTACATAAGCTTTGAAGCGGCTTATACGCATCCGACCTTTCTGCCAATCATTGGTATAAAAGTCGACAAAAGGTCACGCCGATACCGATATTGACTGACTGGTATTTTGTAATTTTGCAAATGAACGGTTTTTATTTCTCGCTCTCAAACCTTTTTAACATTTAAAATGTTCTAACTATAGAGTAGCCGCGGGGCTCTATGCCCATTGTGTGCGACATTCATCACCTCCCCGGCCGCTCCGTTAGTGACACGTTTCAATTACCCTTTTAATTCACGGGCTTGCTTCCGCACCTCTGTATTATGAATAAAAAATTTTTAGCATCAGTTGCTGTGGCTCTGTTTGCATCGGGTGTTGCCCTGCAGACGGAGGCTCAGGTCTATTCGCTCGACTCTTGCCGCACACTCGCTCTTGCCAACAACAAGGAGCTGATGGTGAAGGCTGAGAAGGTCCGACAGGCAGGATATACCAAGAAAGAGGCTTTCGCCGCCTACCTTCCGGGAATCGATTTTGCCGGGGGATATACCTATAATCAGAAGAAACTGTCGATTTTCGACAGTGACCAGCATCTGCCGGTGGGAACCTTCGATCCTCTTACGAAAGGTTACAAATATGAGCAGGCCACTTTCCCGGTCATGGGGTCGGACGGTAAGCCGGTGATCGGAGCGGACGGTAAACCTGTCACGGTGCCCCTCACTCTTCCCGACGGCACACCTATTCCCGCGCAGACGGCGCTAATACCCAAGGAATCAATGGAATTCGACATACACAATGTGTTTTTCGGAGCAGTAACCCTTACCCAGCCTATCTATATGGGGGGTAAGATCGTGGCGCTCAATAAACTTGCCGATATCAATCAGCGGGCGCAGGAGGAGCTGAAGCGCAACGAAGAGCAGAATGTGATTTATGCCGTCGATGCCGCTTACTGGACCGTAGTGTCGCTCAAGGCAAAGCATAAACTCGCCACAAGCTATGTGAATCTGCTCGATTCGCTCGACCACAATGTAAAACTGATGGTGGAGCAGGGTGTAGCCACCCGCAGCGACCTTCTTAGCGTGGATGTAAAGCTTAATGAAGCGAACGTTGACCTGCTGAAAGTGGAAAACGGGCTTTCGCTCTGCCGCATGGCGCTCGCCCAGATATGCGGGCTACCTGTCAACACCCCTATCACCGTTGCCGATGAAGACAAGGATACCATTGACCCGAAAGCCCAGATTTCAACCAGCTACAATATGGAGGATATATATGCCAACCGCCCCGACCTGCGCGCGCTTCAACTTGCGACTGACGCCTCGGCCATGGAGAAGCGGGTGGCAATGAGCAGCATGCTGCCCAATGTGGCGCTCATCGGAGCATATTCTTTCAGCAACCCCAATATGTACGACGGATTCAAGACAAGCTTCAACGGCGCCTTCTCTGTAGGTGTTATGGTGAAGATCCCGCTGTGGCACTGGGGAGGCAACTACAATAAATACCGCGCTGCCAAGTCGGAAGAGACTATCATGAAGCTGCAGGTGGCCGATGCCAAAGAGAAGATTGAACTTCAGGTCAATCAGGCTGCATTCAAGGCTCAGGAGGCTGTGAAGACTTTTATGGCGACAGAGACCAATCTCGACAAAGCGCAGGAGAATCTCCGCACCGCCACCCTCGGTTTCCGCGAGGGGGTAATCACCTCCGACGACGTGATGGCTGCCCAGACGGCATGGCTGAAAGCCAACTCAGAGAATATCGACGCTCTCATCGAGGTGCAGCTCTGCGACGTTTATCTGAGCAAAGTGCTCGGAACGCTCTGAACTGTTCCCAAACGAAAAGAAATAACATAAACAGAAAACTTAAAGATATTACATAAGTCATGGCAGATCTGAATCAGCTCTCCCCCGAACAGAAAAAAGAGAACCGCGCGCTCATTTCGGCTCTCGGAATCGTAGTGATAGTAGTGGCGGCCCTTGCCATAGTTGGTTTCCTTTTCCTCAACAAGCCTGCAGAGATTGTGGAGGGACAGGCGGAAGCAACCTCGGTGCGTGTATCGGGCAAACTTCCCGGTCGCGTGGTTGAGTTTTACGTCAACGAAGGCGATATGGTGAAAGCCGGCGACACACTGGTGCATATCCATTCGTCGCTGGTTGAGGCGCGTCTCCAGCAGGCCCGCAGCATGGAAGAGGTGGCGCGCGCGACCAACCGCAAGGTCGATGCCGGCACACGCTCGCAGATCATACAGAGCGCCTACGAGATGTGGCAGCAGGCCAACGCAGCCGTCACCATCACCAAGAAAACCTACGACCGCCTCGAGGCTCTCTATAAGGAGGGCGTCATGTCGGAGCAGAAGCGCGATGAGGCAAAGGCTGCCTACGACGCTGCCGTTGCCGCAGCCTCAGCTGCCAAGAGTCAGTATGAGATGGCGAAGCAGGGTGCCCAGAGCGAGGATAAGGAGGCTGCCTCAGCGATGGTAAGTGCCGCAGGAGCAGGTGTTAGCGAGGTAGAGGCTCTCCTTGAGGATCAGTATCTCACCGCCCCGTGCGACGGTCAGATCGACGTGATCTTCCCACATGAAGGTGAATTGGTCGCCCTCGGCGCCCCCATCATGAATGTGCTCAAGATAGAGGACAAGTGGATCACCTTCAACGTCCGTGAGGATCTGCTCAAGGATCTTACCATGGGTAAGGAGATCACCGTCACTATCCCAGCTCTCGACAAGGATGTCAAGGCGAAGATCTACTATGTGCGCGATCTCGGCAGCTACGCCACATGGCACGCTACCAAAACCACCGGCGACTGGGATTCCAAGACTTTCGAGATCAAAGCACGTCCGCTCGAGGCTCTTCCCGACCTTCGCCCCGGAATGACAGTTCTTTACCGTTGAACCGGTGGCCGGTTATCGGTTGACCTAAGCTGACCAAGAGGAATTACTGCTGTAAGCTGGTTAAGAAAAATGCCACCGGCCGCCGCCCCAATTACCAATTACTAATTAATAATTACTAATTATCCAAAGATGCTCGGGCAAGTAATAAAACGCGAAATCAGGCTTCTGGGCTCACGGCCGATGTGGCTGGTGGGAATGACGCTTGTGCCTCTCGTAATGGCATTCTTTTTCCTCTCTATCCTGAGCGGAGGGCTGCCAAAGAAGGTGCCGGCGGCAATAGTCGACCTCGACCATTCGCAGATGTCGCGCCAGATAACCCGCTCGCTCAACGCTACCGAGCTGGTGGATATCGAGATGACGGCGGAGTCGTTCAACGATGCCATGGATGCCGTACAGCGCGGCGATGTTTTCGGATTCTTCGTGATTCCCGCCAACTTTGAGCGCGATGCTGTCGGCGGCCGCGGGCCTGTCTTGACATTCTACTCCAACCTCACATATTATGTGCCCGGAACTATGGTGTTCAAAGGGTTCAAGACACTCGGCGTGACAACTTCCGGACGGGTGGCGCAGACAAATCTCGTGAGCATGGGTGCGCCTCAGGATATGGCCGAGGTTCTCATACAGCCTATGACTATCCAGACTCATCCGCTGAAGAATCCCTGGCTCAACTACAGTTACTATCTGAGCACATCGTTCCTACCCGGTATTCTGGAGCTCATGATCTTCATAATGACCGTATGGGCGATATCCCACGAAATCAAGACCGGCACTTCACGCCAATGGCTTGCGGCAGCCCGCGGCGACATCTGGACAGCAATTGTAGGGAAACTTGCACCCCAGACACTGATTTTCACTGTCGTAGGGCTCGGTGTCAACGCCCTGATGTATAACTACCACCATTTCCCTCTCAACGGACCGATGTGGCATATGGCGCTGGCGATGCTGCTGTTCGTCATCGCATGTCAGGGATTCGCAACCTTTGTCTGCTGCGTGCTTCCCAACTTGCGTCTGGCCCTCAGCGTATGCTGTCTGACCGGCATACTCGCTTTCTCCATCGCCGCATTCTCTTTCCCGGTCGAGAATATGTATGGCGGTGTGGCGATATTCAGCTACATTCTCCCCGTGCGGTATTATTTTGAGATATACATCGGTCAGGCGCTTAACGGAATCCCGCTCTATTATTCGCGCTGCTACTATGCCGCGCTGCTGGTATTCCCGATTCTTGCCATGCTTTCAGCTCCGCTGCTGCGCAAAGCGGCGAAAAATCCCGTGTATGTGCCCTGATCACAACAACCCGTTTTCATTAGCTTGCTTCTTATGTTTGACTGGATACGAAATACAGCGCTGGTAATGCGTCGCGAGTTCCGGATGGTTCTTTCGAGCGTAGGCGCCATGATATTCTTCTTCGGGCTGCCGCTGGCATACCCTATAGTTTATTCGGCGATCTACAATACCGAAGTGACACGCGACATGCCTGTTGCCGTGGTTGACCGTTGCCGCACCGCCGAGAGCCGCGAGTTCGTGCGCCATGCCGATGCAACCCAGGCAATGAAGATATGCGGTTACGCCGCCGACATGGAGGAGGCGCGCCGCTGGTGGGCTGAGAAAAAATGTTTCGCGGTCATTGAAATTCCCGCCGACTACTCCGAAAAGGTAACCCGCGGTGAGCAGGGGGTTATCCAGTTCTATAGTGATGCCAGTCTGCTGCTGCGTTACCGTACATTCCTCGAATCGCTGACAGAGCTACAGATGGCTACCGATGCCGATCTGCGCGAGCTCGCCATCAATACCCTCGGGGCATCGGCCATAGCCTCAAGTGCCGGATCTTCGATCGGAACCGAAGCGTATTTCCTCGGTGATACCCAGCAGGGATTTGCATCGTTCATCATCCCAGGTATCGTAGTGTTCATCCTCCAGCAGAGTATGCTTCTGGGCATCACATTCCTCGGTGGGGGCGCCAACGAGCGCCGGCGCGCCAACGGCGGAATCGACCCCCTGGCCGTTCCCGCTTCCCCGTCGGCTACCGTAATAGGGAAAACACTCTGTTATGTGATTCTGTATATACCGTTGAGCATTTATATTCTCCACTATATCCCCATATGGTTCCATTTCCCGCATCAGGGTACCATAGTGAACTACATCCTCTTTATTTTCCCGATGTTGCTCGCATCTGCTATGCTCGGCCAGACCCTGACATGTATGGCCTCTGAGAAAGAGAGCGCCTTTGTGGTAGTTGTGTTCACTACTCTCGCATTCCTGTTCCTCTCTGGTCTTACCTGGCCTCGCTACGCCATGCCGGTATTCTGGCAATGGATAGGCGACATAGTGCCTGCCACATGGGGCGTCGAAGGCTTCATCCGCATCAATAACAACGGCGCCACTCTCGCCCAGCAGACAACCCCTTATCTCTGGCTGTGGGGTCTCACCATCTTCTACTTCATCACCGCCTGGCTCGTAGCCCGCCTCAGAAGCAAAACCGCCATTATGAAGGCATAAATATGCAGGATGGTTAGTTGGATATAGTATATCCCTCCCTTTTTATTGTTAACAAATATTAATAGATAGTTAATTGTTTTTGATTTTATATAACTTTGTATATAAAATCAAAAACAATTAACTATGAAAAAGCTATTTCTTGCCCTTACAACGATAATCAATGTCGTTTCAGCCTTCGCCCAGGTGGAAAATTCCGGCTTAGGCAACATTTACTTCGACATTCTCGATCCGGATAATCATACTGCTGTGATAGTGGGTGCATCATCAAATATCTCCGGTGACTGGATTATTCCAGACAAAGCTTCATATGAAGGAGTTGAATATACGATTGTAAAGATAGGAGATGCTGCTTTCAGTAATTGTAGATCCCTTATTTCAGTGGTAATTCCGACCTCAGTGACCTCTATCGGACAACAGGCTTTTGACGGCTGTACATCCCTCACATCAGTACAGCTCCCAAATAAGATAACCGAAATCGCAGGTTATACTTTCCGTGACTGTGTAAATATGATTTCTGTCGGCATTCCTAATTCAGTCACATCCATAAGTTATGGCGTTTTCTACGGTTGTAAATCACTCACTTCAGTGGTAATTCCGACCTCAGTGGCCTATATCGGAGAACAGGCTTTTACCGGCTGTTCAGCCTTATCCGGTTTTGAAGTGGATCCGGAAAACCAATATTATTCCGCTATCGACGGGATTCTGTATAACAAGGATGCGACAACCCTTGTCTGTTTTCCGGGAGGTCATAGCCAAAAAGATTGTTTTACCGTTCCCGATGACGTTACTTCTATCGGAGAGTGTGCTTTCATGGGCTGCACCTCACTTACTGCTATAGATATTCCAAACTCTGTGACTTCTATCGGAAGGTATGCTTTCACCGGTTGTATGGCATTGCAATCAATGGTGATTCCCGGTTCTGTAACGTCCATTGGTCAACCCGCTTTTAACGGATGTGCATCTTTGTCCGTTTTTGAAGTGGATCGGGAAAACTGGTGTTATTCCGCTATCGACGGAATTCTGTATAACAAAGATGCGACAACCCTTGTCTGTTTTCCGGGAGGTCATAACCAAAAAGATTGTTTTACCGTTCCCGATGACGTTACCTCTATCGGAGAGTTTGCTTTCATGGGCTGCACCGCTCTTACTGCTATAGATATTCCGGGCTCTGTCACATCTATCGGAAAGTATGCTTTCACAGACTGCGAAGCTCTGACCGCTATAGAGATTCCTGGCTCTGTGACTTCTATTGATGTAGGTGTATTTGGTGGCTGTAAATCTCTAACCTCAATCAAGATTCCAGACTCCGTAACTTCTATTGGTACTTGGGCTTTTGACGGCTGTACATCTCTAACCTCAATAGAACTTCCCAACTTACTGACCACTATCGGCCAAAGAGCATTCCAAGCTTGTGAAGCTCTAACCGCTATAGAAATTCCCGGTCGTGTAACATCTATCGGAATCGCGGCTTTTTTGTATTGTGATGCTTTGACTTCTGTCACCATACCCGGTTCTGTCGTTTCTATTGGCGACGGTGCTTTCTATGGATGTTACAATATAAGTGAGGTTAATTATAAGACTTCAAATCCCATAGAGGGCGATCAGGGGATTTTCTCCGAAACGGTGTTCGCCAGCGCAACCCTGAATATTGGTATGGGAGGAGAGGAAAAAGCCAGAGCTATCGCACCGTGGATGTATTTCGGGAATATCGTAGGTGTCGAATTTTCTGGCACAGATGAGATCGTGGCAAAACATGATAAAACGTCGCCGACCGAAGTCTACAATCTAGAGGGGATATGCGTAGCCAGCTCAATCGAGGGGCTTTCTCCCGGTCTATATATCATCCGCCAAGGTGATTCCTTTCAAAAGTTTCTCGTTAAGTGAGTTCACACGTGATTATGCACAGAAATATCCCCGCTTTGGCATAAAGTGTCAAGGTGGGGATATTATCTGATGAGGTTGTGCTTGGATTACTTTCCGTCGGGATGATCCTCGGCGTAGGCTACGTCGGGGTGGCAGCCGCTACCGTCGAAGCAGTGGGTGCAGACGCATTCGCGGGGCAGCCCGATACTTTCGATAAGTGTGTCAACCTTGCTGAACTGGAGTGTAGTCAGTTGCAGACGGCGGGCGATCTCCTCGACCAGACGGTTGTATTCCGGGGTACCGGGTGTTTTGTAGAGGTCGAGCTTGGCAGAAGCGTCACCCTCGAAGCTCTCGATGATCCGGCGGGTTATAAGCTCCATATCGCTCTTCGACGAGGTGAAGTTTACAAATTCACAACCATAGATGAGCGGGGGACAGGAAATGCGGGCGTGCACCTCTTTTGCACCGCAGTCGTAGAAGGTGCGCACATTGTCGCGCAGCTGGGTGCCGCGGACTATCGAATCGTCGCAGAACACTACGCGGCGTCCGTCGAGGATAGCGCGGTTTGGTATAAGCTTCATTTTGGCTACCAGGTTGCGACGTTCCTGAGTGCTGGGGGTAAAGCTGCGGGGCCATGTCGGGGTGTATTTGAGCACGGCGCGGCAGTACGGAATCTTGCGTCCGTCGGCATAACCCAGAGCGTGGCCTACGCCCGAATCGGGAATACCACATACGCAGTCTGCTTCCGTGGGATCTTCAGCACCCATGCGGCGTCCCGATTCCTCGCGCACGGCTTCGGCGTTCACGCCGAGATAGTCGCTTGCCGGGAATCCGTAGTAAACCCAGAGGAAGGAACAGATCTGCTGACGGCGCGCCGGTTTCTGAAGCACCTCCATATTGTCGGGGGTGAGCTTTACGATTTCGCCGGGACCGAGGTCGCGCACAACTTCGAAATCGAGGTTGGGGAAGGCCGACGATTCGGATGTAGCGGCGTACGCCCCCTCCTTGCGCCCTATCACTATAGGTGTGCGCCCCATGTAGTCGCGGGCTGCGATAATGCTGTCTTCGGTGAGGATAAGCATAGAGCACGAGCCCTTGATCTTCTTGTAGACGAGATTGATGCCGTCAACAAATGTATCGCCCATGTTGATCAGAAGCCCGATCACCTCCGTGGGGTTGATGTTGTTCGACGACATCTCGGTGAAGTGGATGCGCTGCTCGATAAGTTCGTCGGCGATCTCGCGCAGATTCTGGATCTTGGCAACCGTGACGATCGCGTAGCGCCCGAGATGTGAGTTGATTAGAATCGGCTGGGGATCGGTATCGCTTATGACACCTATGCCGGAGTTACCTGTAAACTTTGGCAGATCTTCCTCAAACTTGGTGCGGAAATAACTGCGTTCAAGACTGTGGATAGCCCTTGAGAAACCGAGCTCAGGGGCGAATGTGACCATTCCTGCACGGCGGGTGCCCAGATGCGAGTTGTAATCTATCCCGTAGAACAGATCCGTTGCACAGGGTCGCTTGGAGATGGTACCGAAAAAGCCTCCCATATACGAGAAATTTTGAAAATGCGTTCGTTTCAAAAATGAAAGCACAAAGGTACAAAAAAAGCACGTAGCTTCATCCTAATTTTTCCGGAAAAAAGAGCGGGAGAATTTTAGAGCAATAGAGCAGAAGCAAGATTACTTTTTTTATATCGGACAAGTTTTGTACCGGAATATGTAATCTTGCTTCTGCTCTATTGCTCTACTGTCGTATTGCTCTCCTATTACAATGCGACTTTGCTCACTGTGGCGCCGCCGGCTGTTGTGACGCGCACAAGGTATATGCCGGTTGGAAGGATGGAGGAGATTGCTGAGCCGGTTGCGCTGTGGCGTAGGATGCCGTCTGTCGAATAGATCTCGATCTGTGCGTTTTCGTCGCCGACAACCTCAATGCGTCCCCCTGCAGCTTTCACTGTTGGTGTGGCGTCATTAACCTCAATGGTTTCTACTCCCGAATTGGATCCCTTCTCATAGAGCGAGAATCCTGCCACTCTGAGGTCGTTGCTGCCGTGAGTATCGGTAAATTTGATACGGTAGTGTCGGTAGGGCTTGCCCACGGCCGGGTTAACAACGTTGTAATTGTCATCGGTAAGTCCGGCGCGGCGGAGCATATCCGCACTTTCGAGCAGGAAGATACCGCTAAGGAGATTCGACGAGCAGTAGTAGCCGTCGGGGCGTCCGTTCTCTCCTCCGTTTACGCGGTCGGCGCGGTGCTTCCAGTCGGGCATTACCTTCAGGTTGGGCAACTGCAGGGCGCAGTTGTAGAACGAACGTGCGTTCTCGATCAAATACTGTGCGTAGCGGTATTGGCGCTCGCTGTCGAGGTAGCCTGAGAGAATCCAGTTCGTAATGTATCTGACCAGAATTCCCTTGAACATACCTCCGTCGGCCCAACCTGCCTCCCGCAGAATCCCTTCGGGAGAATACCATCGGTTGAAGAGACACTTGTCGAGAAGGTCAACGGCGATGTCGTAATATTTCTGTTCCTGAGTGATGCGGTAAAGCTCGAGCAGTCCGCCTATCCATGTTCCCTGATTGTAGGTGAAAGTCCATCCGCGGTCGTTGTTGCCGGGTGAATCTTTGATGAATCCGTCGTCGAATCGCGAATGGGTCAGCATCCAGTCGAAGATCATAATGGCTTTATCGAGATACTCTTCGTCGCCGGTAAGCTGGTAAAGTTTTGCTGCTCCTATCATTGCCGGAGCGTTTGAGCATGAGTTTTTGCCTGTGCCGCTTCCGCTGTTCCAGCGGATGCCACCCTCGCTGCCATCGTCGTAGTTCCACCCCTGCCAGATCCATTCGAAGAGTTGCTTGGCTTCGGTGAACCAAACGTTCGAACGGGGGAAATTCTCATAGGCACGTATGCAGGCGAGGTTCATCCATTCCATGTCGTCGTAGAAGGAGTTCCATAGATCCTGCCGACCGGCATCGTAGGCGGTATACATACCTACCTTGATTGAGTTAGCTGTGCCCTGAAACTTCGCTTTGCCGGTGCGGGCATAAGCATCGATGTATGCGTCGATAGCGTGGGCCATCCACCAGTAATTGTATCCGCGGTCGATTTTCGAGGGGTCAGCATGCCATGAATGGATTAAAAATTTACCATTGGCATATTGATATAGGAAATCCGATTCTGCCAGATCGAAAAGTTTATCGGATACTTCGGCAAAGTCTATTCCGCCGTTCTGATCGGTGAGTGATCGGGTCATCGTATAAGTGTCTACGGCAAAGTTGTCGGCATTGCAGTGGACATCGAGGGTAACCCAGTCATCGCCATTGTCGGAGGCGAGCAGCTCCCATGAGCTCGGGCGCATTGTCTCCTGAGCTACTGCGTTGGTTGTCACAGAGTAAGCGCCAACAGCCGTAGGCTCGTCGAAGGAATATTGTATCCATGCGTTGTCGAGACCGTTGGTGTTTCTCACGCCGGTGAACTCCACTGCGGTTTTCGGGTTGCGGTCGTTGAGTGCCTCGGGAGTCTTGGCTTTCGCGGGTATGGAGAAACTTCCGTTCGCTTCGGTTGAGAGGGGTGTGTCGCTCTCAGCCATACCGAGAAGCTGGATTTCGCTGAGTTCGATGCCGTCACCTGTAATTCCTGTAATCTCGATCTTGTAGCTGGAGTAAGCCGGATATACTCCCCCCGAAGTAGTGGTTTTTCCGGTAGTTCCGGTGTATGGAAAATCGGGCTTGAAGTTGACGGCGCGTCCAAGCGCTTTCCAGACATCGTCATCGGATTTACGTGCGTAAAGAGTCACTTTGCCTGTGGCCAGAGCGAGGTCTGAGCCGGCGGCCACATTCCAACCTGAGACTTGCCACGGGCTGTCGAGATGGAATACGAAGGAGATATTCTGTAAATTGTCGAAGCGGCATACCGACGTGAAATTTCCGTCGAGCAGATTGGAGGCATCGCCGGGGAGTGTTTCCACACCTTCGATTTCCATTCGTGCTCCAGTCAAGGCATTGTCGGTAGCGAGCACCTGCTGAGCGTGAGCTGTGGCGAATGCTGCCAGAGAGGAGAGAACCGCTGCTGAGAGTAACTTGGTATTCATTTAAAGTAATCTGTAATTAATTGGTTAAAGAGAGGTGAAAGGGAGAGAGGAGAATGAGGATTGTTGGAGGGTGATATCGTCATTTCGAGATACCGAACTCATAAATACGGGCAACTCCGCCGTCGGGCTCCTGAACAGGATGAACCACATTCAGACGGATATAACGGGCACTCTGAGGGGTTTCGAAACGTTTCTGGACCACGTTGCGCTTGTTTCCTGTGAAGTGGCCGAGAGTGCGCCATTCCTCCTGCGGGTTATTACGTCCCTGAAGCAGACACGACGATGTGATGTATGCGGGGCTCTCGCTGCCGGCGTTGACAACACGCCATGAGTTGAACTCGGTAACCTCGCCAAGGTCGAAATCAACGTATGAGGGAACCGACGATGTGTCGCACCATTTGGTGGTCTCGTCGCCATCCACCATCCCGCGCGGATGCTCCTTCTCATTTACGAAGCCTGACCATCCTATGATCTGCTCGGGAGTGAGAAGGTTGTCGAACGCGCCGTCGGCTGAAGCCGGAGTGGTGAGATTACCCTTGTTGGCTGTGCGGAAAAGCTGGGTAGCGGCTGTGGGAGCAGGGCGCTCCTCTGTTGTAGCAGTAGCCGCGAACAGAACCACGTCGGGGTTGTCGGGGAGGATTACCTCGGTAGCCATAGGCGGGATGTCAACCGGGAAGCTGAACATGTAGGTGAACTCATAGGGGAGGTCTCCTTCAGCGCTGTGGCGGTGGGTTCCCACATAGGCTATGTCAGCATCGGTGAGATAGCCGGTAGTGTGACCCTCATGACCCCACTGCCCTACGAATCCGGTATAGGAAGGCACGGTAAGTGGTGTGACAGATTTTCCGGAGCGGACAGTACAGTCTACAGGCGCTCCGTCGGTGGCAGCTGCTGCCAGAAGGTAAAGGCGGTTGAACTTATGACCTTCGGGAAGGCGGAGCGTGTCGCCTTCACATTTCATGCCGTTGAGAATCTCTTTGTTTTCAAGTGTGAAGGGCACATTACCGATTTTCAGAGTGGAGGGCACAAGTTCGGCCGCATAGGAGTATCCGGCGTGAAAATCGCCGTCAGATGCGAAACCGTTCCAGGTGAAGGCGCGTTTGTCGAAGTCGAGAGGGAGCTGGAGATGGTTGCCGGCAGCAACAGGCTTGCGGTCGAGTTTCACCTTATAGGTGCTGACACTGTTGGGCGCTACATCCACATCAAGTGTATTACCTGAGAAATCAGCTGTGCCGATAGTTTTCTCCGTTCCGTCGGCCTCGCTGGCTGCTACAATGGGAGCTGCGAAGGTGATCTTTGCGTTCTGGTGCTTCTTGCCTCCGGTTTCATATACGCGCACAACATATTCGTCGGAGCTTTCTGCCTTCTTGAGTGCCTTGATGGATATGTTGTCGTTGTCGGCAGATGCCAGAGAGAATTGCTTGCCCAGTTCGCCGGGGTGAGCTGTGGTGGCAAATCCTTTCACACGCTGGTTGAGCTTCTCGGCGTTGCGTACGGTCTCGGATTTGGCGAGGGCGCCGGCGTGAGGCATAAGGCTGTAGGTGAAGGTATGGTGACCCATATCCTGATGGTCCTGATATGCATAGCCACCATCGGTTTTGGGGGTATGGAGCAGGGTCAGGCGCAGGGTATTGTTGTCGGGCTTGTCCCAGCCATATTTGCTGTCGTTCATCACTGTCACACCATAGTTGTCGGAACTGTCGGTGAGATCGGCCCACTGCTGGGCATATACCTCGTAGGCGGTCGGGGTGTTGTTGCCGCGTTTTACGGCGCCGATGCCGAGGTCGTAGGTGGCGAACTCGTTGTCGAGAGCCAGAGGGAATTCAGCCTTCAGCAGGGCGTTGGTTGAACGCCAGTCGATCTCGTTGTAGAAATCGATGCGGTCGGCGAGTTCACCTTCATACAGACGGATATACTGTGCGAACTCCGAGTCGCCATATTTTTTTGTGACGCGGAGGGTTTTGCGCACTGGGCCATCCTCCACAAGCGCCATCTTTACATTATCGGTGATCGAGACAGGAGTGGCGTCGACAGTCTCCTTCATCACCTCCCATGCCGGCCATGCGTATGATTTGTTTTCAGGGAACATTGCCAGACGGATAGCTTTTCCATCCTTCACTACTTCGCGTGAGTTGGTCTTGTCGTAGAGTGAGGTGATGTCGCCGTTATTGTCGAAAGTGAGGCGATAGCGGGAGTTCTCGATAACGGACGCAGGGACGGCTGTGGGTTCCTGTGCGTTGCCCGACAGTGTCACACCGTAAACGGCATATCCGTTGGCAGGCACGGTTGCCTGGGCGAGCACGGTTGCCTTCCCGTCGGCGAAGCCTACCACCTGTGCGGGAACTTTCTTGCCCTGTGGATTCACCACCTCGGCTGTGCGGGGACGGCGGCGGGCGGGAAGCGTGAGCTCAACGAGGTCGGTCACCGGAGTTCCGAGCGCATTGAAAAGCACAACAGGTGTGCCTTTCACGCGGGTATCCATTTTGTCGGCCACAGCCCCTGCAGCTGCAGTGAGAGTGCCGGCGAAATCCTTGAGCGAAATGAGCTCGTCGTTCCATGAGAATTCGTATGCGCGTGGGATGCTGGTTCCGGTAAGGTCGTCGTGGAACTGGTGGAAGATGAAGCGCTGCCATGCCTTGGTGAGTTTCTCCGAGGGATATTCCATGGCTCCTACCAGCTCGGCAGCCACGGAAGCGCGCTCGGCAGCGTCACCGAGTTGTTCGTTCTGGCGGTTGTAGAGCTTCATGGCTGCCTGCGATGTGTAGCATCCGGTGCCGTGAACGTCCATCAGCAGCTCGCCCTCGTAAACCGGGAGTTCGGGATGGCTTTCATATGGGAGAAAATCTTTGAAAATCTGGTCGCTGGTAGCGCTGATGATCTCAACCGGACCGTTACCTTTGAGACCTTTCTCCATGGCGGCGACGGAGGTGCTTGTGGGTGATCCGCCTATGTCGCCTGTGCCGTAGTAGCGGGCAACCATATTCAGCTCGCTTTCGGCGGCGTTGTCGCGCAGCATTTTGTTATTGCTCAGATCTTCGAGATCCCAGCGGCGACCGTAGTCGAAGCCGTGGGTCATCATGATTGTGGAGCCGTCGATACCGCGCCACAGACCTACGGTGAATGGATAGCGGCGGTCACCATCATAGAAGGGATGCATGCGCCAGCCGAGTTTTTGCGAGGAGAAGCCGATGAGTCCGCAATGGTTGGCCACCGTGGGGAGTGTATATCCGAATCCGAAGCAGTCGGGGAGGAAAATGTCGGTGCTCTCCACTCCGAATTCGCGGCGGAAAAGTTCCTGACCGAGCATTATGTTGCGGATAGCAGATTCCGTAGAGGGAACGATGGCATCGGTAGCGTCCCAACTTGCGCCGGAAATGTGCCAGCGACCGTTTTTGATATATTCTTTCAGAAGTTCGTATTCGCGGGGATAATACTCTTTCATCCAGTCGTATTTCACACCACCCTCGAAGTTGAATACGTAGTCGGGATATTGTTCCAGAAGCAGCAGGTTCTGGTTGAGGGTATTCCATACATACTCTTTGATGGTTGTCTGGATATCCCAGTTCCACTGGGTATCGAGATGTGCGTCCGCCACCAGATAAGCTTTGGCGCGCGGTGCATCCGCTTCTTCATTTTCAGCGGCAAATGCAGAAGTACATACTGTCATCAACGCGGTTGCCAGCAAAGGGATGCGCCTCACATTTTTCTTCATTTCGGTAAAGTTTGACACGGTTATGATTGTTTACAATTTGTTTATGTCGGTATAGTTTCTCAGGTTAGACAAAATTACACAAAAAAAGCGTGACAGCCATGTATGGATCTCCGTAAAAGCGTCCACACCTTTGCCAACTTAGTATCGCTTCCTGCCTGAGGGATATTTATATCCCGGCAGATACAAGAGGTTGCCATCCGGATACAAATGAGGACATGTCAGTTTTTTTGACATGTCCTCATTTGTATGTTATCTGGTTAAGGATATCCTGACAAGAACAACCGCCGCAGGTTCAGTAGCGGATTTTCTTGACGGTATCGCCCTGGCGCATGATGTAGATGCATCCGGATGTGGGATTGGCCACGCGTATGCCCTGCAAGTTGAAATACTCTGCGGAAGTGTCGTCATTGTCCTGCGCGATAGCGTTGAGTCCGGACGCCGGCGGTAAGGTGATGGTGGTGACTGCTGTCAGATCTTCATTGAAGGTGTACGACTCATAGAGGTCGTCCTGATCGGCGAAGACACAGTTGTGGATGGTTATTACGCTGCCATCGAATGTAGATGGCTCGAGGTTCTGCGACGCCAGTTTTGCGATGATTTCCTCATTTGACATACTGGAAAGAGTGTGGTACAGAGCCTCCGCATTGAAATTATACATATCGGTCTCATAGCCGGATTGATTGATCGTCATACCGCTGAAAATACGCAGTCGGACCATGACGCATGCCGGATCGGTGACATCGACGATAATAAAACCTTCGCCTGTTGCATTAAGGTTGTATGGCGCGAAAGGTGTCGAGGGACCGTAAGGGTCAACCACGGCATAAAGATTCGGATTTGCGATATTCTGCCATACGTCCACTTCGTAGGCAGGGATTTCAACCGTCAGCCCCGGGGCAACCCACCCGTCGGAGTATGTGGCTTTGCCGGAGAGAACATTCCACTCTTCAGGAGCGAGCGATACGGTAAGATAGAAAACGGGATCCATACACAACTCGAGAGCCTCATCGTCTGAGGTGAAGAAACCGAAGCCATCCATATCCTCGTAGATCAGGTCGCCATTGTCAGGATAGGCACGGAAGGGACCTTCACCGGGCACGATTGTAAATGTCGACATATCCATCCCGGCAAACTTCAGCCATACATCATTCTCGGAATCTATGAGCTGATTGGGGAAGTAAAGATAGCCGGCTTCGGCATCCCAGATGGCGTGGACAACGTAATCTTTCAACAATCCATGGACCTCGAGAGTATTATCGTCATCTCCGAGCGCGATCGAGACAGGGGTTGTGGTATAATCCGACCATCCGTCGACGGAGCGTTTAAAGTCATACACACCGACAAAATCGCTGGCAATATAATCGGCATGAGCCGTAAGACAGCAAAGGCAGGTAAGGATAAGGAGGTAGAAATTTCGCATATTATACAAGTGGATAAGGATTATATCCGCAAAAGTAGAAATAAATCATCAAACTGCCAAAAATAGTCTGCAAAATTCACCAAACAGCACGCCGTTCTTTAATTTAAAACGATGGAGCTTTATGCCGGAAGTTCTTGCCGACGCTGCCGGCCTGTCACAAATGTTCACAAGCACGATCCGTTCTGGATGTAATTATATGAATAAAATCCGGCGCTAACAGTGAGCGGTTCATAAAAATACCTTATCTTTGTATTTATGATGAAATCCATTTATTTCGCAGGAGGATGTTTCTGGGGCACCGCCCGTTTGTTTTCGCTGGTACCTGGCGTGACGGCTGTGACCGCAGGGTATGCAAACAGCATTGTAGAGAATCCTACATATCAGGAGGTATGCACCGGGCTCACCGAAGCTGCCGAAACCGTAAAGGTCGACTATGATGCCGACCGCATCGGGCTCACCGATCTGATCGCCTTATATTTCAAGAGTATCGATCCGCTGTCGGTAAACCGTCAGGGGGGCGACTACGGCACTCAGTACCGCACCGGCATCTATTATACCTCGCCGGATGATGCACCTGTGGTGGAGGCGATGCTGGCAACTCTTCAACGCCGCTACTCCGAACCGTTGGCAGTGGAGCAGGGACCGCTCGTGAATTTCTATCCTGCCGAGGATTATCATCAGGATTATCTGGTGAAGAATCCCGGCGGCTACTGTCATGTGGATCCGCAGCTGTTTCGTGAGGCTCGCGGGCTCACTCCCCGTAATGGAGGCGATAAGGAGGAGCTTCGCAAGCGGCTTACACCGCTGCAATGGGAGGTGACACAGAACGGCGCCACCGAGCGCCCCTTTGTCAATGAATACGATAATGAATTCCGACCGGGAATCTATGTCGATATCACCGACGGAACCCCACTGTTCATCTCCTCCCGCAAATTCAATTCGGGATGCGGCTGGCCGGCCTTCTCGCGCCCTATCGACGATTCACTCATCACCGAGCATACCGATACTTCTTTCGGCAGGATACGCACCGAAGTGAGGTCGGCAAGCTCCGGATCACATCTGGGTCATGTGTTCCCCGACGGACCGCAGGATGACGGAGGTATGCGCTATTGCATCAACTCTGCCTCGCTCCGTTTTATTCCGCAAGCTGATATGGAAAAAGAAGGTTACGGCAAATATCTCCCACTTCTTGACATCAAATAATTCTTCTTCTTAACTGTAAGATTATGGCAAAAAAATCTCCCAAAACCGGAAAGCTTCCCACCAGCAAAATATCACGACTCGAATTCAGTGACCATCACTTTTGCAAGGCTCAACTGCCGACGGACATGTTCTACGTGAAGGTTGCCAACAGCATCCTTCCGCTCATGACACGTGCGCTTGCAGGCTTTCCGGGGGGATCGCAAAAACTTACGCGAACCGTTACGCTGAATGTCGTATCGTATCTGGAAGATCTTGTCTCGCAGGCGGGTATCTGGCAGGCATTTATAGCTCTCAACCGCAAGCGATACGGTAAAGCCATCCCGTTCTATGATTATGACGAGGAGGAAGAGGAAGATATATACGAATTCCCTACTCCGCAGGGTATTAGTTTCATATTGTGGTATACGCTCAACTCCGCCCGTCCTGAATCTTTGATCAACCCGATGAATGCTGCTATCGAATCACTTGCCTTATCGCTGCTGCCGGTTCTATGTGAGGCATATGAGGAGGCTCCTGACACTCCGGGCCGTCCACAGTTGCGGCCGGAAGCCGATTGCGGCGTTCCGCTCTTCTATCAGATCAGGAATCTATGCGCCTGGGTTGTTGACAAATGTTACCTCACACGAGTGGTAAACCCGGGTTACACCAACATGGAATTTGTTGATTTTATGAAGAGCCTTGTGGATAAAGTTGCCGGAGAGCCCGATATGATCGATTACGGCATCAACTCCTTCGTTCCCTTCAACACTCTGGCTGGTCCCTTAGGAGCATATCCGCAGGAGTGGATAGCCGAAATGGTTGCATGCAGTTGTGAACCCGGTGAGGAGGAATACCTGCCGGTCCTCAGGGGAATCAAATCGCTGCCCTATGCCTTTTACGGGTATAAGGAAGTGCATGAAACTGAAGCCATCCTCACCGACTGCGACGGGGAGGAGATGAAGCTGTCGGCTATGACAATGAACGATGGAAGAATACCCGCCAATGTCAAGGAAGGAATGTCAGCGTTCATGTCAGTCGTATATTTTGACGATGCATGGGTAATCAACGGCATCGGAATGCAGGGACTTCCGCCGGAGGTATATGCCGATTCCCGGAAAGCACGGATGGAAGAAAAAAAGAGTCAGCGCCACAACTACGAAATAAATATCAAACATCTATCCGGTTGCCCTATCGGAGTATGTCGGAATCTTGACGACTATATGACGCACTTCCCCGATATGAAAGATAAATTACCCGATGATGCAGACAGTTCAATGATCGAGAAGCTTCGTGATACTGACAATCTGCTTTACTTCGTAAATACCGATGGCAACGTGTCGCTGCTCCCCGGTTACGGAAGTTGCATAGCCCTTCCCGGCAACACATATTACGATCCGGAGAATCGGGATGGAATAAGTCTGATACTCAATCATGAAATTTCAACTCCCGAGTTACGCCAGTATATAATCGACAACAATCTGATCCCCACTTCCGGACTTACCTCTATTGAATCACCCGAAGCGGGTATCAAGCTGTTCCATGACAATATCCGCTTCTTCAACGACTACGCCGGTCACGATAAAGTCGTCTTCCTCACTGAAAAATAAATACATCACCACATCCGGAGCTTACCGCAGCTGCGGCAAGCTCCGGATAATCCACATTAACCGAAATGAAGAGTATATTATGTAATGACCGGCGCCGGTCATGGCGCGCTGCAGCTGCTTTCTGTATAACGCTGATAGGGATGTTGGCGGCGGAAGCGGCCGGCAATGCTCCCGGATATCCTGAAAGGGAGAATATCGGAAACCTTGAAGAGAAGTTCCGCACTCCTCCGGCAGGATACGGCGAGGTGCCGTTCTACTGGTGGATAGGCGATACCCTTACCCGCGACCATCTGCTATGGGAGCTCGATCAGCTTGCCGGACGCAAGATAAGCAGCCTTCAGGTAAACTACTGCCATCAGGATCACGGCGGCCTGATCTACGGACTGACATACCCTTCGCAGCCGGCATTGTTTTCCGATGAATGGTGGGAGCTGTTCGGGTGGTTCATGGATGAAGCGGGAAAGCGGGGCATGACCGTCAGTCTGAGTGACTACACTCTGGGTCCGGGGCAGGGATCGTATGTCGACCGCATGCTTGAAGACAATCCGGATATAAACGGTTTTGAACTGCATTTCGATTCGCTTACCGTCAGGAAAGGAGCCCCGGTGGAGATCCGATTTGAGAATTCACCGCTGTCGGTGAACGGTTACCGGTTGAAAAACGGGAAACCAGATCCGTCGGCACGGAAAAACCTGATAGGGAAGGTGAAGGATGGGCGGCTGGCGTACGTCGCCCCTGCGGATATGCTTCTGACATACACAACCTCCGTGAGAAAAGTGCCGTCGATCAATCCGATGCATCCCGAATCGGGGAAAGCATATGTCGACCACTTTTTCGGCATGTTCGAGTATCATTTTCCCGGCATGGCTCAGAAAGGACTGAACTTCTTCTTCTCCGACGAGCTTAATCTCGCCCTGAACGGAAATATCTGGAGTGATAATTTCCGCGGCGAATTCAAACGGCGCAAAGGCTATGACCTGCTCCCCTTCGCCATCGATGCACTTTATATCGACATGGATAATTCCACCCCGAAGGTAAGGATGGATTATAACGATGTGCGTGTATCGCTGAGCGAGGAATACTTCTTCCGCCCTCTGTTCCAGTGGCATCAGGATCGCGGATTGCTCTTCGGCTGCGACCATGGAGGCCGTGGGAAGGATGTGGCTGAGTTCGGCGACTATTTCCGTACCCAGCGTTGGAATCAGGCTCCGGGATGCGACCAGCCTAATCTGGAGCGCGATATCGTGAAAAACAAGGTTGCTTCATCCATCGCCCATCTCTACAACCGCGAGCGGGTATGGCTCGAAGGCTTCCACAGTAGCGGCTGGGGAACGAATTCAGCGCAGATAACCGATGCCATATTCTCAAACTTCGTGATGGGGCATAATCTCCTGAGCCTCCATGGACTCTATTATACCACCAAGGGTGGACGATGGGAGTGGGCGGCGCCGTGCAACCATTTCCATGAGCCTTACTGGGAGGATATGGATAAGCTGCTTGAATGCAGCGAACGTCTGAGCTATCTCCTTTCACAAGGATACCATGTGGCAGACGTTGCGGTACTCTATCCGGTTGAACCTGTTGTGGCAGGATATGGCGACAAATCGGTAAACACGGCTTTCGCTGCCGGCGAGACACTGTATCGCGCAGGGATAGATTTCGACTTCATGGATTACGAATCGCTTCAACGCTCAACTGTCGACGGTGGATGCCTCAACGTTGCTGGCGAAAGCTACCGGGTTGTAGTGATACCGGCGATGGAGGCTATGAAACATGCTTCGTTACAGAAACTATATGATTTTGCACGGGCTGGTGGAATAGTAATCTGCGTGGGCTCACTGCCGGAGGCCACCGACCATCAGGGGCGCGACAGTTCCGCGATGCGCCATCTGCTCGCCGGAATCTTCAATTCAGGCAGAACCAATGTTGCAGTAATCGAAAATAACGACAACCTGACCAGCACTGTAGAAGGGCTTATCGACCGCGATTTCACTGTGGTGAATCCCGGCGATAGCGCACAGATACCCTACATAATGCATCGCCGTCTTGACAACAGACATCTTTATGCTGTTTACAACGGAGACAAGGGAACAGTATGCCGATTCCGCGCCACGGGCAAGGCTGAGTTGTGGGATCCATATACCGGCGTACGCCGCCCGCTTGAAATAATGTCGCAGGAAGATGGCTACACCACTTTAGCTCTTCCTCTGGAAAAAACAGAGATGCAGCTGATAGTTTTCGACACCACTTCAGCTCCGGAGGGAACAGAACTCATCATGCAGGCTGACAGATCCGGCAGTATTACCTTACCCGATGAATGGGAATTCACTCTCGAACCGTTACTTGACAATAGTTACGGCGACTATCTATGGCCCGGCACTCCGGAAAAGCTTGGCGCACATCTGTTTGGCGCCACATACCGGCAGCTTGGCAGTGACCGGCAGCCTATCCGCGCCTCTGAGCCACAGACTTTCGGCTATGGAACCAAATTCATGCTCAATCGGGGCGATGAAGAGGCTGTGCCATACGATTTTTCATGGCGATGGGGTGTAGAGAAGGACTATGGCCATCAGGGGTGGCACGGTCTGAAGGGGGAGATGTACGACGATTTCATCCGCTTGGGTAAACTTGAGCGGGACTTCAACGGAATGGTGCGTCGTCAGGAGGAAGGGAATGTAACCCCTTACCGTCTTACAACCATCGTAGATGCACCCTCTGATGGCTCCTATCTGCTTGAATGGGGCGAGATGAAACCCGCGCAATTCCTTGTCAACGGTGAAGCTGCTGAAGTGGGTCCGACCGTGTGGCTTAAAGAGGGGAAAAACCACATAGCACTCACTTTCGATATCCATGGTGTAAGCCGTTTCGTTGTGCGCGACGGATCCGGGCGCCAGACATCTGATTTTGACGCGGAACGTCCGCTGACAATGAAATATCGCGGCGATCTGTCGATACTGCCATTTGACACCCGCGACAATGACGATACATTCGCCGAATTTACCTTTACGACCCCTCCAGGTCTGCAAAGCATGGAACTGACGGCTTTTGCCGAGCCGGAAGTAACGGTAGCGGGAATGAAGTGTGACACCGAGGTGAAAGCTACCCGTGGCGACGGAGCTGTCACATATCATGTCGTCCTTCCTGAGACTGCGCTTCGCGAAAACAATGCCACCATCGTTGTTGCCGAACCTTGGGGGTATGCCGGAGGGGCTGTAATTGACGGTCCGGTAAAGCTGAACTGCGGTAGAGGTATCTACCGGACAGGCGACTGGTGCGACAACGAATCCCTGCGGACCTATTCGGGAGGAGCCCGATACAGCACCGAACTCTCTTTCCCGACAGAAGAGATACCCCAAAAACTTATCCTTGATCTTGGCGATGTGGTTTCGTCAGTAACAGTGTGGGTCAACGGTAAGGAAGCCGGCACACGCCTTGCTGCGCCATGGCATTTCGATATTGCCCCACTGCTTCACCCGGGGAGCAATATTATAGAGATAAGGGTATGCAATACGGTTGCCAACATCTTCCTGTCGTCGCCCACCGGTTACCGCGGCAATACACGTGCAGGTCTCATCGGTCCCGTCCGCCTCATTTCCGACTAATCCGCTCGTTTATACATGACCTACACCAATATAAAACCGTGGCGGTACATCAATTTTGATGCACCGCCACGGTTTTATGCATAAATGAGGCTATTTGCGGGGAAGCCACACTTTGTGGGATGTGTCGCGCTGGCGGTTGGCGATTGAGTAGTATGGGATGGCTACGGCGTCGCTGCTGGTGATGGTATTGACACCTCCGAGCAGATCGGGACGGCTGTTGAGCGTTAAGGTGGCAGAGGGATCGATCGAAACCGAATCAAGGTCGGGGTTGTCGACACTCTCGAAGCTATAGATTACCGGACCGGAAGCCAGACATACTGTTCCGGCAAGGTCGGCGATTTCGGGATGGGGGGTGATCACGCGCGGCTGCATGGGGAGGGTCAGCGCGATGTTGTCGCCTTTACGCCATTTGCGGTCGATGGTCACATATCCGTCGCGGATCTTCATATCCACCGGTTTACCGTTGACCGTGAGCGACGGGCGTTCCTTCAGGTCAGAGGTGTAGAGATCGTAGGGGTTCTCTTTGCCCTGAGCCCATCCAGGGATGCGCACCTTTACTCCGAACCGGGCATCTTTCTCGGGATCAACAGAGATATTGACGGTTCCTGCCCAGGGATACGCTGTCTGCTGCTCTATCCTCACGGGGGTTCCGGCTATATCAAGATTAGCCTCGTTGCCGATGAAGAGGTTGACATAGAGGTTCTTTCCATCAACGTCATAGATGTATCCCGGTAGACGCGAGGTTATCTTGAGGAACATCGGCGGGCAGCATGGGCAACCGTGCCACTCCCAGCGGTTATGTCCGGTAGCGTTCAGAGGGTTCTGATAGGTGTAATTGTCGCCGGAGAGGGAAACGGCGGTCAGCAGACTGTTGTAGAGCACCTGCTCGAGCTGATCGATATACATACCCTTATGAGTGAGTTCATGCATGCGTCCGCTGAAGAAAGCAGCTCCCACGGCAGCGCATGTCTCGAGATAAGCACCCGGGGGCAGGAAATAATCGGGGCCGAACTTCTCGTCCTCATGGATGGCACCGACACCTCCGGTGATGAACATGCGGCGCCCCGCCATGTTATCCCAAAGGCGGGTAGCGGCGTCGATATATCGCCGGTCATGGTTTTCGAGCGCCATGGTGGCGATCCCTGTGGCAAGCAGAGTAGCCCGCACGGCGTGCCCTTCTATAGTCTGCTGGTCGAAGACCGGGATGGAGTCCTGAGCGTAGTCGCCCCATGTGGGGCGTGAGTGGGAGCCGTATTGAGGTTCGTTGTAATGTGCCTCCTTGATCCACTTCTCAGCTTCCGGATTTCCCCAGGTGAGCCAAAGCGGGTAGCCGCAATGGTGTCCGCGGTTCTCGATCCAGAAAGACACGAGATCGAGATATTGCTTCTCGTCGACAGGTTGCGACATGCGCTGCTTAAGCTCCGGTTCATCACGGAAAAGCTGGTATAGTTTCACCATTGCCTCCTCGGGACCGGAGTGGGAGGGCACGATATTGCGGCGCGGCTCAGGTCCCATGAGCTGTGCCATATGGTTGGCGTAGCGCACGGCACATTCGAGTAACTGCGTCTTTCCAGTCGCACGATAGTAGTGAACGGCAGCCTCAACCATCATACCGGCGTTGTAAACGTCGTGTTGAAAACGGAGGAAGCCACCGTTGTCGCCCCAGCGGTGGTCGGGCTCCTGCAGGAGGGTATAAGTGGCGATATAGCCGGTGGGCTCTGTGGTCTGAGCGGCTGCCACGCGCTCAATGTATGCATCGATACGCGCCTCAAGAGCAGGGTCGGGATACATGAGAAGATAGTCGGAAATGCCTCGGATCGATTCGAAAATAAGTCCGTCGAACCATGGAGCACCGAAATGATTGTGGGTGCCGCGGTCGCCTGCCGCAACTTTATCGAAATTGGCGAAAGCATCGTTGGCGGCATGATTGTCGGTATGCTGTCCCTCGAATTTGCGGAGCACGTCGGGGATGGTGACATCGTTCCATACCTGAAGCTTCGGAGCCCAGAAGCTATCGGTGATTTTCACCCCATCCACAGCCTGAGGCATCTTCCCTCCGGCTAAAGCAACCGCGCTGCAGAGCGCCAGCGCAACCCCAGCACATCCTCTTTTTATCATATATCCTTTCATGGTACCTTGATTTTTCAGTTATGACACAAAGTTACGAAAAATCCCACATCTCCGCAACTCTCAGTGGCATCCGCAGGAGAGCCGTATCAAAATAACGTGAGTTCAAAATAAGAAATCACGTTATTTTATGGAGATGGTCAGCGTGTTGCCTGGAAGGAGATTTTTTTCAGCATGAAGATGGGTAGGTTGGCGCCGATGGCAAGTCCGAGAACAATGAAGGCGCAGGTAAGCCCGTTGTAGGCCAGGAGATACATGTAGTGGTTGAACATCTGTTCACCTGTGTTGCCGAGACATAGAATCAGCGCCTCGATGGTGTGGTAGGCATACATGCCCGGAATCATCGGGAGAAGAGCCGGGAAAAGACATACCTCTGCCGGGCATTTCGTAACCGGAGCGAGCAGCACGGATATGATCCCTACAACAAAGGCAGCTACGGTGCTGGCAAGAATAATGTTCATCCCGACATATTCCGACAAAAGCACGAAACGGACCATATGACCGGCTGCTGCCGCAAGGGCGCAGAAAATGTAGGTTCTCCGTGGTGTATTGCTGATGCTGGAGAAGCCGATGGCAGCCATCGCTGCAAAAAGTCCGTCTTCAAGAATATCCGTGATGAAAAGCATGATAGTAGTTGAGAAGTAGAGAAGTTAAGAAGTTAAGAGCGGAAGAGCAGGAGGAGAACAAAAATTACTAATTAATAATTGCTAATTACTAATTGAACAGGGGGGTAACGCCGAGGAGGAGAAGGGCGGCTGCCAACCCGGCGGAGAGGCATGCGGTGAGCACACAGGCATCGGCAAAGCGTCCGACAGCGCAGATATAGTGGCGGTCGATGAGATCGCTGGCCGAGTTGAGGTAGGGAACACCCGGAATCAGATACAACACACTGGTGGCGATGGCTATGTCGGGGGTTGCGCTCCATCCGAACAACCTCGCGTCAACGCATATCGTTGCAGAAACGAAAGCGCAACAGAAGAAGGTAAATCTCACGTCGCGGTGCGACGCAAGCATCAGCTGCTTGAGCAGGAATCCCGCCATGGTGGCGAAAAATACCACCCACATTGCAGCCGCGTCCCCCCCGAACAGGCGGCAGAAAGCAGCGTTGGCGAGCGAGGCGAGTATCAACACCTGCCAGCGGTTGGTAGGAGCGGTAGTCTTGATGCGGTTGAAACGCGATATGGCTGTATGGAAATCTATTTTACCATCGGCAAGCTCCCAGCTGAGGCGGCTGAGGCGAGCGTTGATATCGAAGCTGATGCCACACGCTGCGGTTTTCCTCACTATGACGGCGCGGCAGGGATTTCTCTCGGCGCCTACAGCGAGTTCAATATGGCGTGGCAGCAGGGTGATCTGCGTAGTGACACCGAGCGCCTTGGCCATTCGGCCCACATTTTTTTCAATGCGTATGCATGTGGAGCCACTACCCCACAGCCACGCCGTGTAGTCGGCCAGAAATTCGCCCGCCTCTTCAAAAGCAGGCGACACGGAGCCGCAGCTGCTCCCCGACGCATCAAAGCTCGTCGAAATCGGTATCTCTGTCGTCATATCGCTGATCACCAGGTATGTAGAACATATCTCGTTCCTTCCCCATCTCAACGGCATGCACCCTGTGCAGCCGCATGTGGTTGCGGTGGTTATGATGGTGAGCCAGTCTGAACGAATAGATCAGGCAGGCAATCAGAAGAACGGCAACAACCGTGTACCATACGAACATCGGGTTGCTTACAGCAAGGATTACAGCGTCAATCATAATATATCTCCTTTCTCAATTAGATTGTCTTTTATATTAAAAGGTTTTTCAAGCACCAAAAGTTCGCTCAAAACAGATAATGGGAACCGCCCTCCCCCGCTTTACTCGCGTGGTGATGTCAATTAAAATAATTACCCCCTTTTGACAACCTATACAGGAAACTGACAACCAAACCGACCTTAATCTGACAACCATTTTTAGGAATAGACAGAAAAACAAATTGTTATCAGCACGATTAACTATATTTAACAAATGGGGGGGGGTAATTCCGTCGCTTTCTATTACTTTTGCAAGATATTCAAAATATTCACAAAAACATTTTGCATGAAAAAGTATTTACTCTCACTGACTTCAGTTATCTGCGCCTTCACGGCTTTCTCCCAGGAATTCAAGTATGGGGGAGCACAGTATCAGGTTCTCGATGAAGAAGCCCGTACATGTTTTTTCTATAAGGTTCCAAGTGATATTTCCGGAGACATGACCATTCCCGAATACGCAGTTTACAATGATAATCAATATAAAGTAACTGGGATATGTGGTGATGCATTCTTCTGTTGCTCCGGACTGACATCTGTGACCATACCGAATTCAGTTACCAGCATCGGAGATCGCGCATTCTGCGGTTGCTTTGCACTGACATCAGTAATAATTCCGAATTCAGTTACTTCGTTGGGAGCTGGCACATTCTACGATTGCTCTGGCCTGACAGAGGTAACCATCCCGAATTCAGTTACTTCGTTGGGAGCTGGCACATTCTACGGTTGCACTGGACTGACTTCCATTACACTATCAAATTCGATTACTTCAATAGAGAGTGGCACATTCAGCGGTTGTTCCGCACTCCCTGCCATAACCATACCGAATTCAGTTACTAAAATCGAAGGGATGGCATTCCAGGATTGTATCGCACTTACATCTGTAACCCTCCCGAATTCAGTTACTGAAATCGGGCAATCAGCCTTCCAAGGTTGCTCCAGACTGACAGAGGTAATAATACCAAATTCTGTTACTAAAATCGGATGGATTGCATTCAAGGATTGCATCGCACTTACATCAGTAACCATCCCGAATTCAGTTACTGAAATCGGGCAATCAGCCTTCTACGAATGCATCGGATTGACTTCTGTATCACTCTCGAATTCAATCACTAACTTAAACGGTACATTTTATGGTTGTTCTTCGCTGACATCCATTACAATTCCCAATTCTGTAAAAGATTTAGGATATATGACATTCCGAGATTGCACCTCACTGACATCTGTAACCATTCCGAATTCTGTTACTTCCTTAGGAACTTATACTTTCTATGGATGTTACGCACTTACAGAGGTATATTATGCAGCAGAAAATCCGGTTTCCGGCAACTCGATATTTGGAGATTCGACCTACTTTCACGGCACGCTTTACGTTCCGGCAGCCGCGGTGAGCAAGGTTGCATCCGTGGAGCCGTGGTGTTACTTCAACAATGTGGAGGCTCACGAATTCGACGGCGTGGAGGAGGTTGAAGCCGACACCACCGATAATGCCGCACAGGAGGTTTACACGTTGTCGGGTGTAAGAGTAGCAGCAGTGGCAGATGAGCTCCCTGCAGGGATATATCTCATCCGTAAGGGCGGCAAGACATACAAGACCGTCGTAAGATAAATCTGTAAAACCATCTTCCGCCATCAGAGTACAAACAAACGGGCGATGCGTCAATTACGATGCATCGCCCGTTTCGTTTTGGGACAATCGACAGCGGGGGAAATTTGTTTCCGCCTCGCCTGTTATTTGCGGATTATGACTTTCCTGCCATTACACACATAGATGGTGTTGGGTTGTAGGTCGGTGATATGACGTCCATAGAGGTCATAATATTTCATTGTTGAGGGTTTGTCGAAATCCTCTTCCGTGATGACGGGCGCATCTATCGCGCCTAATTCGTTTTCGAGATCATCGAGGTCACCGACAATTGTTCCGAACTCTGCCCAGCGCGAAGCCTTGTACTTATCCACGGCGCTTGCGTATACGTGGATCACGGGATTGCTCGAGAAGAGATAGTTGTTGACCGCAGGTGGTGTCATCGCCTTGACGTATGCATCCTTTACAGCTGAACTGAAGAAGGCTCCCTGTGCGATAGTCTTGACACTCTCTCCGATGATGACTTTTGCCAGTTTGTCGCAGTAGGCAAATGCGTCGCCGTTGATGGTTGTCACTTTGTCGGGGATGGAAATCATCTTCAGACCGGAGTGGGCGAAACTGTTCGAGCCGATCTTTGTAAGATCGTTCGGCAGATTTACAGTGGTAAGCTTTTTGAATCCGTGGAAAGTGTAGTCGCCGGTCGAGTTAGGCCCGGAGGTGTAGCTCTGATAATATGGCGTTCCGCCACGTATGATTCTGGCGCCCGACATGTCGATCGACATCAGGTAGCCGTTGGTGATCATGTCGCGCAGATGCTTGAAGTCCGTGCTGTTGATCTCGCCGGTAATGATTGTCTTGAGGGCTTTTTCAGTAAGGTCGTTGGAAAGTTCCCCGGCTTTGGCTACATCAATGATTTGCAGACCGTCGCCCCCTTTGGCAACTTCGTGGATCGAACCGTCGGCATCATAGGAGTAGATAGTGAAATCGTTGCCGATGCTTGTGGGGATACACATGCTCTTGGAGTTGGAGGCATATTTGAGGTTACCTTCGGCATCAAGCATAACGAAGCCCAGACCGCCGCTTCCCTCCATTACATAGAGGCTGTCGGCCTGCAGATAGACATAGTCGGAAGGCGTGCAGGCATTCGGCCAGTAATCGGTAAACTGACCGAGGTCGCCATACTGCCCTACCTTTTCCGAACCACGGCGTCTCTGTCCCTCCGGCTGAAGGAAACCGGTGGATGGTACGTAGTCCACACGGTCTTCAACAAAGATTATCTCGCGGTTCTTCTTTTCATGTTTGGCTATGTTGCCTTTGGTGCGGGAAATGGTAGAGGGTGTGACAGCTATGGGATGCACGCCGTAATCCTCGATGGTGGTCGATGGTATCGGTTCGAAGAAACCCCATATGGTGAAGAAGTCGGTGAGGTCTTCCTGTGCGACATCACACACTGTGCGGACAAATTTCAAGCCGCCGTTGTTGTTGTGGGAAGAGTTGTAGAGCGACAGCGGGTCGTTGCGCAGCGCCTTGAAGAGTTCCGGATAGAACGAGGTATTCTTCTGTCCCAGATGATAGTAGAGGTAAAGATCCCAGTACATGCGCAGACGGCTGTCGACAGGACGGAAGTAGAAAGGCTCGTGGCGGGCAAATTCATCCATGACGGTAGAGAACGAGGAGCCGTTCGAGGTGTTGAGACCTCCGAGATATAATACAAAATTCGAGAAAAGATTGTTGGAGGCTTCGCCGCACCCTTCCAGATTGATAGTCCTCTGGTTGTTGTGGCCGTTCTCATGTCCGGCACACCAGTCGTCCATCTCCGGGTTTGTAGCGTCGAGGCAGTTGCGGATGCAGTCGAGACCGTTGTAGGAAGTGCGGTAAGCGGATGAGTTGGCATATCCGGCGTCGCTTGGCTCACCTTCGATAGCGAAGTTGGGATTGTTGTAATAGATGGGGTATATGGCCTCGCCGCCGGTCAGATACCATGGATAGCCGGCTCTCTGGCCTGAGGCTACGCTCTCGCACATACCCATAAGTTCCTTTTCCCATACGGCTACGTTGTCGAACCATGTGATGCTCTTGTCGATGCTTTCGGGGAAGACTGTCTCGAACGATATCTTCTTCAGGTGGTAAAGCGAATGCTCGCCGCGGACGGTGAAGCGATTCAGAGGGGCAGCTTTAAGGAGAGCCTGATAGTCGCTGTCGCTGTGACGGCTGAGATCGTAGTAACCGTTCACCGCGCCACCCTCGATGTGAATCTTTATTTCTGGCCATTCATCGAGTGTCTTTGACATCGGTGTCGTATCGGCGGTATAGAGGATATAGTAGAGCGCATTCTTGGTTCCTTCGACAATATTGAGACCCTTTACAAGTTTTTTTCCGGTGCGCGCGTTGCTTATAAGCTGATTTTCTACACAGCCGGCTATGTACAAAGTAGCTTCTGCAGGTACGTCGCTATCAACGAAGACATAAATTTTTTCGTCGTCGCTGCTGGCATAGATACCTGTGGGATTACCCATATAGGAGCCGCCTGAGCTCATCATCTTGTCGTTCCAGTAGTTGGCGTCGCTGTAGGGTCTGTAGCTGTGGATACGGAAATCCTGCTCATATTTTGCCCAGCTTCCCTTCTTCACTTTGAGGGCGGCAGCTATCATCAGCTCCGGCATGCCGGCGGCCTCGAAAGCCGCAGTGAGAGCGTTATCGGTCATGGCCTGATATTCGGGCTTCAACTTAGTGCAGGCCGCATCTTCAAAGAAGTTTCCACACGGTATGTCGGAGCCGTCGTCATTAGGTTCCTGCGGATAAATATCCTCGAGCCCTCCGGTAATGGTGCCGTAGTTCTTCCATGACGACTGCTGGTAATCGGTCAGCGATTCTGTATAAACGTGAATCTTAGGGTTCGATGAGAACAGATAGCTGGGGGTGGAGGGAGGGGTCTCAGGCTTGACATAGGCGTTCTTTACCGCAGAGCTGAAGAAAGCGCCCTGGCTCAGTTGGTTTGCCTTTTTGCCGATTACCACAGTCTCCAGTGAGCTGCAATAGGCAAAGGTGTCGAATCCCAGGCTCTTTACTGAGTTGGGGATGTCGATAGACTTCAGACCTGAGCGTGTAAATGCGTTTGACTGGATTTCCGTGACGGTCGCGGGCAGCAGGATTGTCTGGAGTTTCGAGCACTCGTAGAACATTTTCTCGCCGATGACATTGTTCGCCGTCTTGAAATTTTCGAAATAGGCGTTGCCGCCGCTTATGATCTGAACCTCCGACCAGTCGAGCGATGTAACGGTTCCGGCTTCGACCAGATCGCGGATAAACTTGATGTCGGTGCCGTTGATGACTCCTGTAACCTTTAGTTCACTGTCTGACGTGTCGATAAGTGATGATAGGGTTCCTGCTTCTTTGACATTAACCTCCGTGGCGGCGGTGATGTCGGGTGAGAGAAGACATGCCGCGACCGCCGGGAACAGCCTGCACGTCACCCAAAAAGTGTTCTTTCGCATATTCGATTGCGTTTTAATTGGATGTAATTTATTGGATGTAATCTATTGATGGTATTAGGTTCTTGGACGCAAAACTAACAGTTTTTCTCAAAACATGCAAGAGAAAACCGGCTTAATCACTGATATTTTCGTAATTCTATGTCAGAATGGCCAAATAAAGCCGGTTTAATTATACATTATCAAGGGGTTAGGCTCTCAGATAAAAAGGTGGCGCGAAAACGGTAAAATCACCATCTGCAGCGGTTTAAGAATTTTTGGGACACCGAAAAACCGAATAACCGCGTGAAATGCTTATATTTGCAGAAATTTTTGGAACATGAACTTCCCTATGAAAAAACTTATATGCGCATTCGCGGCGGCGCTGACCGCCGGTGTTTCGGCGCTTGCCTGCACAAGCCTTATAGCAGCCAAAGGCGCCACAGCCGACGGCTCGGTGATGATAACCTATGCCGCCGATTCCCATAACCTTTATGGCGAGCTCTACAATCAGCCCGCCGCCGACCATCCCAAAGGGGCTATGCGTCAGGTAGTGGAGTGGGATACCGGCAAACCCCTCGGAGAGATCGAAGAGGTTGCCCACACCTATGCCACCATCGGCAACATGAATGAGCACGGGCTCACCATAGCCGAATCGACCTGGGGCGGCCGCGAGGAACTTGAAGGCTCTGGGCTGATAGACTACGGCTCGCTTATCTACATCACCCTGCAGCGTGCCCGCACAGCCCGGGAAGCTATCAAGGTGATGACAGATCTCGTGGACCGCTACGGCTACGCTTCTTCGGGCGAATCGTTCTCCATAGCCGATGGCGACGAGGCCTGGATAATGGAGCTTATCGGCAAAGGGAAGAGCGACAAGGGAGCCGTGTGGGTGGCACGCCGCATCCCCGACGGCATGATCTCGGGTCACGCCAACCATCCCCGCATCCACAAGTTCCCTCTCAAGGACAAGAGCAAAGAGACCATCTACAGCCCCGACGTGATAAAGTTTGCCCGCGAACAGGGTTATTTCGACGGCAAGGATGAGGATTTCGACTTCTCGAAAGCCTATGCAGTGACCGATTTCGGTGCACTACGCGGCTGCGATGCCCGCGTATGGGCTTATTTCAACAGGTTCGCTCCCGGCATGGAGGAATATCTCCCATGGATCGACCGCGCCGAGGGTGAACCGATGCCCCTGTGGGTGAAACCATCGTCGCCGCTCACCGCCGACGATATGAAAAGCATGATGCGCGACCACTTCGAGAACACCCCCTACGACATGACCGATGACATAGGCGCCGGTCCCTTCAAGGTTCCCTACCGCTGGCGTCCGATGACCTTCGAGGTCGACGGGCAGGAATATACCCACGAGCGCGCAATCGCCACACAGCAGACCGGCTTCTCGTTCGTGTCGCAGATGCGTTCCGACCTTCCGAAGCATCTCCGCGGTCTGCTCTGGTTCGGTACCGACGATGCCAACACATGCGTGTATCTGCCGGTATTCTGCTCGGTGAAGCAGGCACCCGCACAGCTCGCCCACGGCGATGTGAACACTCTCGACTGGAACGCCAACTTCTGGGTAAACAACTATGTAGCCAATCAGGCATACAACCGCTATTCACAGATGATTCCCGACATTCGCCGCGTTCAGGGCTCACTTGAGAGCGCCATTGACGACGATGTGAAAGTAGCTGTCGCAAACCTCGCCACAATGGACGAGGCCACTGCCGCCGGGCTTACCCAGCAGCTTGCCGACCTCTGGGCAGATCGCGCAACTACCGCCTACAAACAGCTTGGCGACTATCTGTTCGTAAAATTCATGGACGGCAACATCAAGAAAACCGACGAAAACCATGAGTTTAAAAAGTCGGAATACGGTATGCCTGTATATCCCGACTTCGGCGGCTACGACGAGCGCTACTTCCGCAGCATCGTCAACGACGCCGGCGAACGCCTGAAAGTCAACGAAATCAAATACTGATCAGCAATGAGCAGAACCGAAAGCGAACTTACGGGTGTCACCCTCCTGGGCGACACCCACACACGCTACCCCGACCAATATGCTCCGGAGGTGCTGGAGACTTTTCCCAACAAGCACCCCGAAAACGAATATCTGGTGACCTTCAACTGCCCGGAATTCACCTCGCTCTGCCCCAAGACCGGGCAACCTGATTTCGCGCGCATCGTCATCCAGTACATCCCCCGCCTGGAGATGGTGGAGAGCAAGAGCCTGAAGCTTTATCTGTTCTCCTTCCGCAACCACGGCGACTTCCATGAGGACTGCGTCAACATCATAATGAAAGACCTGGTAAAGCTGATGGATCCCCGATATCTCGAAGTGAAAGGATTCTTCACCCCACGCGGAGGTATCGCCATCCACCCCTTCGCCAACTATGCTGATGAGGAGCACAAAGCCCTTGCCGAGGCACGCATGGCAGCTGCCATGAGGTCCAATATCTGATATCCCGCTCACTTCTTATCCCCCACACACAAACAAAGGAGACCCTCATTATGGAAATCGTGCACCATAACATGCCCAACGCCGAGGCACTCCCTCCGAAAGAGGAACAGATATTCATCAGCCGCGAGACGGCGCAGTATCCCCGCCGCCCAAAATCGCTGCTGGTGCTCTCGGGCGGGATGGATTCCACCACCATGCTCTATGAATACCGCGCCGACATAGCCCTCGCCGTCACTTTCATCTACGGCTCCAACCACAACGAGCGTGAGGCGGAATGCGCCCGGTGGAACTGCCTCAATCTGGGCATCGAGCATCTGGTGATCCCTCTCGGTTTCATGGCCGACTATTTCGAGAGCTCGCTGCTGAAGGGTGCCGATGCGATACCCGCAGGATGCTACGACGACGACAACATGCGCTCCACAGTGGTACCGTTCCGCAACGGCATTATGCTTGCCATCGCCGCCGGGCTCGCGGAAAGCCGTGGGCTCGAAACCATAATGCTTGCCAATCATAGCGGCGACCACGCCATCTATCCCGACTGCCGCCCGACATTCGTCGAAGCCATGGGTAAAGCGATTTCTACCGGCACCTATGAGGGCATCAGGCTTTTCTGCCCGTATACAGGGCTTACCAAGGGGGAGATAGTGAAGCGCGGGCTCGCCGCTGGAGTCGATTTCCACCACACCTATTCGTGCTATCGCGGAGGGGAACGACATTGCGGCACATGCTGCACCTGCACCGAACGCCACGAAGCGCTCGATTTCGCGGGACTCGACCCCTATGAATTCGACTGATACAGATTTCCGCGATCACAGGCCCGCTCAGCCGGGAGACTATTAAATTTTTATAAAATAGGGACTTACTGCTTCTTAGATTTCCGAAATTATTTTAACTTTGCACATTGGAAGTGTGAAGGATGTTAATCTTTGCCTGCAAATTATGGGTTATTAACAAGATGTTCCGGAAGAATTCCGTATGCTGCCTCACGCGATATGCAGGCACTTTCACCAATCCGCAGAAAGTTTTCTCAGATTGTCAATAAGTTCATTGTAACCTATATAATTCCCATACAATAAGAATATCCGGTAAGAAACAAGTATGCTGCTATGGTTCTTATCAGTTGCAATCGGCAATAATTTAAAAATCGAAAATATATAAACATAAATTCCAATGGTAAAACAGATACTCAGGCTATTGGCGCTCCCGGCTGCGGCAAGTGTATTGCTCGCGGTAGCAGGAACAGGCAGCGTAGCTGCCGCCGATAAGACGAAAGGTGCCCACGATCTGGAGCATCCATTCAAAATGGCTTACAAGGCGAAGCCATCGAAGCTTGCCCGCACTATTGCAGAATTCCGGAATCGAACCGATGAAAAACCGGCTGATCATATTACACGCAAAGGTGCCCCATCGCCATCTGTAGCTTTCGATTCCGAGCAATCGGGAACCTATCTTGAAGGTCCAAACGGCGAAACGTGGTTCTATACATCGAAAATAGAGTCTGAAAACGTATTTCATCCTTACGATGACGATGACCCCGACAAAGGCTGGACAGAGCAGTTCATCAAAGGATTTGAATTTACTATATACGACCAGACCTTCAAGGAGGTAGGAACCGTTAAAAGCGATCTTAGCCTTCAAGAGGGTGAGTCGAAGGTGTTTCAGGTGCAACTCGGAAGCGTTGTCACCAAAAATTTCTTCAATTCCGACAGCCGATATGAGATCATGGTCTACAGCTCGCGCAACTTCGAAGGAATGTATGGTGCATCGCAGCGGACCGACGTCTATTCTATCGGGGGAGAGAAAGACGATAATGGATACGATAAATCCATCATGTCGCTCGAAGGCTACTGTGTGGATGCGGTGAATGTGCCTCAGGACCGATACACAGAGAACTTCTATATGACCTTCGCTCAGGACTATTCGCCCGAGATCGACGACTTTGATGACCCCATAGAGTATGCCAATGCCTGCGGCATGGTGTTCCGTATCTATAAGAAGGGGGGCTGGCAGCTTCCGCAGCTCATCGACGAGCGCGTGGTGTGCCAGAACAATCTCCCCGGTGATCAGGAGAACTATCCGTGTCTGTTCACCATTGCCGGCGGTAAGGATGCTTCAGGCTACAATACTCCCCTTTTCGTATACGTGGAGTATGAGAAATCATATTGGGTAAACCCACTCGGGTTCGACTTTGCCACCGGAGAAGAGGTGGATGAATCGCCTACCCCCGACAATAACTTGAAAGTGAGTGTCTATACTCTTGGAAATATCAGCGACACACAGCTCACAGAGGTATCGACAACTCTCATACCTGTAAAGAATCCGGAAGGTTATTACTGTACGTTCTACGCTATCGGCGGTCTTGACTGGACCGATGATATAGCAGTTGACCCTGTGGCGAACAAGCCTGAACGGTTCACGGTAACAGTGGTTTCCGACATAACAGGTAAGGAGGATTACACCACTTCTTACCGTAACTATGACCTTCAGGGCAGCCTCATAAACACGATTGCCGAGGATGTGGACCGTGTGATGATGTTGAGCGATATCAGCGGAAAGGCTCCGCAAGCGCTCTTTACCTATGTGCGGGATCAGAGATATTATTTCAGTGTCGTAGACATCGCAACGGGTGAGGAGGTGATGGCACTTCCGCAGAACTACAATGGCTATGGGCTGATGTTCAATGCCGACCGTGTGGTTGTCGACGGCAAGATTCTGTACGTTTTCGAAACCTCTGAACCGGTGAACGACGATGATTTCAACGTTCTGCTCCCGGTGGTGTGGATCAATGAGGAGGGCGGTCTCGACCATGTCGACAATTATAATCTGGGTCAGGATATAGCATATGCCACCATCTACATAGACCAGTCGGTTCTCGATCCATATCTGTTCGATGCCGACGACGAGATGGAACTTATGTTCCTTCTCAAGCGTCACGTAGGGTTGGGCATAGATACCGGAACACGCGAGGAGTTCGGCATTATAGGAACCACCGACGGCTATATGTTCAACGCCGTTCCTGATGCTGAGAAAGGAACTCTCCGTGAGGTATCCGTCATCAACTTCGACACTGATCCGAGTCTCGGAATCGTATGGATGCATTCCGATGACTCATTTACGTCTGAGTTCTACCCGTTGCCGTTCGAGCGGTTCCAGCAGGGCGACGGCTCGCTTGAAAATCCATATCAGATCAGTTCGCTGACACAGCTCAGGCAAATTGCCAATGAACCGGCTGCCCACTATCTGATTGTACGCGATTTCAATGCTTCAGGAAAGGAAATTGCACCTATCGCGAATTTCCGCGGCTCGCTCGATGGCGGGAACCACTGCATCACCGGTCTGACAATAGTTTCCCCATCCTCATCCTGGATAGGTCTGTTCGGATATACGGCCGCTTCTTCCGATGCGACCGACGGGGCTGCCGTGCGCGATCTGGTTCTGCTTAATCCTTCAATGAAGGTGACTTCCCAGCATAGCCGTGCGGGGATAATAGCCGGCGATGGTATGCATCTGACTGTCGACAATGTCCATATCTACAATGCTGATATCGCTGTTGAAGATGGATTCGACGGAGCTTTGGGTGCGATAGCGGGCAAACTCACCAATCAGTCGGAAATCTCGAGTTCGTTTGTCAGCGGTGTGTCTCTTGAGGCTTCGGACGCTGAAACTCTCGGTGGTCTGGTGGGTACGATGCTGACTGGATCTGCTGTAAAGGCATCAGCTTTCACAGGATCCCTGGCTGGCTCGGAAAATGTGGGCGGTATTGTAGGTACACTTGCCAAGAACGGCTCGGTGACCGACTGCCATGTCGATGCCGATATAGAGGCACGCAATGCCGTAGGCGGAATCGTGGGCTACTCTGAGCGCGGTATGGTCAACCGTAATGTAGTTGAAGGTAACATCACTGCCACTGAAGCAAGTCGTTGGGAGAAAGTGCTCGCGGCAGGTGGAATTGTGGGTTATCTGACAGGCGACTATAGTGAAACCGCGGCTCTCGAGGGTAACGTTGTTGAAAGGGGACCTGTTGTAACCAACAATGTTGTCGCTCTTCAGAGCCTAAATGCCCCGGAAGGAGGAACCGTTCACCGTGTGGTTGGCAAAACCTCCGAAGAGCTTGCCGCCAATGCATATGAAGATGAGGTTGCCAAGCCCGAACCTGGTCTTGAGAATAACTATGTTCACGACATCCTTGCAGTTATAGCATCTGACGGTGATGATCTCCACACATCGGTTGAGGGCGCGTCAGTCGACAGATATGATACTGATCCCGAATTCTTTGAAAAGCTCGGTTATGGCTTCGGTGAAAACGCGGAAGAACCATGGTGTCAGAATGGCATGTTCGTGGCTCTCCACTTCGAATCGTCAATCTCGATCATTCCGGCAGAGATGACTGTGGTGGAGGATGATATGTTCTTCGTCAATGTAACGGTCCATGCACGCACATCAGTGACGGAAGATGAGCTGCTGGGCGACTTCTCCTTCTCTACCGATGAGCAGACACTTGAGATGACGGGCAATTACACTTTCACCGGCAATGTCCTCGCTATCGAATTCAAGGCTCTGAAGGAAGGTGAGACCACCGTCACCATCAACGTTCTCGGCTCTACCGCCACATGCGATGTCACCGTAGTATCCCGTGCTTCAGGAATCGACAGCGTATCGGCAGCAACAGCTTCGGCTATCAGTTTCGATGGTGAGAATGTAAGCTGCCCAGGCGTTTCCATCGACTTATATTCAGTAAGCGGCATGAAAGTTGGCTCAGGGATCGGTTCGGTAAGCGTCGCCGGGCTCCCTGCAGGAATCTATGTAGCCGTTGCCGGCGGATCCAAACTTAAGATCGCAGTGAAGTAACCGGTCTGTCTGCGCTATAACGAATGTGTCCCGTTTCCTTCGCTCTTTCCGGCGATATGGGAACGGGACTTTTTATGTTCACGGTGCCTGAAGGCTATGGGAGGGTTTGCGGACGATGGATAAACAATAGGTACAATGATATGGGAAGATATTTATTCTTGCAGCCAGAGATTGAAAGGGCCTGAGGGTATAGATTGGAGTGATGTTGTTAAAAAACATGTTGAAAATTGGGGGGATTTGTGAAAAATGCACTATCTTTGCCAACTAAACCACCGTTTCCGCTCTGTAAAAGAGAGAGCTGTCTTAACCACTGATAACCAAAAGCAATGAGAGTCAAGATACATCGCGAAGGAACCAGCATCCTGATACTCTTCCTGGCGGCGCTGCTTGTAATCAACGTCCCGCTTTGGATTTTCGTGCGCGGTTACTTATGGATTCCGATCCTTGTTACAGTAGCATCGGTCGTGTTCTATTTGCTGGTAATCAACTTTTTCCGTTCACCGCGGCGCCATTTCGACGGTAATCCGAAAAATGCAGTCGTGGCCTCTGCCGACGGAAAGGTGGTAGCCCTCGAGGAAGTCTATGAGCCTGAGTTTCTTAAATGTCGCTGCATCCAGCTGTCAGTGTTCATGAGCCCTACGAATGTGCATGCCAACTGGTTTCCCGTCGATGGAGAGGTGATATATGCCAGGCACCATTCCGGGCGCTTCATGGCGGCGTATCTGCCGAAATCGAGCGTTGAGAACGAACGTAGCACCGTAGTGATCCGCACCCCTGAGGGGCAGCTTGTTCTCATGCGTCAGGTTGCCGGAGCAATGGCTCGCCGCATCGTAACCTATGCCGAACCGGGCACCGAAGCCTCCATTGAAGACCATATGGGATTCATCAAATTCGGCTCTCGTGTGGATCTGTATCTGCCGCTTTCAACTTCAATCTATGTCTCTATCGGTGAGCCTACAGTGGGTGGCATAACCCAGGTGGGGCTCCTTCATCCCGATAAGAAAACCGAACAGTAAAAAGTATGTTTCGCCGCATTATAACTTCAGTACCCAATTTCCTTACCTGTTGCAACCTTCTTTCGGGATGCATGGCATGTATATGTGCGTTTTCCTTCGACAATCCGCTGGTGTGGGGGCTTACCGGTCGTCAACTGGCGTGGATAATGGTAGGTTTGGCGGCTGTGTTCGACTTTTTTGATGGCGCGGCAGCCCGTCTGCTCAATGCACCCTCTCCTCTTGGCAAGGAGCTCGATTCGCTTGCCGATCTGGTAAGTTTCGGCGTGGCTCCGTCGTTACTTCTCTACAATATACTGCAAGTATGGACCGGCTCGTGGTGGGTGCCCTTTGTGGCGCTCTTTATTCCGGCAATGGGTGCCCTGCGCCTGGCAAAGTTCAACCTCGACGAATCGCAGGCAACGGAATTCAAAGGGCTTCCCATCCCCGCCAACGCTATTTTCTGGATCGGGGCCACAGCCTGGATGCAGAGCCACGGTCTGGAATGGATGCATGCCCATGTCTACTGGGGAAATCTCATTGTGAGCGCAGTTATAATCGGGGTAGCGCTGTCGATGGTGACCGATATGCGTATGTTCTCTCTGAAGCTCAAGAACTTCCGCATAGGTGATAATTTCGTCCGCTACCTGCTGTTGCTGGGCGCGGTGCTTTTCGTAGGATTCTTCGGTGTGGAAGGATTCGCGTACACGATAATATTATATTTTATCCTGTCGGCAGGCTCGCTGTCGTATGAAAAACGTATGGTCTCGCGCAAATGAGCCGGCGTCACACTCTTTTTCTTCTCAGATACTCTCTATGAAATTTATACTGCTGCTTCTGCTCTTCTGGCTGTTATGGACTTTAGCCAAGCCCTTTGTGCGCATATATCGTAATGTGCGCCGTGCCCAGCGCGGCGAATGGATCAATCTCAACGACTTTTTCGGTACACCTGGAGCCCAGCGCCCCGCGGATGCCGGGCGAAAGTCGCGTGCGGGAGGCTGGAGCGGAATACGCAAAACTAAGAAAAAAATTGATCCTGCGGTAGGTGAGTATGTGAAATTCAAGGAGATGCCCGCCGATCCCGACGCCACCCATAACGGATCTGTGGAATTTACCGTAGAGCAACAGATTGTCGACGTGGAATGGGAAGAAGTAAATAAATAATCAACAAAAAACGACCCGATGCGATGAGCTATATCCCTCAACTCTATGATTTTCTGAGCCGGCTGCAAGCCAATAACAACCGCGAATGGTTCAAGGCCAACAAAGCTGAATACGACCGTCTGCGCCAGTTGTGGCTCGATGATATGGATCTGCTGATAGCTGATATGAGCCAATGGTGGCCCGACCTGTCGGGAGTCACCGGAAAGCAGTGCGCATACCGTATATATCGCGATACACGTTTCTCTCCTGACAAAACCCCGCTTAAAGATTATTTCTCGGCTGGTTTCTCACCTAACGGTCGTAAGGCTCACGATGCCGGACTGTATTTGCAGATGGGTCCGGCGCGTCGCGACGCAGACATAGAGAGCGGTCTCTATGGGGGAGTGTGGTGTCCGGATGCATCTGTTCTGAAGAAGCTGCGGCGCGCCATAGTCGACAATATCGAGGAATTCGAAGAGATAGTTAATGCCCCTGCCATGATAAAGTATTTCCCCGGATGGTGTGCGTCAGGCAGTCTGAAGACCGTTCCAAAGGGTTATGACCGTAATCATCCGCAGGCCCACCTTCTCCGGCTCCGCGATTACGGGAAGTTCCATTCAACCCCGATTGAATATTATCTTGACAAGGATTGGATTAAACGTACATCGGAACTCTTCAGCTATCTGAAACCGTTTGTCGACTTTCTTTCTTATTCGATTAACGAGGAGGTTTGAGTCTTCGGCTATCTCTCTGTGATGGAATGTTTTGCATATCTCGCTGATAGATAGAGTTGTACGCCGAGATGAAATCTCCCGCGCAGCTATAAAAGTCATAAAAAATGTTAATAGGATGAATTTTCTTGTCGCAAAAGTATGTTGTATAACATATAATTTATACCTTTGCATCAGTTTTTCATGGTATTAGATTTAAGGTAAGAAGATTATTCGTCGGGATGACGAGTAATTTTTTTTGTACCATAATACGGTTCATTCCTCAGCCGAATATCGCTCTAAGTACATCGAGTGATGCAACCGGTGTGAGACCCGGGAAATGAATCTGGTAATATTGCATTACGCGGTCAAGGAGAAGGTTCCGGTCGTTGTGGCTCATGGAGAACAGATGTGCAGACCTCGGGGTAAGCCGGCGAAGTTTCCAGGCAGCTTCAGCTTCGGCAGAAGGGAGCCAGCGTCCGTGCATAGGAGCCGAGGTGCGGAAAATTCCGTCGGCGAGATCAAATACCGATCCGGGAGCGTAGGTGCTCCAGTCAGGCTCTATTCCGAGGAAATGTTGCAGGCGCAGCATGAAGCACAGGTGCATGTTGGCAAGCGCCGTTCCGGAGGCTCCCGCAATCTGCTCACGCATATAGACTATGAAATCGTAGAGAGTCTCATCCTGTTGAGGCTCCCTGAGCAGGGATGCAAGCAGGTCGGCGATAAACAGTGCGAGAGTAGAGCGCAGCGGTCCCTCGAGAAACGATACTGGAGCGCCGCGCATATCGCGGACCTGAAGTATGTCGCGGTCAGGGCGCATGTCGGCCACACACTGGAATACTGACAGCGGCATAGTGAGGGCGCGGGTGCGTGTGGCTCCGCGTCCGTTGCCTGCCGGTACACTTACAGTCACCCTCCCGCGCTGCCGTGAATAGGCCGTGAGGATGTTGCGGGTGTCGCTGTAGCGGACAGTGCGTAGAGCTATGCAGTCGAGATTTTCAAACATGCTGGATGCGGAATTACTAAGCCTCTCACAGAGACAAAATTGCTGTTAAGGGTTCTTATCCGGAACTATTCCGAATATTATCGAGGCGCTGCAGGGCGCTGATATATCCGATTTTTACCCCAAATTTCGCAAAAAAACCGGTTAAAAACGCCTTTTTAACCGGTTTTTTAGTGAAAAATTCTTAAACAAAAGTTTTTTTACAGGAATATTTGGTTGACAAAAAAATTACTCGTAACTTTGCACCGCAAAACGCAACCGAGGCCCATTCGTCTATCGGCTAGGACGCAAGATTTTCATTCTTGAAAGAGGAGTTCGATTCTCCTATGGGCTACCAAACATAAAATAAACAAACTGACATTTACATTTTTTAGAAATGGCAAATCATAAATCAGCAATCAAGCGTATCCGCCAGACCGAAAGCCGCCGCCTTCGCAACCGTTACTACGCAAAAACCGCCCGTAACGCTGTTCGTCGCCTCCGCGCCATGACAGACAAGGCACAGGCTCAGGAAACTTACGTGAAAGTAATAGCCATGCTCGACCGCCTTGCATCTAAGAACACTATCTCAAAGAACAAGGCTTCAAACCTCAAGAGCAAGCTTGCCCTCCACATCAACAAGCTCGGCTAAGCAGTTACGCAGACCATTTACGGCTGCTGATTTTACAGCCGTCTGAAAAAAGAAGATATATAGTTCTCGTAATTTTTTCTCCCACCCGCTTGTGAAAGCTGATGGGTAGATAACGGCCCATTCGTCTATCGGCTAGGACGCAAGATTTTCATTCTTGAAAGAGGAG
>CAZDWY010000005.1:0-83512 GCA_964509345.1 uncultured Alistipes sp.
ATATACGCGAAGTTGAGAAGATTGCTCTGAAGAGAGAGAAGTCTGGTCTGGAAATTCTGGGTTGCCATAATAGATATATTTTAGAAAGTTGTTTGTATTCGTTGATGTTTCTGTCTTGTCTGTTTTTGTAACTGTTTTGTGATTACATTGCAAAGGTACGCACTTTTTTTGAACCTGCAAATTATTTTGCAACTTTTTTGTAACAAATTTGTAATTTTTTTTCTCAGAAATTTGTAATGTATGAATTATCAAGCATTTACAAATTGTTAAAATTTTCATATTTGTTACATTGTCTCGTAAAAACATATCCAAGCGACCATTGACACACTTAGAAGCTACTGATTTGAGCGAAGATACCTAGATGTTACAATATATCATATATAGTGTAACATATCAATCACGCCATACGTCATATGACATCATTTATCCGGGTCGAGAGGGCTACATTTATACACCCATGCCCACAATAATTAAATCTCAATCCTACATTATATGTAATTACTTCAACTTTGTTGTTGCTTTGTCTACAAAAAATGCCTAACTTTGCAAAACCTTAGTACTAACGATCGCCTGAGCGATCATAAAACCAGTTCTTACCATTAAATGATACCTAAATTACCAATTACACTGCTTGCAATGGCCTTCGCCGCAGGTGTCAGTGCTCAGTCACTCACAATCTCCACCGCAGGATTCAAAGCAGGAGACTCAAAAGAATGGAGCAATCCACAGCTTGACGATTCCGCATGGAAAACACTGGATGTCAGCCGTACATGGGACAGTCAGGGAGTTCCCTCCTCCACTCAATTCGGATGGTACCGTATGCACTTTACTCCCACCAAAGCGATGCTTGACAAATCGGACCTCAAGGAAGTTGTTGAATTCGATCTCGGAACAATTGACGATGTAGATGAAGTGTATCTTAACGGACACCTCATCGGGAAGACTGGCAATATGCCTGAAGACGGTGCATATGCTGCTAAATTCTATGTCCCCAGAAAATATACCGTTCCCGTAAACGACAAGAATTTACGGTGGGATGCCGATAATGTGCTTGCCGTTCGCTGCTACAGCGAAAGCGCACCCGGCGGCATGTATGGTGGCAAAGTGAAAATCAACGTTCCCAGCCGCATTGATGGATGCAAGCTAAGCTTCTCTGAAGCCAACACCAACAATAATCCTACATATTCAGTGGCATTAAACAACACATATAAAAGTGCTGTTTCAGGAACTCTGAAACTTGAGATAACCGATGCCGAGACTGGAAAAGTTATAAACAATATAGAAAAGAAGGTAAGCGCACGCGAAGGCAAACCGGCCGTCATCACCCTCCCCTATGACAGAAGCAAGTGCCTTCGCATAAAAGCGACATTCACAGAAACCAAGAGCGGCAAGACACTTACAGCCAACTATACTCCCAAGTATATCCTCACTCCCGCCGCTCCCGCCGCTCCCCGCTTCAACACCGCTCCCGTTTATGGCGTCCGTCCTGGTTCACCAATTCATTTCCGGTTTGGTGTTTCAGGTGACCGCCCCATGAAGATCACTTCTCCCGATCTTCCTGCAGGTCTTGAACTCAACCCAGACAACGGAGCCCTCAGCGGATCGCTCGCAAAAGAAGGCGATTATACATTTACCGTCGTAGCAACCAACGACAAAGGGGAGGCATCGCAACAGTTCACAATAAAAGTTGGCAGCCGCATTGCCCTAACTCCACCTATGGGATGGAACAGCTGGAACTGCTGGGGTCTTAGCGTATCTCAGGACAAAGTTATGTCGAGCGCGCAGGCTCTCATAGATAAGGGGCTTGCCGATTACGGATATGCATATATCAATGTAGACGATGCGTGGGAAGCTCCCGCTCGTAACGCCGATGGCACCATCGCAGTAAATGAAAAATTCCCCGACATGAAAGGTCTTGGCGACTGGCTCCATGAACGCGGTCTTAAATTCGGCATATACTCTTCTCCCGGCGACGAGACTTGCGGCGGATACCTCGGCTCCCTCGACCATGAGAAACAGGATGCGGAGACTTACAACTCCTGGGGTGTCGACTATCTGAAGTATGACTGGTGTGGTTACGTACACAAACATGTAAACGAAGCCGATAAACAGACTGTGGCATCATATGTACGTCCATATCTCGTTATGGAAGAATACCTGCGACAGCAGCCTCGTGACATATTCTACAGCCTCTGCCAGTATGGTATGGAAGATGTCTGGAAATGGGGAGACTTCGTTGATGCAAACTCATGGCGTACGACAGGCGACATCACCGATACATGGGACTCCATGTATAATATCGGATTTGTTCAGCAGGCTGACCTATATCCGTACGCCCATCCCGGAGGCTGGAATGACCCTGACATGCTCATCGTCGGCAAGGTTGGCTGGAGCAGCAACCTCCGCGACTCACGCCTTACACCCGACGAACAGTACACCCATATATCACTCTGGTCACTACTGGCTGCCAATATGCTCATCGGTTGCGACCTCGCACAGCTCGACGATTTCACTATCAATCTTCTCTGTAACAACGAAGTCAATGCCGTAAACCAGGATATACTCGGCAAGCAGGCAAAACGCGATGTAGAAGACGGTGATATTCAGATCTGGAGCCGTCCCCTAAGCGACGGAAGCCGTGCTATCGGTATCTTCAATGTAGGAACAGAAGACCGCACAGTCAATCTCAAGGATTATATGGGAGCTCTCGGACTGAAGAACCTGAAAACAATCCGCGATCTCTGGCGTCAAAAAGATCTTCCTACCGACGACACCTCATACCTTGTCCTTCCTCACGGAGTAAAATTCATCAAGGTCACTGAATAATCATCTATGGTAAATTAATTTAACATTCTTAAAGCAAGAGGGTATGTCAGTTTTTTGACATACCCTCTTACTTTTTTGTATTACACTTACCTACATCTGGTTAGAACTACTCTTCGTCCTCAGCATAATTATACTGCTGTCCCTGATTGTCAAACATTGGTCAGGACACCTTATTCAGACTCCCTTCACGGAATATACATAGTTAGCAACCTAACAGACATGCAATTATTTTTGCTCTGCCCCCCGAACGCTTGAACTTTTCTCTATCCCGAACTCTTTAAGAAAATCTGCCACCACAAAAGTGCTTCCTCCTATAAAAATCGAAGCGGGATGTCCGACCAATGCATCGCGATATGCGTTCCATACACCCGCAACTACCCTACCTCGGCGACCGGCCTTTGCTCCACGTTCCCCAAGTTCAAATGCTGATAACGCACGGGGAATATTGGCATTGGTATAGATTATTTCAGCATCATCCGGAAGCATCGAGAAAATATGGGAAGTATCCTTATCATTCACGAAGCCAAGAACAATGGTTAAGGGACGTGGTAACCGGTCAATCTGAGGTGCGAGCCAACGCCAGCCACCGATATTATGTCCGGTATCACAGATAGTCAAGGGGCTGTGAGCGACTGTCATCCATCTACCCATCAGTCCTGTGACATCACAGACATGTTTGAAACCGGTTTTAACATCCTCTTCCCTGATTTTCCAGCCAAGACGCTGTAATTCCCGTATAGACGAAAGAATAGTAAGCGCATTCTCGCGTTGACAATCACCAGTAAGTTCAAATTCCAGATTCCCATATGGAGTATTGTCAATCTCAAGATAGCCATTTTCTGACGTTTTTATATTCAGCTCAGGAAATTCCTCTGCAGCAAATATCGGCATGGTTCCACTCTTTCGTGCACACTTCCCCAGAAATTCACGTATACGAGCGTCATGCTCCCCTATCACAACCGGTACACCAGCACGCATAATACCGGCTTTTTCAGCAGCAATCATTTCTAGGGTATTACCCAATTGCACCATATGATCATAAGAGATATTGGTTATAACCGACAACTGTGAGTCTACAATATTTGTTGAATCTAGGCGTCCACCCAATCCGACCTCCACAACTGCGACATCAACCTTCATGCGGCGGAACCAATCAAATGCCATTATTGTAGTCAGCTCAAAAAAGGATGGAGCTAATGATTCTGACAGATCAGACGCCCGATAATCATCTACAAACGATGCGACACGTTCTTCCGGTATCATCTGACCATTTACACGCATCCGTTCACGGAAATCAACAAGATGTGGCGAAGTATATAATCCGACGCGATAGCCTGCAGCCTGCAATACTGCAGCCAGTGTATGTGATGTTGAACCCTTCCCGTTTGTACCGGCCACATGAATTACCGGATATGAGAGGTGAGGATTGTTGAATGATTCGGCAAGCAAACATACAGTCTGAAGACCTGGCTTATATGCAGCCGCACCTATACTCTGAAACTGCGGAGTCTGATTATAAAGATACTCAACCGCCTCCTGAAATGCTTTCGACATGTTCAAATATAAATAATAAGTCCGGCTATTCCGGCCAATACTATCACAAGAATAGGATGAATCTTAGTAAACAATACCGTTGCCAGCGACAGAGCGGAAATAACAACAGAAATCCATATCTCCCGAGACTCAGATCCGAAGTTCGCCTCATTCATAAGCAAAAGTGCTGCTGAAGCTATCAATCCGATCACAACAGGACGCAGACCTGTAAATATCCCTCTTATTACCACACTTTCTTTATGTCTGCTTATGAAGTGGCTTGTATAGGCAACCAACAAGAATGATGGCAACACTACCACAAAAGTACATACTACCGAGCCAAGTAATCCCCATAGAGGATGATCGTAACCGGCATGCATCGGCGCTGCATAACCTATATATGTGGCAGAATTTATTCCTATAGGACCGGGAGTCATCTGTGATATCGCAACAATATCTGTAAACATTTTTTCAGTGATCCAACCCGGACCTACAATCTCTTTTTCAATCAGAGAAAGCATCGCATAACCACCACCGAAACCAAAAAGACCTATTTTCAGATAACTCCAGATGAGTTTTAAATAAATCATAATCAATAAAATACAGGTAAGCTATCACAGCCCTTCATTCTCAATTTTGTTCTCCTTCTCCGCTATCTGTCTATCGCTTAACCTTCGCTCCTGACGCTTTAGCCACAAACAGCCGACACCCCCACCCATGACTATAAACAAAATAGGATTAGACACATACGGGATATTCGACCATATAAGCAGAGCAACTACCAAAGGTATCCAGAAGGTTTTCCATCCGATATGTGACGCCTTTGCCGTCGTAAGAACCGGAGCCACTATCAGTGCTACTACTGCGGGTCTGATACCACGGAATATCGAATCGATCACATGGTTGTTCTGAATCATATCAGGAGTGAGAAAAATCGCAATAGTAAGTATTATAAGGAAACATGGCAAAATCGTGCCCGCAGCAGCGGCCATACTTCCTTTCATCCCCTTTAGCTTGTCACCAACCGCTACCGATATATTCACAGCGAGAATACCCGGCAGCGACTGCGCGACAGCAAGCAAATCTAAAAATTCCTCCCGTCCGATCCATTTGCGGTTCTCAACAACCTCCCTCTCTATCAGAGAGATCATTGCCCATCCGCCGCCAAACGTGAACGCACCTATTCTCAGGAATGAAGAGAAGAGTTGGGCATAAATATTTTTTACAGACATTGCAACCTGAATAGTACTAAGATAATAATTGCGATTCTTAATTACTCTACCGTTACCGATTTAGCCAGATTTCTGGGCATATCCACATTACACCCTTTCTTTATTGCAATATGGTAGGCCAATAACTGCAACGGGATAGATACAATCACCGGCGACACACATTCTGGCACTTTAGGTATCTCCAGAACATGATCTGCAATCTCCTTTATAGTCGTATCACCTTTGGTCACTATAGCTATCACTGATCCCCCGCGAGCCTTGACCTGCTGAATGTTTGAGATAATTTTCTCGTGCATCTCATCATCGGGTGCAATCACTACAGTCGGTAGTTCATGATCTATCAAGGCTATCGGACCATGTTTCATTTCTGCAGCCGGATATCCTTCTGCATGGATATAGCTTATTTCCTTTAATTTCAAAGCACCTTCAAGAGCGCTCGGATAATTATATCCTCGTCCGAGATACAAAAAATTATGTACATATGTATAAGTGCTCGAAAGCTTGTCGATACGGTCATTAAGTTTAAGAGCCTGTTTTATAAGTGACGGAAGAGAACGCAGAGCCTGCGCTATCGCAGCTCGCGTCTCTTTAGAGATAGTATTCTTCAGTGTACCCACCGCCATGGCAAGCATAGCAAGCACAGTCACCTGACCGGTGAATGCTTTTGTGGAAGCAACCCCGATTTCCGGCCCGACATGGATATAAGTTCCGGAATCAGTCGCACGGGCAATTGATGAACCCACAACATTACATATTCCATAAACAAATGCTCCACACTTCTTTGCCATCTGAATAGCAGCCAACGTATCAGCCGTCTCACCCGACTGCGATATAGCTATAACGATATCATTGGAAGTAAGAATAGGATTACTGTAACGGAATTCACTGGCATACTCCACTTCTACAGGAATACGGGCTATCTCCTGCAGAAGCCGTTTACCTATCAGCCCGGCATGCCATGAGGTGCCGCAAGCAACAATAACGATTCGGTTGGCATTTAGGAAACGGTCTTTATTCTCTGTAACGCCGGAAAGTAAAATTTCATCACCTGAAGTAGCAACCCTGCCACGGATACAATCCTGAATAGTCCTCGGCTGTTCAAAAATCTCTTTAAGCATGAAATGAGGATATCCTCCCTTTTCAAGCTGCGATACAGACAGGCGCAATGTCTTGATATCTATTGCTGCGGGAAGGTTGTCGGAATCCACTATCTGCAACGGTTCGCCTCTGCGGATTATGGCTATCTCATCATCATTCAGATATACGACTTTATCAGTATATTCTATAATAGGAGTTGCATCAGAAGCTATAAATGTCTCATTATTTCCGATACCTATAACAAGTGGTGAACTCTTTCGTGCGCATATCATGGTATCCGGATCAGTGGTATCAACCACTCCGATAGCATACGCACCTACTACCTCTTTCAACGCACCACGCACAGCATCAAGAAGCGAACACTTATTTTTTTCCTTTACATATTCAATCAACTGAACAAGTACCTCTGTATCAGTCTCGCTCTCGAATTTACATCCTTCAAGTTCCAATGCTTCCTTGAGAACATGATAGTTTTCTATCGTACCGTTGTGCACAAGAGCAATATTTCCGCTACGGCTCACATGAGGGTGAGCATTAACATCGTTAGGTTCCCCATGGGTAGCCCAGCGGGTGTGTGCTATCCCTATTGTTCCGACGGTATCTTTTGAACCACAAAAACGCTCGAGATCAGAAACTTTTCCTCGCGTCTTATATACATTCAGCCGATTCTCAGCTCCTATCAACGCAACACCGGCCGAATCATATCCACGATATTCCAGACGATGTAACCCCTTGATAAGAATTTCATACGCCGGTTTGTCACCTATATATCCTACTATTCCACACATAAATCAATCTGTCTCTAAATTTATCTATTCCAAATGGAGGCACATAAACCATAAAACGTATGCTTGTCAACAGCATACGCAGGTAATACTCAACGCGGATTACTTAGGAACATATCACAACAATATGCTATTATTATCCACAATATTCAATACAAAGTTATAAATAATCTCCCATTTGGTGGACATTAGGAAACTATATTTTTCACAATAAAACCATAAATATCTGACCCCCAAACCTGAGCATCTCTATCCGCTTACTAAACTCCAGCTTTTTTGATACCATTCTTTGTAAAACTTTCCCCAGAGACACGGGTTTGCTCCATCATAGATATATTCCGGGCATCATTCTCTTTTGAATTTTCAGGATGATTCAGGTGATACTCTATCGCACCGAATTTTATGAATCCTTTCTTTACACCGGAATTTATCAGTCTGTATGCCAGCTCTGAATCTTCTCGCCCCCAACCTGTGATATCCTCATTATATCCATTAACACGCATGAGATCATCGCGCCAGAAAGACATGTTGCAACCTCGCACATATCCCCCTCTCGATTTTTTATAACCGCGCATCGCATGCATCAGTAGCGGACACCTTCTACCATTGATCTTTTTTCGCTCCGGAGCACCACCCGGTAAATCCACAATTTTTCCGGCAAGCATTCTTGCAGTCGTATCATCCGACAGAAGTACCCGGCTTCCGGAATGAAACCAACCACGGCGTGCCATAGAAATATGATCTGCAACGAAATTCGGATGAAGTATTATATCACCGTCAATCTGAATTATATAATCACCCTCTGCCTCAGCTATTGCCTTATTCCGGATCGTGCCGAGGCGGAAACCTTCGTCTGGATGCCATATATGCTTCATCGGTACAAAAGACTCCGCAATCATCTCCTCAACCAGCAATCTGGTTTCTTCTCCCGAACCATCATCCGCAATAAGAATCTCGTCGGGAAGCCGGCGCTGATTCATTACGCTTTTCAGAGTAAGATACAAATAAGCCGGATTATTATAGGTCGCAATTATAAGGGTTACTTTCATATGACAGCATATTCTTCACACTTAGTCATGATGACTATGAAATTCATTCGTACATCGCACGCTCCTTCCTGTGGGCGCCGAATGCCAGCAGTCGGGAAAGACGCATCTGCCGGCAAAATTTTAGTGGAGCAGATTGCAGCAACTCGTATCGACGGAGAATCTTTTTCGGAACGATGTCGGATGCCGCATCCAAATATTTTTCCGACAACCTTACTATATCATCAATCAACGGTAATATCTCATTATTTCTACGGATATTTCTGGCTAATGACTTGGCTGTACCCACCGCGCTTATTATCACCGGAGACGCAAGCTCTCCTGCCGACAATCCATGCCGATCGACTGGAAGCCTACTCATAAACTCAGCCCTGTTAATATCCGCAAAAAACTTTGCCAGGCGTTTGTCTGCACTGAATCCATTGGTTACGCCCGATTTCCGCATCCGATAATGATATTTTGGAGACGGAATCGAAACCCAACGCCCGACTTTCGAGAACCATCGGAGCATAACCACATGATCTTCAAAATATCTCTGTTCGGAAAAACCCTGCTCTGCTATTTCCCGACGGAAAACTTTATCACATGCGAGACTCTGAACCGTACGGTCAAGGTACCCCTCTTTCATCAAAGCCGTGCTCTGATGCACTCCGGCAGTCGGTTGCGGTTCCTTAATCTTGCATCGCCCTATAAAGTCAAGATAATATCCGCATACCGCCATATCGGCTTGCTCACGTTCCAAAGCTTCAACCATCACACCATACATATCAGGATCAATCCAGTCGTCACTGTCCACAAATCCTATATATTGTCCGCGAGCAATGCGCAACCCATTATTACGGGCAGCTCCCTGACCTGCATTTTTCTGATGGATCACCTTTACTCTATTGTCAAGCCTGGCATAATTATCGCACATTCCCGGACTGCTATCTGTAGACCCGTCATCGACCAGAATCAGTTCCCAATCACGGAATTCTTGCGCAATCACAGAATCTACACTCTGCGCAAGATATCTCTCCATATTATATACGGGCATGATTATTGACAGAAGCGGAACTGAGCTGCTTCCCTCAGTCATCACCTCAGTATTTTCATTAATATCACTACTACTCATACTGGCACTACTACCATTGGAATATCTGTTTGGAAAAGAATGCGATGTGCAAGCGACGGATTAAACACCCTCGCTACTACATTTTTATGCTTGCTTGGCATACAAAGCAGATCATAATCGTCGTGACCTGCTTCAGCGCGGAATTGCTCTGCATTCAAAGGCATAACCTTTGCGGACGCATTAAAGGAATATTCACTATAATGTTCGCGGCAATACTTCAAAAGATTCTCCTCAGTTCCTTTTGAAAAAAAAGGGCGCCTGAGACTGCGTCGCTGAGGAACCGGAATCAACGTCACATCCAGTTTTCTGTCAGGGAAATAACGATGAAGAGTATCAAGTGCAAGCAGATCTTCCTGATCAAGGTTGCAAAAGAAAGCGACACGTTTTATTCTGTTGAAGAAGTTCTCCTCTACTGTTTCCGGAACAGTAATTGCGGGCACTCGACATGAATCGAGCACCTCCGCTGTAACGCTACCTATCAACTCCGACTCCTTTTTCTCTGCAGCCCGCGTTCCCATTACTACCATAAGGGGCTTTGTCTGACGTATATACCCGAGAATAGCTTCCTCCGGCAACCCCTCTACTATCTGAGTTGAGAATTTTACCGCAGGTATACTTCCATCCTTCATCATACCCTTAACCCTCTCGGAAAAGCGACGCATCATTTTGTCTGCCTCCATCTGCATCATACGGGATGCCTCTATATCGACGAGCTCATAATCATAGCTGTCTGACAACTGAACAGTTTCCTGATTAATCGGGCTTAGATATGCATGCAGATATTCTACCTCACAGTTCAACTTATGGGCAAGGTTTACTGCCGGGAATACTGCCTTGAACGCTCCATCTGAAAAATCAGTAGGTACGAGTATCTTGCATTTTTCCGTCATAGCAGTACCCTCTGGGAAAGCGAATATTTCATAATTCTCCACTATCCGCAGAGCAAAGGGTAAATCGGCCTCACGCACCCTGATTCTTACTCCTGCTGAAATCACGGGATTATCAAGATTTACATTGTTAAGTTCCACATAAACCCCCTCACCTTCAAGTAGGTTCTTTATAGGAATTGCTCTTTCATAGGTGTGGATGGCTAATGTTATCAGTCTGTTTGGGGTCATGCCAATTGTTATATAAAGATAGATAGAAAATAATACTCTTCACAATCCTTTGTGCTCCAAGATACACCCTTAGAGTGGAAACATCTACAATAAAATCGCGCCTTTTACTGCCACTGCTATGCAGAGGCTTGAAGGCGCGATTGGTAATGTCTTCTTAACGTTCTGTGCAGATCGGGCTATCAGACCTCTTTTTTACGCTCCTCTTCTTCGAGGATAGCTACTGCCATGTCATATATAGTTGTATCGTCAAGTACCACGATACCGCCGTCAGGACCGGGCTCGATGTGTACACCACAATTCTTTCCAAACTCATAGTTTGATCCACCGAAATAATTACGGACTGTCTGAGCTGTAATATTAAGTTTGTCGGCGATGCGGGTTGTCGCTCCATCGGGCAGACTGTCCTTCAGGCGACGGAGGTCGTTGAAAGTGATGGTCTTTGTCATGTTCATTTATTTTTGGAGGTTAACGTTAATCAAAATTCCAATCCACGTCACATAAATCTGTTTTAGTTATTTGTGATGTTGTCAGTTTCTAAACGTGGAGTTCAAATTTAAAAAACATTTTCATCTTTTCCAAATCTATCATATATGTTTAACAACACCTTAGCTCGATAATCCGCTATAACATTCAACCTACCAACCGATTATGGAAACAAAAAAATGTTAATATTTTTTTGTGAAACATTGGTACACCTAATCAGATTCTCTCTACTTCACTGGCTTTGATCCAGGCTCGTTCACCATGACCGACCTTCACCTCATACCATTTACCTTCACCAGGTGAACTTACAGAATCAACTATCTCCACTTTTGTCCCTTCATGAAGGAGGAAAGCTTCCTCAGCTTGATTACGCGCCTCACGTGGCGAGGTGGAAAGTTGCACTGCCGGAGAAAGTATTATGGCATAATCATTGTTTTCTACGCGATTAGCAGCCGCGAACGAAACGATAACACAACCAACAGTCAGGAAGAAGACGACGATACCGCCAAAGAAACTGAATTTTTTCACTACAACTATCGTTGAAAATAGATAGGTGCATATACCTGCAAGAAATAGCGCAAACAACACTACAGTAATCCATGCCCACGTATCAGCATGAAAGAAACATACGACTTTTCCCCAGAGTGTGCTCATAATAGATCCAGTGTCAATCTGACGGTCGGTAATCTTGGTCTTTACGAACTCCAGATTTGTACGGGCATCATTATTTGTGGGATCTATTTTGAGCGCTCTTTCATAATTGACAAGAGACTTCCCAAGATTCCCTTGACGGTAATAAGCATTCCCGAGATTGTAAAACAACACTGACGATGTTCCACCCGTAGCCATTGCATCTATATATAACTTTTCTGCAAGCTGAAAATCATCTGCAGCATATGCGGAATCTCCCATTTGCGCGAGATTCTCAGCAGTTGCATAATCTGCAACGACACCCTCCTCATCGTCGGGTGTTGCCTGTTCTAAAACTTCCGCGACAGGATTATCTACCGTATCATCGGCTGCAAGATTCATATCTTCACCGTCGGAAAAGCTTTGCGCCGACAGTGTAATGACCGAAGATAATGCCAGGAATGCCAGGAAATATATTTTTCTTATCATATCATCTTATTTTTTTGCTATGCGACTACGTTCCATATCATTGATTGCCTCAGTAGCCTGACTGAACAACGCTTCAACCGAGGTATCAGACGATGAATCCGGAGTGTAACGAGCCATTTCACAATCGTCAAGAACCTTTATTACTTTTTCGGAAACTTCAGCCGAAACCCCGCGGGCTTCCAAAGTGGAAACTATATTCTGGCGCGTGAGCTGAGAAGCCGGCATACTTAGTTTGTCACTAAGGTAACCCCACATGGCTTTAAGAACTTCCTGATAAAAACGTTCGCTATCATGAGCACGCATATATCCTTCGGCAGCCTTCAGGCGCTTCCCGGCAACCTTATTAGCACGCGATGTACGGCGACCCACTACATCCGCAGCTATCCGTTCACGACGATTCCTCAACCATACAGCGACGATCATCGCAATCAAGAGCACACCGAAAACAGACCAATACCACCAGAAACGTATCACCGGAGTATGATTCACCACCAGATTCTTGTCGCCAAGTTTGATATGGAGGATGTCAGTATTTTTTGCCTCGATATCACGTTGATCTACCGACGATGTTGTCCCCGAACCTTTAACAACTTCCAACGTATATTCCTGCGACTCGAGAGTGACATAATCTTTGGCGGATACATCGAAATAGGTGAAGTTCTGAGATGGAATTCTAAATTCACCTACGCTTTGAGGCACAATAGTATACTCTGCTGTTACAGTACCGGTCATGTTATTACCGGCTACACGGGTGTTCTCTTCGACTTTCGGAGTGTACTGCTCAAATTCTGACGGGATAACAGGTTTGGGAGCCTTAAGGTATTTAATATTACCCGTACCGGTAATGATATATTCCAGCGAAGCTGCCTCACCCGTGCGCAGATCAGTACTGCTCATACGGCTTTCGAACTTGAACTGCCCGACCGCACCGTCGAAGCCTGCGGGAGCCGGCTGCGGAAGCGCGGAGATTTCAACAGACTGTGTAAACGGTTGAAGTTGAACGGATTTCTCCACAGGACGTGCAGAAATAAAGAAGCCGTTAGATACCCTCTCAAGTTGTACCACACTCAGATCATATTTACCTGAATTTATAGTGAGTTTCCCGGCTTTCTGAGGATATATGATACACTTTTTCAGAACTGCAGTTATGTAGTTCTGACCGTTGTAATGTTCTACTTCGTTAAGCGACGCCTGAGTATTTAGTTCTTCAATCAGGAAACCGTCGTATGTCGGTGGCGATGTTACCATGAAAGAATTGATACGCTCGAACTTGGTATAAAGTTTAAGCGTGCATTCTATTGCTTCCCCTTCATACGCATGACTTTTGTTGAGAATAACCCTGACGAAAATATCATCCTTCCCGATAGAAGCATTATCCTGACTTGAGGGATTATCAATAGTTGCCCCTTGATATCCATAACCTCCCTGATTCTGCTGGCGTGCAGCATTTTTATCAGGAGGAAGCACTTTAAACTGGGCGGTCTGAGTCTGATAACTTTTACCATCAACCTGAATCGAGGCTACCGGTATGGTATAGGTTCCTTCCTTTTCAGCTCGATAGGTATAGGTATAATCCTCCGTCGTACTTGATGTCTGATGACCATTAATAATCTCCACAGACTGCATTGTACTGACACCTGGACGGGGACTGAGCAACTTACATCCTTCAACGGGAGGAGCCTGAATACCACTTCCCCTTCCGTTTGTCAGGCGGTAAGTGACATAAAAGGTGTTTCCCTCAATCACGTTACGCGGAGGAACCACCTGAAAGGTAGTCTGTGCAATCACTGCTACCACAGAGGCAAGTATCACACTAAATGTTAACAATACCTTCTTCATATATTTCTCTTTCCTTTTCTCTCAAAGTGCGGATATCTCCGGGAAGAACCGCCATATCACATATAATCACAACTTAACCGACAAACACACACGACAATAGTCCGACCTTCATGCTTACCAGGGCTTATCAGTCTTACGGCGATTTGCACGCTTCTCTTCGTTCTGTTTCATCAGTTCGACTTTCTGCCGCGTACCGTTTTCTTTATCCTCCATGGCTTTCAGAATCTGCTGTGCACTCGCATCGCTGAGCCCACCCTGCTGTTGCTTCTGATCCTGATTCTTCTGGTCTTGTTGATCCTGCTTGTTCTGTTGATTCTCCTGCTGATCCTCATCCTGCTGATCCTGTTGATCCTGCTGATTCTGATCTTCATTCTGCTGCTGATCCTGATTCTGCTGATCCTCCTGTTGATCCTGATTCTGGTCTTGATTCTGATCCTGTTCCTGCTTCTTCAACTGAGCAAGACGGAGATTTTCACGTGCCTGATTATTCTCGGGATTCCGGCGAAGCGCATTCTTATACATCTCAATCGCGGCAGCATAATCCTCACCTTTATATGCGACATTACCACGGTCATAGTACGAAGGTTCAGCCAGGTCTGGCGATTGAGCAACTTTCGCCAGCATCGCATCTGCAGTCCGCACCAGTGAATCCTGTTTGTTGGCAAGATCTTCACCTCGCTGCTTCAGATAGGACGATGCGAGATTGAACTGAGCGACTGAATTATCAGGATTTTCCTGAAGCGCCTTTTTATATGCGACCTCAGCCTCAGCATACCGTTTCTGGTCATACAATTTATTCCCTTCTTTGATTGAATTTCGCTCACGCTTCGTGGAGATGGTTTGAGCCACACTCTCTCCATCTTTGTCAGACTCTTGACTGCACGATTGAACAATAATCGCGCCGGCCAGCACCAGAGTGACATCAACCAATATGGATGTTATCTTTTTCATTTTCATAAACCTCGAATTCAGTAATACGTTACTGTGGTTGCTTATCATTACTTGTAAAGAACGAGAACTTCTTAAGCCAACCAATTTTACGCGGCAGAACAAAAGCATCTATCACCATAAGAATCACTGCGATCCACACGAAAACCGGGAATTGTTCGGCACTTGCTTTATAAGTGACATGCTGTAAATCGCTTTTCTTTATATGATCGAGACTCTCAACAAGCTGATCTACAGCCTTCGAGCCACTTCCGTTAATATAAACACCTCCACCAACAGATGCTATCTCCTTTGCCATCTCTTCATTAAGATAGGTTGTGACAGGTGAACCTGATGCATCTTTAAGGAACTCTCCACGACGGCTGTCGAGTGGGATCGGTGCTCCCTTCAAGGAGCCAACACCGATTACATCCACCTCAATACCAAGATCTTTAGCATATCTGGCCATTTCCAGCGCATCCCCCTCGTGATTTTCACCATCGGTAATTACAATAATCGCCTTATTAATCTCATCATCGGGAGAGAACGAATGTATACACATATTTATCGCAGTTCCGATTGCAGTTCCCTGAGTTGGCACCATATCAGTAGATATCTCATCCAGATACATGCGTGCCGAGAAAAAATCGGTTGTAATCGGAAGCTGCGTATAAGCCTCCCCGGCAAAGACGATCAAGCCAACTTTGTCATTATCAAGTTTATCAATCAAGCGATTGAGGATGTATTTTGCGCGTTGCAGACGTGACACACCGTTGGGATCGTCGGTAGATGAGGCCAACATCGACTTTGAAACGTCGAAGGCTATCATTACCTCTATCCCGCTACTATTTTCAACCTCCTCTTTCTCTCCGGCACGTGGGCGCGCCACTGCCACTATAAGAGCCGCCAGAGCAAGAAGCTCAAGTGTAATTTTCACAGCTGGCATATATCTGGATGCTTCAGGCATCAGATTATCAAGATTCTTCAACTGACCGTATCTCTTCAACTTGGCACGGCGCACCATACGAGCCCAATACCATAGACCGAATACTACGGGTATCAGTAACAGCAGATACAGTAAATATGGATATGCAAAGGTCATATTCTTACTATTTTTCTTTTCTGACTTTATTTAACTACATGACATAGAACTGCCGCTCTAAACATCATGGAATTGTCCTGAGCCATGTATGGCGTAAAATCAGTTCCATAAGGAACAAAGCAAGCGCTGCCAGCGCCCACGGCATATAGTTATCCTCAGTATGCGAGAAATGACGAACATCAAGTTCAGTCTTCTCAAGCTTATCAATTTCTTCAAAAATCTCACTGAGCACCTTATTACCCGTCGCCCGGTAATATTTACCTCCAGTAATAGAGGCAATCTCCTTTAATGTTTCCTCATCTATTACAACCGGAGTCGGAACATATTCAATTCTTCCGAACATATTTACCTGGGGATATGGTGCCGTGCCATTAGTGCCGATGCCTATAGTATACACCTTTATACCCAGTTTGTGGGCAATCTCTGCAGCTGTTAGCGGAGCCACAATGCCGGTATTATTGGAACCGTCAGTAAGAAGGATGATACTCTTGCTCTTTGCTTTTCCATCCTTGATACGGTTGATGGAAGTTGCAAGGCCGTCGCCTATCGCAGTCCCATCCTCCAGCATCTCACGATTAAGCGCCGAAACATAATTTGTAAGCGCCGCCCGATCGGTCGTCATCGGAACTCCGGTGAAGGCTTCACCGGCAAAAACAACCAGACCCATATTGTCATTCTCACGACCACTGATGAATTTTGCTGCAATCTTTTTAGCTGCCTCAAGACGGTCAGGCTTAAAATCACGGGCAAGCATACTCGAGGAAATATCAAGAGCCAATATCATGTCGGTACCCTCCGTGCTTGATTTGTGCCATGCATCACGCGTCTGAGGACGGGCAAGCACTACTATCAGACATCCGATTGCCAACAGACGCAAGGCAAACAGACCATGCATCATATACTGCTTCGCCGGTCGGCGAAGACGAGCGAACGGATTGACCGTAGATATCTGAAGTGCGGCATAAGCCGTACGATGTTTCAATATATACCATGCTATAACGGGTATATATAATAGAAACAACCATAATAAGCCGGGATGTGCCAAATGAATCATCTTTATTACTTTTCGTTTACGGATTGTTTACCGGCAGAGATTTCCTTATCCGCTGCTACGGCATCGTTTTCACCTGCTTCCTCATCTTCCTCTACAGGGACAGGTTTGGTCTCTTCTACGAACTGCATCGCATTCTGCCATGAACGCACATTGTCATCAGGCATTGGACGCACCTTGGCAAACTTGACATAATCGGCGATTTCCACAACCTTCTCCATATATTTTTGCGGCATACGCGTTTCCTCATTGGAACGTAGAGCACGCAGAATCTGTGAAGAGGTCATTTCCATAGCGTTTATACCGAAACGTTCCTGCAGGTAGTCTCGAAGAATATCTATAAGCTGGGTATAGTACTCCTTTTCCTGACCGCGTTCCCACAATTGAGCGTCCTTAAGCTCGTTGAGGCGATTGAACGCAACCAGATCGGGTGGTAACCGCTTCTTCTGCGGAAGAATGTTCACAGTCACTTTCTTAGTATAGATAAGATATCCACATATACCACCTGCAATAATTAGAAGTACCATAAGATACCAACCCCAGTAATCTGTCAGCCAATCCGGAAGCCAGTCATACCATTTGGAATGGAACTTGGCCGGGGGTGCCATTGGATTAATATCCTCCATGTGACTTACGTCGACAGGATTTACCTTCAAAGTAAGAGCCTTGGAACGTACGGTATCCGGACCATTCACCAACAGAAATGGAGGTATTGTATACACACCCGAATCAAACGGCTGAATTATAAGAGCCCTGTTAATCTCCATCATTCCGTTTCCTATCTCGGTTGTGTCACCGTATACCCAGTCTACAATCTCAACCTCACCGGGAAAACCGTTCTTATCAACAATCAGCTGCGATGGTGAAGCCGCGGATTCCACAGTGGCGACCTTTATCGCTGTGCGGTAACCCATGGTAATCTGGCTTGAATCGAGAGCAGCTGTTACCGATGGAGTTATGGCATGACTGACACCCCCTGCAAACAATAAGCAGAGGATTGCCACCGCTGCCGGCAAACTGATCATATGTCTTAACCGAATCATTGTCATATATATTATGAAACGTTTTATCTATAAAAATGATTGACCGATACAGTTATCTATCCGCGACGCCTGAACAGACCCATCAGAGCCGCTACGTAATCCTCATCGGTAGCTACCGACGCGAAACTTACTCCACAGCGTTTGAGTGTATCGCTCATAATCTGCTGACGCTCATACCACCATCGGCCATATTCGTTGCGGACCTTTTTCGATGACGTATCAACCCAAAGTTCCCTGCCGGTTTCCAGATCGCTAACACGCATCAGACCGACATCTGGAAGTTGTGAATCACGCTTATCGTAAACCTGAATTCCAAACACATCGTGCTTATTGGCAGCAATAGACAGCGCCTTATAATAATCCTGCTGATCGATAAAATCTGATATAAGGAAGGTCGTACATCTTTTCTTCAACGCATCGGAAAAATAGTGTAGAACCATACCTATATCAGTTCCTTTGTCATCAGGCGTAAAGTCTATCAGCTCTCGGATTATGAAAAGGATATGCTTCTTCCCCTTTTTGGGAGGAATAAATTTTTCTATCTTATCAGAGAAGAAAATTACACCGATCTTATCATTATTCTGTATTGCCGAAAAAGCCAGGGTCGCAGCGATCTCAGCTATCATCTCCCGCTTCTCGTCACCCACAGCACCGAACAGACGCGAACCGCTGACATCCACAAGCAGCATGACAGTCAGCTCTCTTTCCTCCTCGTAAACTTTCACATAAGGATGATTATGGCGTGCGGTTACGTTCCAGTCGATATCGCGAATATCATCACCATATTGATATTCTCGTACCTCTGAAAAGGTCATACCACGCCCTTTAAAAGCTGAATGGTATTCTCCCGCGAAAATATTCTGCGACAATCCGCGGGTTTTTATCTCAATGCGTCTGACTTTTTTAAGAAGTTCGTTTGCGTCCATCCGTTACCGGTAATAATTAAAAATACAGCGATTGAAAAAACGGGTAATTTACAGCGGCGGACATCACCGACGACCGCCGCCCTAAATCCCGGTTATTCAGTTGATTTATCAGGGAACCTCAACCTTGTCGAGGATTTCCGAAATTATCTCATCGGAAGTGATATTATTCGCTTCCGCCTCATAGGTCAAACCGATACGATGGCGGAGTACGTCATGGCATACCGCACGGACATCCTCTGGAATCACATAACCACGCTGATGGAGAAATGCATAAGAGCGGGCTGCGCGGGCAAGAGATATGGAGGCACGTGGAGACGCTCCAAATGCGATGATACTGCCGAGATCTTTCAATCCGTAATCTGCAGGGAAACGGGTTGCGAAAACAATATCCACAATATAGCGCTCAATCTTCTCATCAATGTAGATCTGTTCTACAATCTTTTGCGCCTCAAGAATTTCATGAGGTTTCAGAAGAGGAACAATTCTCTTTCTTTCGTTTGTTATATTCTGACGGATAATAAGCTTCTCCTCATCACGAGAGGGATAGCCGATAACTACTTTCAGAAGGAAACGGTCTACCTGCGCTTCGGGAAGAGGATACGTACCTTCCTGCTCAATCGGGTTCTGGGTAGCCATCACAAGAAATGGCTCGTCAAGAGCGAAAGTATTGTCGCCAATTGTAACCTGTCGTTCCTGCATGGCTTCAAGAAGAGCGGACTGCACTTTAGCCGGAGCACGGTTAATCTCATCAGCCAACACGAAATTTGCAAAAATCGGCCCCCTCTTTACCTGGAATTGTTCGGATTTGACACTATAGACCATCGTACCTATAACGTCGGCAGGAAGAAGGTCGGGGGTAAACTGGATACGGCTGTACTTTGCATCAATAAGTTGTGCGAGCGTTTTGATAGCTAATGTCTTAGCCAAACCTGGCACACCTTCAAGAAGGACATGCCCGTTCGACAGAAGGGCAATAAGAAGCGATTCCACAAGATGTTTCTGACCGACAATGGTCTGATCCATACCTCTGGTAATGAGGTTAACAAAATCGTTCTTGCTCGCCACGAGGTCGTTAAGCTCGCGGATATTTACCGTTTCACTCATAATATTTTATCAGTTAATCTTTTGTTTACTTTCTATAGTGCGACTCATATATGACGATATAATACTTCATCGCTGCCTCCCTCAACCTTGGTGCAAAAATATAAAATTACCATCCCAAAAGCTAAGCTGGAATGTTAATTTTTTCTTAATTGCGTTTAGCTTTATTAAGATTTCAATTTTTTTTAGAATATGTGGCCAATATTTCAGCCGCCTTCTGTTCAGCAATCGCCTCACTGGCAGCATCTCCTGCACATATTCCATATTTTTCGGCGGGAGGGACAACCACTACAGTACCGCTCTGAATTAGATCGGGGTCACCCAGTTTATCCATATTCTCCATATAAATATAGACCCAGAATTTCTTCATACCATAATGCTCAAGTGCGATAGTAGTAAGAAATCGTCCATTTCTAACGGTGTCTGTCACAATTTTATCGTTATCAGTTGCCGGAACTGCAACCTGGTAACCCTCTGTGGAGACACCACCCTGCTCCTGCGAAAAATCACTCACTGTATCAGGAAGAACTATTTCAATCGACTCTTCGGCTAAAGGATCCACAGTAAAAACATCCTGGGTCGAATGAATCACCTGCACCTCTTCAGCTGAGATATTAACGCTCTTTACTCCATGAAGGTTTAGTCGCTCATAAGCAAAGTATCCTAATGCCAATCCGGAAAGAAGGCATATCACACCGATTAATATCATCAAGGGAACAAAATGCGGAGTGCGTTCACGTCTATTTTCATCTTCTCTATTATTGTCAGAGGCCGGTTGCATGGGCAAATCATTGACAATACGCCTTTCATATGATCCATCATTTCTGACATATGCATCTCCACCAGTAAGAATATCATCGGGAATCGGCGGTGGGAAAGCTCCGTTTACATTTCCGGCAGAAACCTCATCTTCATTGTCAGAGATCTCATAGGTGTCCAAATTATCCACTTCACTTACCACAGAATTCTCATCTACCACTGAATCTTGGTTTTCTGAAACAATCGGTTCCGAGACATTTTTTTGCAACAGAGTCTCCTTATTCTGAGTCTCAGAATTATTCATAGAAGCATCTCCCACGGAAACCTGTTCTGCCTCATGGTCATCTTCAACCGACGCAAGCATCTCTTCGGTAATCTCATCGTCAAGTTCCACTGGTTCGAACATTGCAAACGGTTGGTTGACAGCCAACGCAAGCGCCTGATCCGGAATAAGTTCTACCACAGATCCTTCAGCTGTTGTGACAACGCGGAAAACACCTATACCGGCCACCTCTATCTGACCGTTATCAACCAGAGCGTTACTTATAATCTCTGAGAGTTCAACAATAAACGCTTTTGCAAGCTCATCTTGGCAACCCGTAATCCGCACCAGATGATCCACTATCACAGGAAGTGGCATTGTACTCATCTCACACCTCCTTTCAGTCGCTTTTTCAACATAGTCCCCGCAGTAAAACGAATCTCAATATACGGAGGCATCAGCATTTTTTTACCCGTAGAAAGATCTTCTGCGATCTCTTCATCACGCTTGAGACCATCGAATGTTCCGAATCCGGGGATAGCAACTCTATTTTCTTCCCCACATTGTTCTTTCAATATGGCGGTAAAACCTTCCAATAAGCGTTGCGTCATTGCTGGCTCACATGAAAGCCGCTCAGCCATACGCTCTGATATGGATTTATTTTCCATCCTTTCCAATTGTTTTATCAGCTAACTGACAGTAATTATTACACCCATTACAACCGCGACCGCAATCTTCGCCACCGCTATTGCGTAAAGCCCGGCGGAAACTGATGAATCTCTTTACTATAATCACTCCGATTATCAGCAAAATCACCCCCAATGCAATCCACTGAACCAGATCATCCATTTCCATATCTCAACCTTATTTATACATTTTCTTCACTGCTGCCGCTACTTTTGCTGGAGATGCGCTCTCTGATACATCGCTGAACATCATTTTAAAGGTACAACCCGCAGCATAACACGAACATCCATATGCTGTCTTACCTTTTAACAAATGCCCATTTCCACATAATGGACAAACAATCTGCTCAAGCGATTTTACTGCGGGAGCTCTCTTCCTGGTAGGCTTAGTTGCTTCTTTATCCGATTTCCAAGAATCTGAATCTTTGATTTTCTTTTTTACCCCGGTATCATCGATCACCTCAATCCGCTTCATGGAGTTATCGGACAAAACATTACGCACGATTTGCCCGATCATGGCTTTAAGCTCTTCAATGAATTCCGACGCACTATACGACCCATCCTCTATCTGTCGCAATTTATTCTCCCATATTCCCGTGAGCTTCGCACTTTTGAGCAGTTCCTCATCGATTGTATCAATTAAATCAATCCCGGCCTTAGTCACCATTATATTTTTACGCTGACGGTAAATGTACCTGCGCTTTACCAGCGTCTCTATAATTGCCGCGCGAGTTGATGGACGCCCGATACCATTCATTTTCAAAGCATCGCGTAATTCCTCATCTTCCACAGTCTTACCGGCTGTCTCCATTGCTCGCAATAACGTGGCATCTGTATAGTATTTCGGAGGCTGAGTAGTTTTTTTTACTACCGATGGTTCGTGAGGTCCCCGCTCCCCTGTCGAAAATTTCGGCAATATCCTATCGTCAGAAATTCCATCGCTATCCTGCTTATGATCCTTACCGAAAACAATCCTCCAACCTGGCTCAACTATAACCTTACCCAAAGCCTTGAACTTCACATCGGCAGCTTCACCTATAACGGTTGTGGAAAGAAACTCGCAGTCAGGATAGAAATTCGCGATAAAACGCCGCGCAATAAGGTGATACATCAGCTTCTCATTACCTGAGAGCATATTTGGCAACTGCCCGGTAGGAATAATCGCATGGTGATCGGTAACCTTTGAATTATCGAACACCTTTTTGCTTTTAGGCAGCTTTCCTCTGGAAAGTATCGGTTCAGTAAGATTTGAATACGGGGTCATCCGACGCAGAATATCCGGAACTTTCGAATAGATAGCGTCGTTAAGATAAGTCGTGTCAACACGTGGATATGTTGTTACCTTTTTCTCATACAATGTCTGTATCAGCCGTAACGTTTCCTCTGCTGACCACCCCCACTGTTTGTTACATTCAACTTGAAGCGATGTCAAATCAAATAGCCTCGGAGGAGCTTCCTTACCTTTTTTCTCGGTTACATCCTTTATCTCAAACGGAGCGGTACCTATACGGCGGCTTGCCTCCTCGGCTGTCTCTACCGATGAGAATCTCCCACCGGTAGCATTAAACTGTGCATCACGATAGGTAGTCTTGAGCTCCCAGAAATCCTCCGGATTGAAATTTGCGATCTCCTTATGGCGATCAACTATCATCGCCAGCGTAGGAGTCTGCACACGTCCTATAGAAAGAACCTTACCCGGACTTGAGTACTTCAACGAATAAAGTCGGGTGGCATTCATTCCCAGCAACCAATCGCCGATCGCACGCGACAAACCTGCAAGATACAGATTATCCTTACGTTCAGCAGGCATCAGATGACTGAATCCCTCGCGAATGGATGCGTCTGTCAGGTCATTGATCCACAAACGCTTCACCGGGCAATGGATATCAGCCTTCTGCATCACCCATCTCTGAATCAATTCACCCTCCTGACCTGCATCACCACAATTTATTACTTCATCAGCCTCTGCTATAAGATCTCTTATGACATTAAACTGATGTTCATAACGTGCCTCCGGAATCAATTTTATGCCGAATTTCGGCGGAACCATAGGGAGCGAACTCAGCGACCACCGTTTCCACCATTCGGTGTAATCGGCAGGCTCTTTGAGGCAACACAGATGCCCATATGTCCAGGTAACTTTATAACCATTACCTTCGAGATAACCGTCGCGAGAAGTGGTAGCCCCGACTATAGCGGCGATATCACGCGCCACACTCGGTTTCTCAGTAACGCATACTATCATTCCGGAAACTGAAAAATTTCTACTGACGGGCAGGAGATTCTATATCACCTTTCGCCGTATGGAATTTCAGAGTCGCATCCTTTGGAAGAGCACCGGTAAATGGAAAATCCACATCTACTGTCACCACGCCCTCATCCTCAAACTGAAAATAACGTTTGAAATCTATGCCGTCGATATCATTGGCAGGAACGATTCTCTTCCCGACCTTGAGATCTATGCTGTCGATTCGCTGCGAGGTATGGGGAATACCAATAAGACACAAGGAAATACGAATACCTTCATCCGTCTTGGTAACTTTATCAGGAATGATATTTATATCAGCTTCAAGCTGATTGACCTGTGCCGAAACACCCTGCGGAAGCACAGCTGCCGTCGTAGCGGTAAGCGCAGCCGCAGCCAGAATAAAATTGCGTAATAGTTTCATAATCGTTTAGTTTTATATTAATTGCCGGCGATAGAAAGACTACATTGATCAGCCTATCTCACCTTTGCTTTGCTGCCAAAGTGACTCCATCTCGTCAAGGGTCATGTCTTTCAGTTTCCTACCCCTGGCGTTGGCACATTCTTCTATATAATTAAAACGCGCCATAAACTTTTTGTTCGTTCGCTCAAGTGCATTTTCCGGATGGATACCATACAGACGAGCCGCATTCACCAGCGAGAATAACAGATCACCCATCTCCTCCTCCATCCTTACCTTATGTTCTGGAGAAGTGTGTTCCTTATCTGAAAAGTCCTCTGCCTCAACCGAGAATTCCTCTATTTCTTCACGCACTTTAGCCCATACATCCGCAGCTTTTTCCCAATCAAAACCTGCATTGGCAGCTTTCTCCTGAATACGATACGCCTTGATCAGGGCTGGTAATGCCGCCGGCACACCTGCGAGTATACTCCGGTTGCCACCTTTCTCCTTGAGCTTTATCTGCTCCCAATTCATTTCTACCTGATGCGCAGTCTCCACATCTGTAGATCCATACACATGCGGATGGCGGTATATCAGTTTGGTAGCAAGAGCATCGCATACATCAGCAACATCAAAGCACCCTTTCTCCTCACCTATCTTTGCATAAAAAAACACATGAAGCAGAACATCCCCAAGTTCTTTCCTTATCTCGGAATTATCCTCCTTTATAAGAGCGTCGCAAAGTTCATAAACCTCCTCTACCGTATTGGGACGCAGACTCTCATTGGTCTGTTTTGCATCCCACGGACATTTTACTCTCAAAGTATCAAGCACATCGAGCACACGCCCTAATGCCTCAAGTTTTTCCTGACGGCTATGCATTGTTTTAATTCCCTTTTTTATAGTTTTCCATACCTTGATCAAGCCATTCCACAAACGACGTTACATTCTCATCATAGAATGCGGGCGCAACCATGGCGTTGCCTCCGTTATCGAGAATAATATAGTACGGTTGTGAATTTGCTGCGAACTTTACTCGCTGAAGATAGCTCCACTTCTCCCCAACTGTCTCAAGGGTGAGGGTATTGCCATTCTCTTCTACCGTCATCGGTTCGGGAAGGGCTGCTTTATCGTCAACCATCAGCTTAATCAAAACAAAGTTCTCTTTGATAATGCGTGTAACGACGGGAGTATCGAAAACGGCACCCTCCATCTTGCGGCAGTTCACACATCCGTAACCTGAAAAATCCATCAATACCGGACGATTGTTTTCAGCGGCATATCGCATACCCTCGTCATAATCATCAAATTCCTCAAATACGCCGCCGCTGTATAGGCTGAAATCCTGAGTATACAACGGAGGAACAAAGGCGCTTACACCTTTCAACGGAGCTCCCCATAGACCGGGAACAAGATACAGGGCAAACGATAGCGATGCAACAGAGAGGAAAAACCGTGTGATAGAAAGATGCTCAACTGGCGAATCATGACTGAAACGTATCTTACCCATAAGATACAGACCAAGCATAAGGAAGATCACTGCCCAAAGACAGATGAATATCTCACGGTCAAGAATTCCCCAGCCGTAGGCAAGATCGGCTACCGACAGGAATTTCAGCGACAATGCAAGCTCAAGAAAACCGAGAACGACCTTTACAGAATTCATCCAGCTTCCAGAACGCGGAAGCTCCTTAAGCCAAGAGGGAAACACGGCAAAAAGCGAGAACGGCAACGCCAAAGCAATAGCAAAACCGGCCATCCCGACAGCAGGTCCCACAAAGTTACCCATCGAGGCAGCCTCCACAAGCAGAGTTCCGATGATAGGGCCCGTACATGAGAAAGACACAAGAGCCAACGTGAAAGCCATGAAGAAAATACTAAGCAAACCGGTTGCCTGCTCAGCGCGCGCGTCTGCACTGTTACGCCACTTTTCCGGCAACTGGATATCGAATCCACCGAAAAAGCTTATGGCGAATATCACCAGTAACAGGAAAAATGCAAGATTAAACCATGCATTCGTTGAGAGTTCATTAAGTTTTCCGGCACCGAACAGTCCGGTAATTATAAGCCCTAAAGTCAGGTAAATAACTACAATGCTAATTCCGTAGACCAACGCATCGCGAACCTGCTTGCGACGGCTGCCACCCTTTTTAAGAAAAAAGCTTACTGTCATGGGAATCATCGGCCATACGCATGGCGTCAACAATGCAAGCAGTCCCCCTCCGAAACCCCAGATAAAAATAACCCACAACGGACTGGACGATACATTCTCAGATGAAGTATCATCAGTAGCTGATACCTCTATCGGAGCCCACCAGCCACTCTCATCCGTAGATATACGAGGCTGTTCCGATACCACAGCACGCGCATCATTTTCTGAGGGCGCTTCCAACTGAGGAGCGGCGGTCGCCCCGGTTCCTACCGTAACCTTAAACGGTATCTTCTGAGGGCTTATACACGTCTGGTCATTACAACCCTGGAAAAAGATCTGCCCCGTTACCTCATGCGATTTACCATCAGTGATGCGGAGCTTGCGTGTAAAACTTACCGCAGAATCCCACCATGAAAGATTAAGCGCGAATACCGGATCATATTTCTCAATTGGAGCTCTACTGGGTTCAAGCCCCCCGACAGCTTCCACACCATCTGGAAGATCCATCGTTATTACAGTTGCGTTCGGACCATCGTCAGGTAAATCGAAGCCATACAGATGCCACCCGGGATCTACCTCAACGGATAATTTCAAGGTAGCCGCATCGGCGGAATTATCTTCAACTGTTACTGTCCATACTATCGGGTCAAGTTGCTGCGCTACCACAGTCAGGACCGACATAAAAGTCAGGAGAACAGGTATTATCCCGCGAACTATATTCTGACGAACGTTCATTTCTATTATTGATTAAAATATTGTTTCTATAATTATTTTTCCGGAACTATTACATTAAAAGAAAGTTGTCTGTATGGCAGACATGTATTGTCATCACATCCCATATAAGAAACCTCGCACCTTACAGATACAGAGCCTGTAGAAGAGCCTATGGCAAGTTTCTGGGTAAATACGATTTCCTTCCCGCTCCAAAATTCAACCTCGCAGTCAAACATGTCATCGAATCTGCGCACGACTTCTTGCGATGGCTTTAGCTTACCAATAAGTTTAACCCCTTTCGGTAGCGAAAATCGGATATCAGTAGGCATCGGACCATCTTCTGGCATTCGGAAACCGTAGAGATGCCATCCCTCTTTTATATCTGCCCTCAATTCTATCATCGCCTCAGAAGCCGAAATACGCTCCGCCGTTGCAGACCATACTATCGGCTTGGAAACATCCTGCGTCTGCATATTTCCTATCGCGCCGGAAGCGGGCGGAAGTATCAAGGCTCCCGTGAATAATACCACGAATATGGCACACACTATACAGATAGCGATACGTTTAATAGTTCCAATCATAACTATACCTTACCATACGGTTAATTAAATGCAAAGATAGCCATTTTTTTTGTAACTATGACATTGATAACTTATGTTGCGCCAATATAAACCCTCAAAAATTCATAATTAATATAATTGACTTTAAAACATATCGGTCTGTGCATGATATTTTCTCAGAAGTTAGTATCTTTGCAGACTACTTATTTTATACAGAGTATATTTTCAACAATGCCAGACAAAAACAGAGACTCGGCTGCAAAACATACTTCCGCCGAAAAGCAGGAAATACTCGACAGACGCTACCTCAGGATGGCTCGCATATGGGCAGAAAACTCTTACTGCGAACGTCGCAAAGTCGGAGCCATAATCGTGAAAGACTCCATGATTATATCAGATGGCTTCAATGGAACGCCGTCTGGATTCGAGAACATATGCGAGGATGCTGACGGAGCCACCAAGCCTTATGTGCTCCACGCCGAAGCCAACGCCATCACCAAGGTGGCAAGAAGCAATAATTCGTCTGCCGGCGCCACTCTATATATAACAGCCTCTCCATGTCTTGAATGCGCGAAACTGATTATTCAAGCAGGGATAGAGAGAGTTGTGTTCAATGAACTCTACCGCATCACCGACGGGATAGATCTCTTACGCCGGGCAGGAATAAGATGTGAACATCTTGAAGAAATTGTAACCTGATCATTCAACTGATATCCCTGTTCATCAATACTGCAACCTGACTCGACGGTAATAACAATAACATCATATCAGTTAAACTTCTTGTCGGTAAAGACATTTGACTGTCATGCTTCTACCGTCATACATCAAACCTCAACCGATCACACATCTGCTTCGTGAATAATCTGAAGAAAACCTCCGTATGGGTACCGGTAATCGTGGCACTCGCCTTTATAACCGGTCTCTTTGCCGATCAATTGCTGAGCCATCACTCAGGACCGACAGCTACTCAAAAGAAGTTTCAGACCATACTGAACCTTATACGCAACGACTATGTCGATGAAGTCAACCTCGACAGCCTTCTGGAAAATACTATTCCGGGACTATTAGCCAATCTTGATCCGCACTCGGCATATATTCCTGCTGAAGATCTTCAAAGCGTCAATGATGAGCTTGACGGTTCTTTTTGTGGAATCGGAGTACAATTCATGATAAACAGCGACACCATAACCGTAATTGAGGTAGTATCTGGCGGTCCATCCGAAAAAATCGGTCTAAAAGCCGGTGACCGCATAGTCAAGGTTGACGGCGAGGATGTGGCCGGGATTGGCATTACTAACGAGCAGGTGCTCAAAAAACTACGAGGAGAATGCGGCACACCCGTAAAACTGGGTATCAAACGCCCTACTGCCAAGAAAACCCTGCAGTTTGAAGTTGTCCGCGGTGAGCTCCCGAACAACACAGTCGATGCAGCATATATGCTCACTCCAGAAATAGGTTATATCCGGGTAAACAAGTTCGGACGCACCACCTACGATGAATTCTTCCAGGCATTGAACGAACTCAAGCGTGACGGAGCTACGGATTTCGTAATCGACCTCCGGGGCAACACAGGAGGATTCATGGAAATCGCATTCCTTATGGCAAATGAATTCCTTGAAAGAGGTCAGACCATAGCCACCACCCGCGGGCGCGATTACTACTCCCCTTCGGGAGTACAGGCTGATGGCAGAGGGTCATTCAAGGATAGCCGTATAGTCGTGCTGATCGACGAATTCTCAGCCTCATCTTCTGAAATTTTCGCAGGCGCACTGCAAGATAATGACAGAGCTCTAATCGTGGGTCGCCGTTCGTTCGGGAAAGGCCTTATTCAACGTCAGTCCGTGCTACCCGACAGCAGTGCAATCAGACTCACCATAGGTAGATACTATACTCCTTCCGGACGCTGCATACAAAAGGATTACTCAAACAGTGCCCTATACGGTCACGACATAATAGACCGTTACAACCGTGGCGAAATGTTCAGCGAAGATTCAATCAAACTTGATACTGAACTCAAGTTCGAGACACTTAATGGACGGACCGTATACGGAGGAGGAGGAATAATGCCCGATATTTTCGTTCCCAACGATACCTCCGGCATTACCTCATATTACCTTAATGTAGCCAACGCCGGACTGCTTCAGAAATTCGCGTTTGATTATGTGGACGCCAATCGGGAGCATCTTGAAGATATCAGCAATGTAGAGGAACTGACATCGCGCCTGCCAGCCGACGACGCTCTCCTGCGCCAGTTCGTAAACTTTGCTTCACGCAACGGAGTCCAGGCACGATGGTACTATATCAACATTTCTCATGATTTGATTGTTAACCAACTGAAAGCACTTATAGCGCGCGATGTGTTGGGATACAACGCTTACTTTAATCTCATTAACCGTATCGACAGCAATGTTGCGAAAGCGGTGGAAGAGATTGAAAAAGGGAGTGCTGACGTACCAGTCACTAACGACCGCACCATAACACCTCAGACATCGGACGCCAAACGTTCACCCGATTGAACATACCATTAATTCTCGACAGATCATGGACAAAGAAAATATCAGAAGCAAAGTAAAAGCCCGTAAGAGCCTACTCTCTCAGACCGAGAAGGCATTTGCGGCAAAATGCGTGTTTGACAGGCTGGAACAATCAGCGGCATTCCTGCTTGCAGAGAATATACTTCTGTACCACTCTCTGCCCGACGAACTGTCCACAAGAGAATTTCTCGACAAATGGGGATCGCGGAAACACTTTTTCCTCCCGCGAGTGAACGGAGTAAATCTCGAGATCCTACCATATGACCGTTCGCATATGGCGTTGGGATCGTTCCATATAGAGGAACCACAAGGAACCGAGACCACCGACATAAAGGAAATAGAACTCATTATTGTCCCCGGGATAGCCTACGACCGTCGTGGCAACCGCATCGGAAGAGGTAAAGGATATTATGACCGCCTCCTTGCAACGACATCGGCCACAACCATCGGAGTCGGTTACGACTTTCAGCTGATCGACGAGGACATCCCTGCCGAGCCCCACGACGTCGCGGTCGATATTGTTATTACTGACCGACGTCGCCTCGTGATCCGCCACCGCAGGAAAGAATCCTGAGCCTCGAACAAGAATTTTAAACAACACAGAATAACCTCATAAGTTACACCCGGCTGTGATAGCGATACAAAACCTAAAGGTAGAATTCAGCGCTAAATCTCTCTTCGACAATGTCAATTATGTAATCAATTCACGCGACCGCATCGCGCTCGTCGGTAAAAATGGAGCCGGTAAGTCGACAATGCTAAAAATTATAGCCGGATTGCAGACACCAACTTCCGGTACAATAGCAATTCCGTCGGGAGTAACCATAGGCTATCTTCCGCAGCAGATGAAACTCGCCGATGAAACGACCTTGATCCAGGAAGTGCGGAAAGCATTCAGCCACATCGACGAAATGAGCGCGAGGTTCGACATGCTCAACAATCAACTCGCAGAACGTACCGACTATGAATCCGATGAATATCATCGTCTGATTGATGAAGTCTCAAATCTAAGCGAACGCCTCTCGATGGAACGTAGCGAAAACCACGAGGCGGAGATGGAACGTACGTTGCTCGGTCTCGGTTTCGTAAGAAGCGACTTTGACCGTTCCACCTCCGAATTCTCGGGAGGATGGCGCATGCGAGTGGAAATCGCCAAACTGCTCCTTCGTCATCCAGACCTCCTGCTCCTTGACGAGCCCACCAACCACCTTGATATCGAATCTATCCAATGGCTCGAACAATTTCTCGCGACCAAAGCCAAAGCTGTTATTCTCGTAAGTCACGACCGGGCTTTTATCGACAATGTCACCAACCGCACCATCGAAATATCATGTGGTAAAATATATGATTATTCCGTCAATTACTCCAAATATGTTGAATTACGGCGCGAACGAATCGAGCAACAGACCCGTGCCTATCTGAACCAACAAAAAGAAATCGCCGATACAGAAGCATTTATTGAACGTTTCCGTTATAAGGCTACAAAAGCAGTTCAGGTACAGAGCCGGATGAAACAACTTGCAAAAATCGAGCGCATCGAAATCGACGAAGTAGATACCTCCCACCTGTCGCTCCGGTTTCCACCAGCCCCTCGCTCGGGCGACTATCCGGTGATCGCCGACAATGTAGGGAAAGCATACGGCAACCATCAGGTCTTTGACGGAGCTACATTTACAATACGCCGCGGAGAGAAAGTAGCATTTGTCGGTAAAAATGGTGAAGGAAAATCTACCTTAGTTAAATGTATAATGGGAGAAATCCCGTATACCGGTACGCTTAAAATCGGACATAATGTAGAGATCGGATACTTTGCTCAGAATCAGGCACAGCTACTCGATGAATCATTGACCGTATTCGACACCATCGACAGAGTTGCTACGGGTGATATAAGAACCAAAATACGCGATATACTTGGTGCTTTCATGTTCGGCGGAGAAGCTTCTGACAAGAAAGTGAAAGTTCTGTCGGGTGGAGAGAAAACACGCCTGGCGATGATAAAACTTTTGCTACAGCCGGTGAACCTTCTTATCCTTGACGAGCCTACAAACCATCTTGATATGAAGACGAAAGATATCCTGAAACAGGCTATAAAGGATTTTAACGGCACCGTTATCGTAGTCAGTCATGACCGTGAATTCCTCGACGGGCTTGTAGAAAAGGTTTATGAATTTGGCGGCGGAAAAGTAAGGGAATGTCTCGGAGGAATATACGAATTCCTCGAAAAGAAGAAAATCAACTCTCTGCATGAGCTGGAACTCTCTCAATCACCAGGCACAGGGAAACAACATTCCGATAAGGCTCCCGCTACCTCACCAATGACCGACACCAGATCCGCAGATACAAGACATTCAAACAATGGAATTTCAGATAAAGCTCCACGACTGTCTTACGCTGAACAACGCGAACGTGATAAGATGATGAAACGCGCTACAAAAAAAGTGACTGAGGCTGAAGTAGCAGTTGCCGAAGCAGAAACTGCAATTGCCGAACTTGAAGAACGCATTGCTGCTGGCGATACGGATGGAGACATTTTTAACCAGCACCAGGCAAAAACACGCGCCTTAGAGACGGCCATGTCAATCTGGGAACTCGCCGAGCAGGAACTCGCCGAACTTAAAGAGCGGTTTTCAAAATCTTAAACTCAAAAAAATTTTCCAAAATTTAAAAAAATTCGCAACAGCATAATCTCAGTATTTATTAATATATCCAACTAATACTACCAAAAATAACAACTCTATGAAAACTATTATATCCCTTACGCCGATATATTATTAAAAGCCGCTCATGTCGCCAATCACAATTTGAAAAAAAAATTGCATTTTTTTCAGATCTCACTCAACCTTTTGTTAATTGGGAATGTTTATAGAGTACAAGCGGCAAACAAAACGCTTGAGTAACTAAAACGAAAACCTCAAACAACTATTTAGATATGAAAAAATCTCTTTTATTGATCGCAGCCATCGCAGGATTCATGACTGCATCAGCACAGAACATCAACAAAAACGAGTTACGTCAACTTCAGCAGTTCCTTTCTGAGCCCGCTGAAAAAGAAGCTACCAATGCTCAGGCGCTAAAGATCACTAACGTAAAGGATCCTTCTACATGGGAAGGTGTAACAGTAGAAAACGGTCGTGTTACCAAAATCGACTGGAACGACAAACACCTCGGTGGCTCGCTCAATCTTTCCGGTTTCACAGCCCTTACAGAAGTAAACGTATCACGCAACGCACTTACAGCAATCGACCTCAAGGGTGCAACTTCGGTTACACGAATTGATGCCCAGCGCAATAAGATCTCTTCATTCGACTTCACCGGCTGCGCTTCGCTTAACACCCTTAACATCTACAAGAACCGCATCTCAAACCTTTCGGTTTCAGAAACCCCGATGCTTGAGACTCTTAATGTAAGCAACAATCTTCTTGCAGAACTCAGCCTTGCAAACTCAACAACCCTTAAGACTGTAAACTGTCAGGGCAACCACCTCGAGGCTCTGGATATTCAGAACTGTACTAACCTCAAGAACCTGTATGCAGGCTACAATGAGCTCACATCGCTCACTCTCGTAGGTGTCGAAAACCTTCAGAACCTTAACGTGGACGACAACAAGATCGCAACCCTCATCATCAGCAATCTTCCTAACCTCTCCTCGTTCATCTGCTCTGACAACAACATGACTTCTCTGGGTGTACGCGATTGCCCCCGTCTGCTTGACCTCGTTTGCTCCTACAATAATCTGACCTCTCTGCAGGTTGAAAGCTGCCCGCAGCTGGTATTCGTCGACTGCTCATACAACGACCTTACCACTCTTAACCTCAGCAATCAGAACTACCTCCAGCGCATTCTTTGCGACCACAACCAGCTCTATATGCTCGATGTATCATTCGACCAGGCTCTGGTTTACGTAAATGCCCGCTACAACGTCCTCACCGACGTCCGCACAATCGGTTGCAGCAACCTCGGCATGATCGCAGCCCGCTGGAATCCCTAATCGCAAATACTGATCTTGCCTCTACTCATTCGAGCGAGGTTTAGAAAAATAAAAACGTCAGACCCGCGAAACCACATCATCGGTTTCGCGGGTCTGTTGTTATAAGTAGTTTATGAAAATCATTTTATATTATCCTGGAACATACTTTTCGCCACGGATAATATCAAGCTCAGTTGAAATGATTATGCGTAATAATTTTCCTGACAAACTTTAATGCATCAAAAATCCATAGCGCTACTCAAACACTACATAAATTAATCATTAACGCTTATCAGGATTTCCTTCATAATAATTGATGAACGACATATTTACAAGCCTTGTTCCTCCTGGAGTGGGATAATTTCCAGAAAAGTACCAATCGCCGGGACATCCTGACACAGCCTTGTGAAGTCCCTCTATCGACTGATATACTATCTCTACCTCCGCATCTGTACCTTCGGGAGTAAGCATCTCCGCCATTTTTGCAGATATTTCCTCCGCAGTAAAGGGCTCATATATGCCTTTGACAGCATTGATCTGCTCATGAGCAGGGAGTTTCAGCTGTTCAAGACAGTTGGCGTATACCTTATCAATTACCGACGACATACCCCGATCATGCAACAACGCTATCGCAGCTCTGAATGCAATGAATTCACTCATACGCGACATGTCTATACCATAATAATCCGGATAACGAACCTGAGGTGAAGAACTTACCACCACAATTTTTCGTGGATGCAACCTGTCGAGCATCCCGATGATAGATTGTTTCAAAGTAGTTCCGCGAACAATCGAGTCATCAATGACGACAAGGCAATCACTACCGTTCTCCACACACCCGTAGGTAACATCATATACATGAGCTGCCAGATCATTACGCGAAGCTCCTTCCGCTATGAAAGTTCGAAGTTTAATATCCTTTATTGCAACTTTCTCCACTCGTAATTTTCTGTTGAGGATTTTCTTTACAGAAATACTGTCAAGTTCCCCATTTTTCTGGGAATCAAGAATGTCACGACACTTCAATTCATTAAGATAATTCTGGAATCCCTCTACAAGACCGAGAAATGCAACCTCCGCAGTATTCGGAATAAAGGACAGTACCATATGATCTACATCATTTTCCACCGCTTTTAACACAGAAGGGACCAGCAGTCTACCGAGTTCCTTTCTCTCCTGGTAAATATCCGCATCGCTTCCACGTGAAAAGTATATGCGCTCGAACGAGCAACGCTCGTTCTTCCCTGGAATCAAAATCTCACTTACTGCTATCTCACCGTTTTTTGAAACAGTCAGCGCATTTCCGGGAAGAAGTTCATTAACTGAACCACGCGATACATTGAACACGGTCTGGATTACGGGACGCTCTGAGGCGACAACAACCACCTCATCGTCAATATAATAGAATGCCGGCCTTATGCCATGGCGGTCACGGACCACAAACATATCTCCGGAACCGGTTGCCCCGCATATGACGAATCCTCCATCCCACTCAGGAGTTACGCTTCTGAGAACATTCGATAAATTCAGATTATCTTCTATGGCAGTTCCCAGCATCGGATCTTCAAGGGTTTCACGCAGCTCACGATACAATCGCTGATTCTCCTGGTCAAGAGCATACCCAAGCTGTTCAAGGAGAACCACTGTATCACTGTAAATCCTGGGATGCTGACCTCGCGCGACGATAGAGCGGAACACTTCATCAACATTAGTCATGTTGAAATTACCACACATAAGCAGATTGCGCGACCTCCAGTTATTGCGTCGAAGAAATGGATGAACATACAATATACCGCTTTTCCCAGTTGTGGAATAACGCAAATGACCCATATATATTTCCCCCACGAATGGCGCAAGCCGCTCAACTTCCTCTACGGGACGCAAATCAGTCCTATCTCTTTCAAACTGTGGCATTATCTGACCGAAAATCTCAGATATGGCATTCACACCTAATGCTCTTTCCCGAAAAACATATTCATGTCCGGGCTCAGCACGCATTTTTACCACTCCCACTCCGGCACCTTCCTGTCCGCGATTATGTTGCTTTTCCATCAGAAGGTAAAGCTTATTGAGGGCATAAGCATAGGTACCGTATTTTTCACGATAATATTCCAAAGGTTTGCGTAGGCGGATCATTGCCACACCGCATTCATGTTTGAGTTGCTCCATTGATATGAGATAAAAAGCCGACAGGCAGAGAAATCAATCTGCAACTGTCGGCTTTGTTCTGATTTTTATCGGATAAACAGCATCTCGCGGTATTTGGGAAGGGGCCACATCTCATTGTCGACCATAAGTTCGAGCTTATCGATATGATAGCGTATCACCTCCATAGCGGGAACCACATTATCGTGGTAAGCGATAGCCTTCTCACGTTCGTTTTCGATCTTGTTGGCCGACTTACGCGCATTCACCATCTTCTCTGTTTCCTCTTTGATAATCCGCATATGCTCAGACATGCGTTCAATGTTCTGCAGATCTACAGAAGTAAGTTCGTCACCTTTAGTACCTGGGAAAAGCGATTTAAGTTTTACCAGATTGTCAACCAACATTGACTGATAGCGGGTTGCAACCGGAAGAATGTGGTTGAGAGCCAGATCTCCAAGCACACGCGCCTCTATCTGAATTTTTTTGGTGTAAATCTCCCACTTCACTTCATTGCGGGCCTTAAGCTCGAACTCAGTGAAAACTCCTGTGTCTTCAAACATTTTTATCGACTCCGGACGAAGATATGCATCAAAAATTTTCGGTACAGAAGTTTCGCAATCCAGTCCGCGCCGGGCAGCTTCCTCCTTCCATTCTTCGCTGTAGCCATTCCCATCGAAATGAATCGGTTTCGATTCCACCAGAAGAGCCTTCACCTCTTCAAGAATAGCATGATACAGTGACTCCTCGCGTTCTACTCTTGCATCAACCTTAGCCTTGAACCGCTTGAGTTGGTCTGCGACAGCTGCATTTATCGCAATCATCGCCGATGCGCAGTTGGCCGACGAGCCTACCGCGCGGAACTCGAAACGGTTTCCTGTGAAAGCAAAAGGCGACGTGCGGTTACGGTCGGTATTGTCAAGCATGATTTCAGGAATCTGGGCCACACCCATATCTATTCCCTCTTTTGCGCCAAACGTTATAAGCTCGTCTTCTGTGCTTGTCTCAAGCTTATTCAGAATATCAGCGATCTGCTTACCTGTGAATATAGAGATGATTGCTGGCGGAGCCTCGTTAGCTCCCAGACGATGAGCATTGGTAGCTGACGAAATGGATGCCTTCAACAGGGCATTGTGGCGATGAACTGCCGCCATAACATTAGCAAAGAATGCCACAAAACGCAGATTCTCACGCGGAGTTTTACCGGGAGCGAACAGAAGAGTACCTGTGTCCGTACCAAGACTCCAATTGTTATGTTTACCAGAACCATTTATACCGGCGAAAGGCTTCTCATGGAGTAGCACCCGGAAGTTATGGCGACGTCCTACCTCATTCATAACCGACATTAACAGCAGGTTATGATCATTGGCAAGATTGGTTTCCTCAAAGATTGGCGCAAGCTCGAACTGGTTGGGGGCAACCTCATTATGGCGTGTGCGGGCCGGAATGCCCAACTTATGGCATTCTATCTCAAGATCGAGCATAAACGCTTCCACACGCGAAGGTATCGCACCGAAATAATGGTCTTCAAGCTGCTGGTTCTTCGCGCTCTCATGTCCCATGAGCGTCCGGCCTGTCATCACCAGATCCGGACGAGCGTTGTACAAAGCCTCATCAACCAGAAAATACTCTTGTTCCCAACCGAGATATGAGTGGACATGCTTCACATCCTTGTCAAACATACGGGCAACCTCTGCAGCAGCCTCGTCAACGGCGTTCAATGCACGCAAAAGCGGAGTCTTGAAATCAAGTGCCTCTCCTGTATACGAAATAAAAATAGTCGGTATACAGAGTGTATTATTTAATATAAACACCGGCGATGATATATCCCATGCAGAATAGCCGCGCGCCTCGAAAGTATTGCGGATACCACCATTCGGGAAGCTCGACGCGTCGGGTTCCTGCTGCACGAGAAGTTTCCCGTCAAATTCCTCAACTACTCCCCCTTTCCCGTCATGTTCGATAAAAGCATCGTGTTTCTCGGCTGTACCACCGGTAAGCGGATGAAACCAATGGGTGTAGTGACGGGCACCATTATCAATGGCCCATTTCTTCATACCCTCGGCAACACTGTCGGCTACCTCACGTGAAATAGGTTGCTTATTGTCAATGGCTGAGACAAGCTGGTCGTAAGTTTTCTTAGGTAAGTATTCAAACATTTTCTCACGGTTGAACACTGCTTCCCCATAATAACGCTCGGGGCGTTCCGAAGGCAACTTTACTTCAACCGGCTTACGGTCTGATGCTTCCTTCACAACCTTAAATCTAAGTAACGACATAAAATAAAGTAATTGAATATTGAATAATTTGGATGGTCCCTTTTGAAATAGTCTTTAGGAGAGAGGGGATATAGCGGCGGAGGCTCCTGAGGCATTGCCTCGGGAGCCTCCTTGATCGTCAGTCGAAGCGGGTGGCGCGAATGCGCTTTATTGCTTCCACTGTATTTTCGTAGGTGTTGAACGCCGTGAGACGAATGTAACCTTCGCCCGACGGTCCAAATCCGCTACCAGGTGTACCCGCAACGTGACACCGCTCCAACAGCATATCAAAGAAATGCCACGAATCCATATCGCCGGGGGTCTTTATCCACACATACGGTGCGTTTACACCACCGAACACATCGAGACCCGCTTCAAGAAGCCCACTTCTGAGAACCCCTGCATTGCGTAAATAATAATCGATTATCTCACGCGTCTGAGCCTTCCCTTCCGGAGTATAGATTGCGGCCGCACCGCGCTGGGATACATAACTTGCACCATTGAATTTAGTACACTGGCGGCGGTTCCACAAATTATGAAGCGAAACCTCACGACCATCGGCTGTATGACCTTTCAGTTCTTTAGGAACCACAGTATAGGCACACCGAACTCCCGTGAAACCAGCTGTTTTCGAAAAACTGCGGAACTCTATCGCGACCTTGCGCGCCCCTTCGATTTCATAAATACTATGGGGAACATCAGCATCACGTATAAAAGCCTCATATGCTGAATCATAAAGAATCAGCGACCCATGTTTCAGAGCATAGTCGACCCATACCTTCAACTGCCCGCGGGTAAGTGTTGTTCCGGTAGGATTATTCGGATAACATAGATATATCACATCCGCAACTTCCGATGGTAAAGCCGGAACAAAACCGTTCTCAGACGTTACGGGAAGATAGATAATTCTGTCCCAGCATCCGCCGGTCAGTTCACCGGCGCGTCCACCCATCACGTTGGTATCGACATAAACCGGATACACCGGATCGGTAACTGCGATGCGGTTACCACGCGACAGAATATCGCCGATGTTTCCCGTATCGCTCTTTGCACCGTCGCTTACGAAAATTTCATCCGCAGCAATCTCTATACCCCTCGCATGATAATCGTTTTCCGCAATCGCATCCCTCAGGAAAGCGTATCCTTGCTCAGGCCCGTAACCATGAAAGGTACATGCACCAGCTTCATCATCTACGGCGGCATGCATGGCGGCGATTACTGCCGGACAGAGCGGACGCGTAACATCACCTATACCCATTCGGATTATATCAGCATCCGGATGCGCCTCTTTGAAGGCATTGATGCGACGAGCTACTTCTGAAAAAAGATAACTCTCGGCAAGCTTACAAAAGTTGTCGTTTATATGAAACATTTCTGTAGGAAAATATGCGTTATATAAATGTGGGGGATTTGTATCTAAAGCTCGTCACACAACCAATCATTGTCGGAAATCAAGCTTGACATCACCATTGAATACTGTAGTAGCTGGTCCACTCATAAGCACATGGTTCGTATCTCTATCCCATCTGATTACCAGATCGCCGCCGATAAGATGTATTTTAACTTCACGGCATGAGATTCTACCTGTAAGAATAGCTGCAACTGCTGTCGCGCATGCACCGGTACCACAGGCAAGAGTTTCACCACTTCCCCGTTCCCATACACGCATCTCTATATCTGAATCACTGAGAATACGGGCAAATTCAATGTTAGCCCGATCGGGCCATACAGGATGAACCTCCAACTCCGGTCCCAGACCAAGCACCAGATCATCTGTCACATTCTCGACAAACACAACTCCATGAGGATTACCCATAGATACTGGAGTTAAACTTACTTCTCCACGCGATGTTTCTACTGTAACAGTCTGAAGGGGAGCGTTACCGTAAACTGATACAGGTATCTCTTCCGGTACAAGTACAGGCTCGCCCATATCTACTGTCACTGAAGCAATCTTACCGTCAGCTCCTGCATTAAGTGTTAAATATTTAACGCCCGAAACAGTTTCGAGCGTTATTTCGTTTTTGGCGGTGTAGCCGTTGTCGTATACGTATTTGCCGATGCAGCGGGTGGCGTTGCCACACATCCGGCCTTCAGAACCGTCTGCGTTGAACATTCTCATCCTGAAATCCGCCGAGGTCGATGGTAAAATCAGAATAATGCCGTCGGCGCCTATTCCGAAGTGCCTGTCACTTAGGCGCTCCGATAATTTCCCCAGCATCCGGGAATCTGAAAGAACCGAACCGTCGTCGCCGCCCAACGTCCCATCAAGACAATTGATGTAGATGTAGTCGTTGCCGGCGCCGTGCATCTTGGTAAATTTCATAATGAAATCCTTTCTGATTTTGATGTGGCAAAGTTAAGAAAAAATCCATAAATATTACCATATAACCGTATCAAAAAATGAATAAAAAAATGTAATAGAATGGGCCCTTCCACGTTTAGTTATTATGATGCTACGCGATCCGCAAGCTATCATCAACACTTAATCATCTGACAATAAATGACATACTCTTACACCACAGTGTGCCCACGATATTGCCGCATACTCTTTCTTACAGTTCTGTCTGTACTTGCATCCGCAGTAGGATACAGCCCGGCAGCATCTGCTCAGGACGGGTCTACGGCCTATAATTATTTAAACGTCACTTCATCGTCGCGTATATACGGGCTTGGAGGGATCAACATAACTGCAGTAGAGGATGAACTCAGCGTCACAGACCAGAATCCCGCGCTTCTTGGTCCGGAAATGGATAACCAGATCCTTATAGATTATATGCGCTATCTTGGCGAATCGAACTTTGCCGGAGTCCGTTATGCACATTCAATCAACGAGCGCGGAGCCTGGAGTGCCGGAATAAGATATTTCGGCTACGGAAAAATGCAGGCGACAGATGAATTCGGCAATATCAACGGTTCTTTCTCCCCATCCGACATCAACTTCAACGGATCTTTCTCCTATGATATTACCGACAGGCTGCGGGGAGGCATCACATTGAAGATGCTTTTCAGCAATTACGAATCATATTCAGCATTCGCAGTCGGTACAGATTTAGGAGTCAACTATTTTGACCCCGACAGTGAGCTCTCGCTATCAGCAGTCGTTGCAAACCTCGGAGGACAGCTGAAACGCTTCAACTCCACTTACGACCGATTGCCCATCGACCTTCGGCTTGGCATAGCAAAAATGTTTACTGGTCTGCCTATCCGGTTCTCCATCACCGCCTGGAACCTGACGAAATGGCACCTCCCGTTTTATGAGACCGGCGACGGAACGTCAAATGAGCCATTTGTAAAGAAAGACAAATTCATGTCGAATCTCTTCCGCCATCTTGTATTCGGTGTCGACTTTATACCGAGCGACCGTTTTTATGTAGCGCTCGGCTATAACTACAAGACACGGACTGATATGAGTACATACTCCCGAAGTTTCGTATCCGGATTCTCTCTGGCAGCCGGCATGAATCTGCGACGGTTTAATGTAGGCATCGCTCTGGCACAGCCTCACTCCGGAGCGACTACATTTATGCTCAATCTCAACCTCAATCTCAACGACATTCTCAACTGAAAAATACCCCTATATTGCTACCATAACATCAATATATATTTATCATGACTAAGACCGACAATTCCCGACGCATTATCATAGCTATCGACGGATATTCTTCATCCGGGAAAAGCACAATGGCGAAGTCACTTGCTAAAGCTATAGGATATAAATATGTCGATACAGGCGCTATGTATCGTGCTGTCACCCTCTACGCAATGCGCAACGGTATGATCGGAGAAAATCACGATACAGATGCAGCTGCAATTGAAAAATCACTTCCACTGATTAATATAACCTTTGACATTATGCCGGACGGATCGCAACACACGTTGCTTAACGGCGAGGATGTCGAAGAGAAAATACGCCGTATGGATGTTTCTGACAATGTTTCACCCGTATCGGCGATTCCTGCTGTCCGACACTACCTGGTAAAGCAGCAACAGGCCTTTGGAAAAGAACGCGGCATAGTGATGGACGGACGCGATATAGGAACCACAGTTTTTCCCGATGCCGAACTCAAGATTTTCGTAAACGCGCCCGCTGCCACACGCGCCGAACGCCGTGTGAAAGAACTCCGCCAAAAGGGGATAGAAACCTCCTATGAGGAGGTCCTTGCGAATGTCATGAGCCGCGACCACCAGGATGAGACACGCGCAGAAAGCCCCTTGCGAAGAGCACATGATGCTGTCGACCTCGACAACTCCGGAATGTCCATTCCCGAGCAGGATGCCTTTCTTATCAAACTTTACCACGAACGTACCAGCAAAAATTAACCATACCGGATTATTCGTTAAAACTATAGATTTCCCAGCTTAAGCAATATCAGTACATATTATGAGAGTTGAGATTGACAATGATTCCGGATTCTGCTTCGGAGTTGTGACAGCCATCACAAAGGCGGAGGAAGAACTGGATAAATCCGGTTCACTTTACTGCCTCGGTGATATCGTGCATAACAGCGATGAGGTTCAACGCCTTTCCCGGAAGGGGCTAACAGTCATCACCCACTCCGATTTATCCCGATTGAAAAATGTGAAAGTACTGCTGCGGGCTCATGGCGAACCCCCGGCGACATATGCCGTGGCGTCTGAAAACGGGATAGAGATCATTGATGCCACATGCCCTGTCGTACTGCGCCTTCAGCAACGGATTAAACAAAGCTATGATACTGACATTTCAAGTCGTCCTCAGATTGTGATATATGGTAAAAAAGGTCATGCCGAGGTCAACGGTCTCGTTGGCCAGACCAACGGCGAGGCGATTGTAATCGAAAGTGTCGACGAGCTCGACAGAATAGATTTCACCCGACCTATAGCCCTCTATTCCCAGACCACAAAATCACTCGACGGCTTTCACGAGGTTATAGAGCAGATACGGCAGCGGATGGCTCCCGGAGTAAAATTCGAGAGTTTCGACACAATCTGCCGACAGGTAGCCAACAGAGCCGAAAAAATGCGCCTGTTTGCCCGCTCACACGATGTCGTACTATTTGTCGCAGGTAAGAAAAGCAGCAACGGCAAGGTTCTATACGCACATTGTCTAGAGGAAAATCCGCGTACACACCTTATCAGCAACCCTGCAGAAATAGATGTATCATGGCTCGACAGAGCGCAATCTGTCGGAATCTGCGGAGCCACCTCCACCCCACGCTGGCTTATGGAACAGGTGCGCGATACTATTGAACAGTTGAATTAATCCCCGCCCAAGTACAGACAGATGGACAATTTCGTAGCAATCGATGTGGAGACAGCCAACAACCATCCCGAAAGCATCTGTGCCATCGGGGCTGTGAAGGTAAAAGGAGGGGTAATTGCAGAGCGGTTCTACGAACTCGTCAAACCCGAGCCTGAATACTATTTCCGTTATTTTACAGAAGAGATCCACGGAATCAGTCGTGAGACGACTGAAAATGCTCCGACTTTCGACCGCGTATGGCGCCGTCTTGAACCTATTATCGGCAACCTGCCGCTGGTTGCACACAACAAAGCATTTGATGAGAAATGTATCCGTGCGGCACATCGTGTGTACCAGATGGATTATCCCGATTACCCGTTTTTATGCACTCTCACCACCGCGCGACGCACCATACCACGCACGCTCTGCCACTCATTCTCTCTCCCTGCGGTATGCGACTTTTTAGGAATTCCATTTAATAATCATCATAACGCTCTTGCCGATGCCGAGGCATGTGCTAAAATAGCTATGGCACTGATAAAATGAAAACTTCCACAACTAAATTAACCAGAGCGCTTGTACTTGCCGGGATTACAGCAACGATATTCCCCGCACTCCTTAGTTGCGGCGACAGCCGCCAGACAAAAGAAAATATTGCCGGAGCTACCCGTATCGGCCACGAAAGAGCTCTCGAACTTGCCCCGGCCAGAAAACTCGACACCATGCAGATTGAGTCAATACTGATCGAGGTTCGCGAGCGCGAACATCATCTACGCAATCTTGGCGAGAACAAGGTTGCCGACGCATATATAAATGCATTCATCAATACCCTTGATTCCATCAATCCCCAGCTTGCAGAGCAGTTACATTAACAAACTTTCACCGGTAAACAGACACAATAATCCCGCGACAGACAATTTTAATTAGGAATGTCTGCCACGGGATTAATCTTATGCCCACACCATTCAGCGTACGGCTATTACCTCAATCTCAACAAGCACCTGTTTAGGAAGCTCACGAACAGCTACAGCCGAGCGGGCAGGGAAAGGCGCAGTGAACACTTGAGCATAAACCTCGTTCATAGGCACGAAGTTTGCCATATCCGAAAGAAATACGGTTGTCTTGACTACATTGTCAACAGTAAGCCCGGCTTCTGCAAGAATCGCCTTTACATTGGAAAGTGACTGGGCTGTTTGGGCGGTGATACCTTCTGGAATCTCTCCGGTCTCGGGATTAACCGGAATCTGACCTGAAATAAATACAAACGATCCTGTGTCGATAGCCTGGCTATACGGACCAATCGCACCAGGAGCCTTGGTTGTTGCAATCTGAGTTTTCATGAAATATGTTAGTTTTTATTGGTAATATTCAAATCTGAAAGAAGCACTTTTGATGCCGCACCGATACATTCCCTGCGCAATGAAAGCACAGCGTCGCCTACAGCGGAGAAACGCTTGTCGAATTCAGGAATGAAATTAGTTGATCCGACGGCTCCAAGACGCTCAAACATTGTTCCAAGAGTTATTTTCGATGGATCTATAGCGGGACTCACTCCGGCCTCATCCTCATTTTGCCGGACAATTACACGCTGCAGTAATCCGGCTTCTATCAATTTATTGACAGCCGCCGATACAAGAGTTATCGGTAACCCGTATTGTACGGCTATTTCATGAGGCGTAAGAGGTGTTTTCTCAAGATTAAAACGCTGAACTGCAACTGTCATCACAGCAACTGTCAGCCTCCATCGGTAATTCTCGGAAATCCGGTTTACATCGCTGGTAAAACTGAACTCAAAAATATTCTGCGACGAGAAGCAAATTACCCCGCCTGCCAGAGTGATCACCCACACAAGCTGAAGCCATATGAGCAAAAGCGGAAGGAAAGCGAAAGAACCGTAAATTGCATTATAACGGGTCACATATATCTGACCGGTCATGAAAAGCCATTGGAGTACCGAGTATGCGGTTCCTGCCAGGATGCCCGCAATGATGGCATTCTTGAACTTTACCCTTGTATTTGGAATAAGAAGATAGCTTCCGGCGAAAAACAACCAAACCAGAACTAAAGAAAGAAAATCAAGCGACCATTTCAATATAGGAGTAAAAAAGCCTGAGGGGAACAGCTTCTCCACCGTCGATGACATAAATACCAGAATACCGCTCGAACATATCATCAATATCGGTAGAATCAACACAATGGCGGTATAATCTGTCAATTTACGCCAGATCGTACGCCCGGTTTTCACACTCCATATTTTATTGAAACTGTCCTCTACACTGCTTATGAGCGAAACAAGTGTCCAGAGGAGGAACAGAATACCTACACCGAGGAAAATTCCTTCAGAAGATTGCGCCAGATAGGAATCCACGAAAGTAAAGGCTCTTGACAAAGCCTCGCGCTGAGCCGGGAAACTATTGAACAGCTGCGATTGGAGAATATTCTGGAAACCGAATCCCCGGCCTATGGCGAACACAAGGGCAAGAGCAGGCACTATGGCCAACAGAGTCTGGTAAGTCAGATATCCGGCCCGCATCTGTAAATCAGCATTAAAAAATGAACGTACCGACAGATTTATAGTCTTGATGGTATTTACCTTCAGCGAATTGCTTGTATCGTTCCACACCCCGTCAGTAACATAGCCATAAAAATTGCGCACCCGCGGAATAACACGGGCGAAGAATCCATTATTGACGGACTTATCTGTCTTATCTTTCTTCATTGTCATAGCACTATCAGGCCGGTCTCAAACTTAGTGAAATGTAAACAAACATTTCGGGTAGTCACTGACCTCACAAAATTAATAAAGATAAAAATATCTGCCAAAAAAAGTTATCAGTGCCTTTTCTCCAATCCTATTTTGACGTGACATCACATCTGATTTACCATAATAATATACCATGAGAGAGCCCAAAAGGTCGGTTTTCAAAAATTATCGGGAAATAAAAATTTAAAAACATGCAGATTTACAATATTTTTCGTAATTTTGCGACATAAAATTTCTAAGGTATTTTTTATCACAGCAAAATCTCTTTAACAAAAATCTTTTATGAACAGATTTGGAACACTTGCTCTCGCTGGCGCATTGGCGATTTCGGTTTCAGCCGCCAGCCGCATGAATTTAGGTGAAGGGCTCAGCATCCCTGCAAGAGCCAAGACAGAAACTCTCTCGAACAACGTTAAGCACAATCTCCACCTTAACACAATCGACAAGCTATCCCTGAAATCAGCAGTTGCCAAAGAAACTTTGAAGAATGTGACTGAAACATCTCCCGTCCCATCAGCCCGCACACTCGCCCACAGTATAAAAGCTGAAGGTTTTTCCATGCGCAAAATCAAACCCGCGGGCGATGACGATGAAACAGACGATTCATCGATCTCAGGGCAATATACAATTCAGATCGGCGACTATTATTATGAAGATGGAGCCGGCTCTGTAAGCATTGCAGCCACAATCACCGAAGAGGAAGACCAGATAGTCATCAGCTCCGAATACTTCGGCTTCGATGTTGTAGCCGGATATGATGAATCTACCGGTCAGATCACATTCAGCGAGAAATATGCCGGTACTTACAAATATCAGGCTACTACTTATTATATCAATTTTGAACCCTTCTATTGGGATGGTGCTGCGAAAAAAGTAGTACTTCAGGATTGGAACGCAACCTACAATGCCTCGACAGGTGTCATCACAACCCCTGCCGACCACGGTTTTTCCTGGATGGCATATACAGATGCCGCACTCACATCCCCCTACAACTATTTCGATATATTTGATGTAGAAGGATTCACCAAGAAGGAATCTACTGGAGGCAATGCCGGAATCGCAGGTGAATACATAGTTTACATTGGCGACTATTATTTCCAGGATTCTGCAAAAACCACAATCACGACCACCGCCACAATCGAGGAAGGTGACGGTTACATCATCATCAGCAGTGAATATTTCCCATCAGATATAGCAGCCGGATATACCGCCGCCACCGGACAGATCACATTCACAGAAATGACCGTTGGAACCCTTGATTATTATGGAACCACATTATACATTAATTTCGAACCATTCGTATACGACTCCAATAGCGTTATCAACCAGACCTGGAGCGCCACGTTCAATGAAGCTACCGGCATGATCACCACTCAGGCCGATCACGGATTATCATGGGCGGCATATTCCGATGCAGACCTCACTGAATCAATAGGATATCTGGAGATTTTTGATCTCGAAGGTCTGACAAAAAAATCCGGAGGTTCAGGCAACGAATCTGAAGGAAACTGGACTGCTGTAGGAGAAGCCACTTTTATGGACGGATGGATTCTTCCAGGTATGGGAGTAGATCAGACCGATCCCGCCAACTGGTATGATGTTCCTGTAGAACAGAACGATAATAATCCGAATCTTTTCCGTCTGGTTAATCCATACAAGTATGGACCACTCGCAGACTTTAATGAATCAACCAAAACCGGTTATATACAGTTCGACGTTACAGACCCTGACCATGTTGTTTTTGCTTTAGTTGATGCAGGATTCGCCTACTCAGCCGCCGGAATGACCAGCCTCTACTGTACGAACGCTCTTACCTTCTACTGTAACTACATGGGTATGCCTGCCGACCAGATTGTAAATATGGCTGGCGATGCCATTCCTTACACCACATTCAAAGACAACGTTGTCACTGTCGGTTCCACACTGACCGACGAAGGCTACGACAATGACGCATGCTTCGGCGACCAGACCAATCCTACGGCATGTTTCGGCTGGACAGATGCAGAGGGTAAAGCTGTCAATATGGCAGCTTCTATCGACCTCTCAAAGATAGACTTTGATAATGACAACGTCTCTGTAACAGAAAGCGACTCAGATAACATGCCCACACGTTTCTTCAACCTTCAGGGCATCGAAATAACCAACCCTGCCAAGGGTCAGGTTGTGATCCGCGTTAAAGGTGACAAAGCGACAAAGCAGATCACCCGCTGAAATTAAACACATCCGTATAAATAATCCGTAAAAACAGGAGGGTATCAGAATGAACTGATACCCTCCTGTTTTTTATCCTGACAATGAGGGTACCGTCGATGACCCAGATCAGCCTCATTTTGACACACCCGCTATTAAATTCATATGATGATGCAGAACTTTAAGAGCAGCTGAGTTGTTTTAATATAAACTAAAAACTAATATAAGAATTCAGTATGAAAAAGATCGCACTAATGCTTCTCATAGCAATTGGAGCCGTATCGGCTGCATCTGCAAAAGATACATATGCCCACGATGCCTCTGTACTGCCCAAAGCAGCTCAGACCACTATAGCAAACAATTTCAAGTCGGAAGTAAGCCTTGTAAAAATCGAGAAGGACTTCGGACGCGTAAGCGAATACGAGGTAATACTGACTGATGGCACAGAAATAACGTTTGACCGCGATGGAAACTGGGATAATGTAGAGACATCGTCAGCGAAATCCGTTCCGTCAGCATTTATCCCCAAAGGCATAAGCAACTATGTTGAAAAGAATCACAAAGGCGCTCGAATTGTCGGTATCGACAAGGAACGCAGCGGCTATGAAATTGAACTTTCAAACGGCATTGACATTAAATTCAATAAAGCCGGTGAATTCCAGCGTTACGACAGATAATCACCTATAGAAACACACAATATAAATCAACCGCCTCACCCACCACGGTCAGGTGGTTGATTTATATTGTTTTTTTGATTATCAGGGATTTTGAGTATTGAAAAAAAATGCGTACCTTTGCACCGCTTTTGGCGATCATATGCTGGACGCACCCAGTGTGATGGGAAATTAATTACACATTAATTTTGAGTAACACAAACTTTTAATCAACAGAATGAAAACTTACCAACTCGCGGCAGAACCCCGCACCGACCTCGGCAAGAAAGCCGCTAAAACCCTCCGTAGCGAAGGTAAAATTCCCGTAGTTCTCAACGGCGGCGAACCTTTCGAGCTCCCCTTCACCGGTACACTCAAGCCCGGAGAAAAAATCGTTGAAATCGAAAACGGTCGTGGCATCATCACCACCGATCTTACTGTAAGCAACGACGCTGTCCGCAAGCTCATCTATACCCCCGACATCTTCGCGATCGAACTCGAAGCCAACGGCGAAAAGAAAATGGCAGTTCTCCGCGAAGTACAGTTCCACCCCGTTAAAGACACTATTCTTCACATCGACCTTCTTGAAGTTACCGACAGCAAGCCCGTGGTAATGTCAGTACCCGTGAAGCTCGAAGGTCATGCAGAAGGTGTTAAAGCCGGTGGTAAGCTCACTCTCTCTATGAAGAAACTCAAAGTCAAGGCTCTCTACACTGAAGTTCCCGAACGTCTTGTCATCAACGTTGACAACCTCGGTCTTGGCAAGACCCTTCAGGTTGGCGAGCTCCACTTCCCCGGTCTCGAACTGGTTACCCCAAAAGAAGCAGTTGTCTGCGCCGTTCAGCTCACACGTGCCGCTCGTGGTGCCGCCGCAGCAGCTGCAGCAGGCAAATAAGCAACTCCTCCCCAATGGCGCGGATACAGCCGCATGAGAGAGAGTATGCCGAACTCATAACCGAAGCCTGTGACGCGCTTTCCAATGCGCGCCGCAGGCTTCTCTACATTGCATCCACTGTATGAAATACTTGATTGTAGGTCTCGGCAATATCGGTGCCAACTATAAAGGCACACGCCATAACATCGGCTTTCGGATTGCCGATGCACTTGCCGAATCGATAAACGCGACTTTCACTACCGACCGTTACGGCGACATCGCCACAGGACGCATAAAAAACAGACAGGTAGTTATTCTCAAGCCATCTACATATATGAATCTAAGCGGAAACGCTGTCAGATACTGGAAAACCAAAGAGAATATCGAACTTGACAACATCCTGGTACTCGTCGACGATATCGCGCTCCCCTTCGGAGCCATAAGGATAAAAGGGAAAGGGAGCGATGCGGGTCACAACGGGCTGAAAAACATAGCTCAGATGCTCGCCACCGATGCATATCCGCGGCTCCGCTTCGGAATAGGCAACGACTTTCCGCGCGGCTGCCAGATCGACTATGTACTCGGACAGTTCACACTAGACGAACGACAGAAAATGCCACAGCGCGTCGACGTGGCAGTCGACGCCATCCGCACCTTCGTACTCGCAGGTCTACAGACTGCCATGTGCGATTTCAACAACAAATGACACCTCTCTAATCCATATATTTACCACATGAAAACCGAAGTCCGTATCGACAAATGGCTATGGGCAATGCGAGTGTTCAAGACACGCACTGTAGCTACAGATAGCTGTAAAAAAGGAAGAGTGGGCGTAAAGACAGCCTCGGGCGAAATTATCGCAAAACCATCCCGCATGATAAAGGTTGACGATGTAGTATTGGTTCGGAAGCCACCTATTACATACTCTTTCCGCGTGAAAGCTCTCACAGAAAACAGGCTGGGGGCAAAACTCGTACCCGATTATATGGAAAACATCACTCCGAAGGAACAATACGATCTCCTCGACGTTATAAAAATCACCGGATTTGTCGACCGACGAAAGGGGTTGGGACGTCCGACAAAACGGGAAGGACGCGAACTTGCCCGTTTCACAGGTGACATATATACCGGTGAGGAAGATTTCGGAGACTTTGACGATAACGACAACGAACGCGGTTGGGATTTCGATTTTGATGAATCCGATTTCAACGGCTGACCCCCGTAATCAATCTCCTGATATTGCATTGAAAAACTCCTGCCGGAGCATGGCATCATTTTCAAAGACACCATTATAGTCGACAGTAACCGTCGTTGAAAGCTGTTTCTCAACCCCTCGCATCTGCATGCACAGATGCTGTGCCCTGCATTGGCAGATCACACCCTTAGCCGATAAGGTGGATTGCACCTCACTGCATATCTCAGCAGTCAAACGTTCCTGAACCTGAAGTTTTCGGGCAATAGCATTTACAAGACGCGGAAGTTTGCTCAGGCCTATCATCTCGCAATCCGGTACATAAGCGAGACTCACAGTGCCGAAAAACGGCAGGATATGATGTTCGCACATCGAATAGAACTCAATATCGCGGACAACTACCATACGGCTTCCGGCATATTCGAAAATCGCCTGACGAAGAATCTCGGATGGATTCTGACGATACCCCTGCGTTGCGAACCACATCGCTTTCGCAGCGCGCACAGGTGTTTTCACAAGTCCCTCGCGCGTGGGATCCTCACCTATAAGTCGAAGTATCTCGCGGTAATGCGCGGCTATTGCCTCAATACGTTTCTGCTCATTTGTGTCAGAAATCTCAACCTCAAAATCTAAACCGCCGGTCGTCATTTTTATATCGTGACTATCTTACACTTGATCAACAAAACGGACTATCGCCACTTGTTTCACTTTACATTTACCCGATCGCGGACAACACGTACCTCGCGCGCATATCCCGGAAACTGTCTTTTTATTTCCGCAGCCGCCTTTTCTGCATCATACTGCGATTTGAAGTCACCAACCCGCAACCGCCAGAAAGGTGATGCATAAGTAACATACGTGCCATATTGCGGGAAAGCGCCTGATATGGATTTCTCACGCTGTCGGGCCTCTCCTTTTGCAGAGCGGGCATTGTTGTCAGCAAAAACCTGAACTCTATACCCTACGCCCTTTCCGCGCCCTTTCTGCTGAGTACCGTCGGTTTCCGGCTTCTCATCAGCATCCTCGCTAACTTCTGCCGCGGCTGAAGTTTGTTCATCAATAGTGGCAGCTTTGCTCACACGAAGCCACAATGCGCTGGGAGCATCAACCGTAATTAGTGCGGATGGATTCTGCAACTTTGCCGTAATTGTCTCCTCCACAACAAGAACACTGTCGGTCTCAACCGGTTCCATTGTCTGGGCGGATACCCCGCAGGCAAAGATCAACAATGTCGCAAAAAACACTAAAACAGACTTCATACTCATACAGATGATATTTTTAGGAGAATGGAAAGAGAGTACCTAAATGAGGAAATTGTGAAGGTTACACAGCACCATCTTATAACACAGACGGAGCAAGGCAACCTTCACAAAAGTTTTTTATTATCGTCGGAAGACCTGATCTTATCAGAACGCGGTTACAATACCCATGAATGAAGCTGCGTCCAGAGCGGCTCCACCGATCAGACCGCCGTCCACGTCGGGCTTAGCGAAAAGCTCAGCTGCATTGCTGGGCTTGCAGCTGCCGCCATAAAGGATCGAGGTGTTGTCTGCAACCTCCTGGCCATATTTTCCTGCGATAACCGAGCGGATATGAGCGTGCATGTCTTCTGCCTGATCAGCAGTAGCGGTTTTACCGGTTCCGATAGCCCACACAGGTTCATAAGCGAGCACGAGTTTACTGAACTCTTCTGCGGTAAGATCGAACAGAGCCTCTTCGATCTGTTTGGTAACAACTTCGTTGTAAGTACCATCCTCACGCTGCTCAAGAACCTCACCGATACAGAAGATAGGAGTAAGATTCTCAGCAAGAGCGAGCTTTACCTTCTCTTTGAGAATTTCAGAAGTCTCACCATAATACTGGCGACGCTCAGAGTGACCGAGGATCACATATTTTGCACCGGTAGAAGCAACCATCGGAGCTGATACCTCGCCGGTATACGCGCCTTTCAGATGATCAGCACAATTCTCTGCACCCAGACCGAGCTTATTACTGTCGATAACAGCTGCTACAGAGGCAAGGTGAGTGAAAGGAACACAGATTATCACATCACATTTGGACTCCACACCTTTGAGAGCTTCATTCACGTCCTTTGCAAGACCTACACCTTCGGCAAGGGTGGTATTCATTTTCCAGTTGCCTGCTACAATATTCTTTCTCATTTCAGTATTTTGTGTATAAACAGTTAAATTCTATCCAATTAACGTTTCAAGAAGGATACGGGTCCTACACAGCGGAATACTGCGCTGAACACGCTTTTGAAACTGTTGCAAAGATACAACAATTTTCACTCTTCACCAATAACGTCAGTATCCTTTTCCGATTCTTCACGCTTGCGCCGGCGTGATTCCATCCATTTTCTGACACCCAGACGTATGCCAAGAATAATTCCCTGACACATATAGATCAGAAGCAATCCTCCGCCGAAAACCAGATTGACAAACAACATGCGGTTCTCACTTCTTCCGCCTATCTCCGCCATAAATGCATCCGTATTTTCAGACATCTCAATTACAGAAGGAGAGATGAATCCGAGACTATTTTTTGATTTCACCACTCCGTCAAGAAGCGTTACTACCGACATCGATCCCCGTGCCAACTCCTTGAGCTGAGTATCCTCCACCGTATAACAGGGATATTCCGCCATAGCGACATCACGCCATCGCTCAACAGCTCCGCTGTCGCCACCCAGAAGCGCTATCATCGGTATCCCGATACTGTCGGCATATTCAAACATCTCATTGACAGTAAATGTATATGAAATGTCAGCTCGCGCCGGCTCAGGAATAACAAGCAATATTTCCGGCCCCTCAGTAGCGATAACCTCATCAGTCACCTCCTCATCACCATCATATACGGCAAGTTGCGCTTTCGACTCATTAACCTTGCCGTTAAGTGGTTTGCGGTCAACAAATATCCATGTCGAATCGGGCAGATCGGAAAGATGGAAATCACGTGATATTCCATCCTTCTCATATACGAATATATAATCATCACCACCATTTTCATCATCAGTATCAGAGACATCATTCAAAGGGGTTCCCACCGGAAAAGACCGGAAATCGAGAAATGGCTGAACTGTATATCCATACAAACCCATAACTATAATATACAGAGATATCCATGCCCCCACCATCCACTGTATCGCAGGCTGAAAAAAACTTTGGTGCACACGCGGGTTCAGACACAGCAATACACCCAGACAGGAAGTGATCGCTACATTTTTCCAGAATGTGGCGGAATTAGAGAGCACCCAGAAATCGCCGAAACACCCACAGTCGCTTACAGGATCCTCTATCCATATATAAAGCGTCAGAGGGAGCATGAAAGCCATCATCAGCGTCAGGCCCCACACAGCAACACGCTTATAACAACCCAGAGCAAGCAGCATTCCCATCACGAACTCATAGCCGGATATAAGCAAAACGGCAATGAGAACAACTGTACGGGGCTGCCAGATATCCCATACCGCCAGATACTCTTCTATTTTAAACAGAAATCCCCAGGGATCCACCATCTTTACGAATCCCGACATTATAAAGATACCCCCGACGAGGAAACGTAGTGCCCAAACCAACGATATCTGCCACCATGGCAGCCGATCATCTACACTTTCCACGCTACTGCTTTTCTATCAATAGTTTTATAATAGCAAATAGGGAATAGTTTATCATATCCTGATAGTTGGCGTCTACTCCCTCTGACACAGCTGTCTGCCCTGCATGATCCTCTATCTCCTTGGTACGCATCAGCTTCATCAGAATAAGATCGGTATATGAACTTACACGCATCTTCCGCCATGCCTCATCGTAATCGTGATTCTTACGCAACATCAACGCACGTGTAGCGCTCATATGACCATCATAAAGAGCCAGAGCTTCCTCTACGCTCAGATCCTTTCCTGACGAAAAACCAAGTTCAAGCTGTATCAGCGCAATAATTCCATAGTTTACTATAGCAATGAATCCATCTGCGATCCCCTCGTCTTCTACCTGCTGAACACCCTTTGTCTCAAGCGAACGGATGCGGTCGGCCTTGATTAGAATCTGATCCGTCACCGACGACGGACGCATCATTCGCCACGATGCGCCATAGTCACCAAGCTTTGCCGCGTAAACATCGCGACATATCTTAATTGCTTTATCAAACTCCTGTTCCGTGTTTAATTTCCTGTTTTCCATAAATTCCAGAAACTACCTGGTGACAATAAAAAACCGCTGCACCTTGATGATGTAGCGGTTGAATTTAGACTGGGGGTGAAATGTGGGTCTCGAACCCACGACCTTCGGAACCACAATCCGACGCTCTAACCAACTGAGCTAATCTCACCATCATGTATTGAACATCCGGCTATATGCGGGCTGTTTCAACGGTGCAAAGGTACGCCCTTTTTCTGAATTATGCAACACCTCTCCCCTATTTTTTTAGCTTTGCCGAAATTTTCTTTATATAAAAATGCCGTAACCCATTATTATACTTACAGGAGATACCACTGTCAATTGGCTCAAAAATCCCTATGCCACAGTGAACATACACGCATGGCAAAGGGATTTTCAAATAAGCGTACCAGACAATATGTCTCTGATATCAATCTGCGTTATTTCAGAAGCTCTGTGGAACGTTCAATGAACCGGGCAAGCCCCTCGCCGCGCAACATTCCGTTGGCAAGAAGAGCCAGGTCTATTAATTGACCGACTGTCGCATCACCTGCGGCATATTCCGAACCTAATTTTGACAATTCTTCGCGTGAGACATTGTTGGCAGCCTGAAGACTCTCGACCTCTTTCTGAATTTCAGTCCCGTTATTGGCATTTTTTGCGGCTTCCTTCTCCTTGATAGTGTCGTTGTTGGCTGCTATTGAATCCAGGATAGGCTTTACCTTCCCGACAAGGGCAGCATCCGCACTCTCGAGAACTCTCTTTACAATAGGATTCTCCGTATTAACCCTAAGCGAATAGCTGTCCGGCATCATGGCATAGAAATTCATTCCAGGCTGCATTGCCGCCATCTCTTTCATTCGGCGCATATATTCGTCCTGAGTTATCACGATAGGCGTATCAGTGCTCTTCATAGCTTCGAAATTAACGAAGAACTGCGCATTCTCAACCTTGGGAAGCTGACCCTGAAATACGGATACCAGTATCTCACGCTGAACATCGCTGAGATCCACCTCTTTTTTATCCTCTGTAGGAATAAGATTGTCAACCACATCGGAGTCAACACGAACGAACCTGCTCTTCTCTATCTTATGTTCGAGCAGCCCTACGAAATGACTATCCAGCTGGCCATCCATCACAAGAACGTTGTAACCCCGCTCGGTTGCCGACTTAATGTAATTGTACTGCGCTGTCACATCTGTAGCATAAAGGAATACAATATTTCCTTCACGATCTGTCTGGGTGGGCGAGATAAGATTCTTATATTCTTCAATTGTGAAATACTTCCCTTCAGTATCTTTCAGAAGATCAAACTTCATGGCAGCATCGCAGAATTTTTCGTCGGTCAGCATTCCATATTCTATGAAGATCTTTATATCGTCCCATTTCTGTTCGAATTCAGTCCTGTTGGCTTTGAAAAGTTCTTCAAGACGCGATGCCACCTTCTTTGTGATATAACCCGATATCTTCTTTACTGCTGTATCGCTCTGAAGATACGAACGCGATACATTAAGTGGAATATCAGGAGAATCAATAACTCCCTGCAGAAGCATCATAAACTCCGGTACCACACCCTCCACAGAGTCTGTCACATATACCTGATTGCAATAGAGCTGAATACGGTTGCGGCTGACATCGATGTTGTTCTTTATTTTCGGGAAATACAGTATGCCTGTCAGATTAAAGGGATAATCAACATTCAGATGAATCCAGAACAGCGGATCATCCTGACCCGGATAAAGTTCGTGATAGAAATCCTTATAATCCTTATCCGTTAGCTCGGCCGGTTTCTTCGTCCAAGCCGGTTCGGTAATGTTCACTATGTTGTCGCGGTCGGTATCGACCATTTTACCATCTTTCCACTCCTGCTGCTTACCAAATACAACCGGAACCGGAAGGAAGCGGCAATATTTCTTCAACAGAGTTTCCACGCGGTTCCTTTCGAGAAACTCCTTGTTCTCCTCGTCAATATAAAGTATGATTTCAGTTCCGCGCTCTTTCTTGTCTGACGGCTCCATACTGAACTCAGGCGACCCGTCACATTCCCATCTTACAGCCTCGGCGCCATCCTTATATGATAGTGAATTGATTACCACTTTTTTGGCAACCATGAATGCAGAATAAAATCCAAGACCAAAATGCCCTATTATCGCATTGGCATCATTCTTGTATTTCTCGAGAAACTCTTCAGCGCCCGAGAAAGCTATCTGATTGATATATTTTTCAATATCATCAGCTGTCATACCGATACCATGATCGCTTACCGTCAGTGTACCGGCATCCTTGTCTATATTGACATAAACTCTAAGATCACTCGTATCCCCTTTGAATTCCCCGAACGAGGAGAGAGTACGTAATTTTTGAGTAGCATCAATTGCGTTTGAAACCAGCTCACGGAGAAAAATCTCATGATCACTGTAAAGGAATTTTTTGATTACCGGAAATATATTCTCGGTAGTCACTCCAATTGTTCCTGTTTTAGCCATAGTCTTAGTTATGTTTTGTTTTAATTTTTTAATTATACAGTTTAGTCAGACCTGTGGCAGGAAGCAAAACATTGTTCCAACCTATCCAATGAAGTCCATATATATATATAACAATCTACAAAAAAAATGCCAAACTCAACGTTCGGCATTTTTTGTTAAATAGCTTTAAAGCATTATCTTACTTTATCATTCATTCGGTTCGGATGTCTGATCATCGGCTTTTCCGGAAGCTATATCGTCCTTATCCTGCAGATGCTTGACAGATGTGACAATTTTGTCAGCCTCCTTGTCATAATCCACGACAATAGTATCGCCGGCTGTCAGTTCGGAATTGATGATGAGTTCTGCCAGAGGATCCTCAAGATACTTCTGGATCGCACGTTTGAGCGGACGTGCGCCAAACTGCTGATCATACCCTTTACCGGCGATATAATCCTTGGCACTCTCAGAAATCTCAAACCGATAACCAAGTTTCTCCATCCTGTCGAGGAAACCACGCAACTCTATGCTGATAATCTTAAAAATCGCATCGCGGTCAAGCGGATCAAACATTATGATATCATCAATTCGATTCAGGAATTCAGGAGCAAAAGCCTTATTAAGAGCTTTCTGAATTACCCCCTGGGAATAATCCTTATCGTCGTTCCGGGTCGCAAAACCAACTCCCGATCCGAAATCCTTAAGCTGACGCGATCCGATATTGGAAGTCATGATTATCAGAGTGTTCTTAAAATCGATCCGGCGGCCAAGACTATCGGTCAGACGCCCCTCGTCCAGCACCTGCAGAAGCAGGTTGAACACATCAGGGTGAGCTTTCTCAATCTCGTCAAGAAGCACTACTGAATAAGGACGGCGGCGTACCTTTTCGGTAAGTTGTCCACCCTCTTCATAACCCACATATCCGGGAGGAGCTCCAACAAGGCGGCTCACAGTAAATTTTTCCATATATTCGCTCATATCCACCCTTATCAGAGTATCAGCAGAATCGAACATATATTCCGCAAGTTTTTTAGCCAGATGTGTTTTACCTACACCTGTCGGTCCGAGGAACATAAATGTACCTATAGGCTTATTCGGATCTTTCAGTCCGACACGATTACGCTGAATAGCCTTCACTATCTTTTCAATCGCCTTATCCTGACCAATAATATCCTCCTTCAGTTTCGGAGCCATGGCTCGCAAACGACTCCCCTCTGCCTGAGCTATACGCTGGACAGGCACACCTGTCATCATCGCCACAACCTCAGCCACCTTATCTTCGTCGACTGTGACACGGTTGGCCTGAAGCTGCTGTTCCCACTGCTCGTTGGCCTGAGCCAGACGCGACTTAAGGGTCTGTTCGCGGTCACGGAACGACGCCGCTTTCTCGAAATCCTGATTCTGGGCAGCCTGAAGCTTCGCAGCCCCGGCCTCGGTTATTTCATTTTCAAGACGCTCAATCTCTTCCGGAACAACAATATTAGTAATATGGGCGCGCGAGCCTGCCTCGTCAAGAGCGTCAATCGCCTTATCAGGGAAATTTCGGTCGCTCAGATAACGATCCGTCAGAGTTACGCACGCCTTCAGCGCATCCTCCGTATAGTTTACGTTATGATGATCCTGATACTTATCTTTTATATTATGCAGAATCTGAAGTGTCTCATCTGCTGTAGTAGGCTCAACCATCACCTTCTGGAAACGACGCTCAAGCGCACCATCTTTCTCGATATTCTTACGGTATTCATCGAGAGTTGTTGCACCGATACACTGAATTTCACCACGGGCAAGAGCCGGTTTAAGCAGATTGGCCGCATCCATCGTCCCTGCGGCATTACCGGCGCCTACTATCGTATGAAGTTCGTCGATAAACAATATCACATCCGGATTCTTCGACAGTTCTGTCAGGATCGCTTTCACCCGTTCCTCGAACTGACCGCGATACTTTGTTCCGGCAACAAGCGAGGCCATATCAAGCGATACAACTCGCTTATCAAAAAGGATACGCGACACCTTGCGCTGAACAATACGGAGAGCAAGCCCCTCCACGATAGCCGACTTTCCGACACCGGGCTCACCGATAAGAACCGGATTGTTCTTCTTACGGCGACTTAGTATCTGAGCCAGACGCTCTATCTCCTGCTCGCGACCGACGACAGGGTCAAGCCTGCCATCCTCAGCCGCCCGGGTTATGTCGTTACCGAACTTATCGAGCGTTGGAGTGTCATGCGATCCACGTGGACGGGAACCATCCTTCTGGGCGTTATCCTGACGTGACTGGGACGATCCGCGGGGGGTATCATCCTCATCCTCATCCTCGTCGGTGGCCCCGAATCCAGATGTCGGGGTATCCTTGACATTAGAAATCAATCTCAAGACCGACTGGTAGTCAATGCCCGCCTGTCGGAAAGGTACAATAAAGTCCATATGCTGTATTTCAGGATTATGAAGCAAAGCAAGAAGCAAGTGCTCGGTATCAACGGTCTCACTCTTGAGCATACGCGCTTCAAGGACAGAGAGCTTTACCAGCCGGTTGCTCAAATCACTCGCTACTACCTCTCCTCCAAGCGGAGCCGTAGCATCATATAGCGAATCATCGAGCTGAGTTCGCAGCTGATATACCGATACATCGCGCGACGCCCGCTCAAGCAATGAGAATACCCTCGAACCTGTATCTGACAGCAACGCCAGAAACATATGCTCGGGAGTGATTATGCTGTTGTTATGGCGGATAGCCTCCTTACGGCTATTCTCCAGAACTGTTTTCACTTCGTTTGAAAAATTAATTTCCATTCTTTACCTTTCTTTTCCTATTGAATTCACGTTATATCAGATTTCGTCATGATCATAGGTATAAACGCGTTAACATTATTTCAATCATGTATATGATTTATAACACCGCTCAACCCGGAATTGCTCACTCGCAACTTAAAATTACACATTTTCTCATTTTCAGACCAAGCGAAATCATGATGCCACGCTTTTTCATAAAAGAATGCGTACCGCTATATATCCACCGCAATACGCAGTCACCTTTCAAGTAACTCTATTGCAAAACATGTGCCAAAAACATAATTATTCCACACACCAATCATAAAAAAAATTAAAGATTGTTCCTGACACTATCCTGAGCCAAATTAGCCAGCAAAAATAACCGATATTTTTAAGAAAATGCCTATCTTTGTAAAATAATTCAAGACACCTTTCTCCCCTCGCCGGAGGCATATATGAATCAGATCGTCATTCGATATCTGAAGCCTCCAATATTGACTAACAAAGAAGGTAATAAAAGAAATGTTGGAAGAAGATCGCATTATCAAGATCAACATCGAGAAAGAGATGAAATCGGCATACATCGATTATTCGATGTCCGTTATCGTCTCTCGTGCCCTCCCAGACGTACGCGACGGTCTTAAACCCGTTCACCGCCGTGTGCTATACGGTATGAACGAGATGGGCAATACATCTGATAAACCGACCAGGAAATCTGCGAAAGCTGTCGGAGAAGTCATGGGTAAGTATCACCCCCACGGCGACTCCTCTATCTACGGCACAATCGTACGTATGGCACAACCTTGGGCCATGCGCGAATGTCTCATCGAAGGTCAGGGGAACTTCGGTTCTATCGACGGAGACGGTCCTGCGGCAATGCGATATACCGAGGTCCGTTTGCAGAAAATAGGTGAGGAAATGCTCCGCGACATTGACTCCGACTCCGTTGACTTTCAACCTACTTATGACAACTCTGACAAAGAACCGACTGTTCTTCCCACACGAATACCCAACCTTCTCGTAAATGGAGCCTCGGGCATAGCAGTCGGGATGGCAACCAATATGCCCACCCATAACCTCGCCGAGTCGATCGACGCATGTGTGGCACTCATTGATAACCCCGACATCACTGTTGCGGAACTTATGAGGCATATCCCTGCTCCCGACTTCCCTACCGGAGGGACAATCTGCGGCTACAACGGCGTTAAAGAAGCATACGAAACCGGACGAGGAAGAATCGTAATCCGTGCCAAAGCCGAGATTGAGACAGAAAAAGATCACGAACAGATAATCGTCACCGAAATCCCATACGGAGTTAACAAGGCTGAACTTATAAAATACATCGCCGATCTGGTCACCGACAAGAAAATCGATGGGATTGCCGACCTTAACGACGAGAGCAGCAGTGAAGGCATGCGTATCGTTATCAAGCTCAAGCAGACCGCGAACTCCAACGTAGTGCTCAACACCCTCTTTAAAATGACACCACTTCAATCCACATTCAGTGTCAACAATGTGGCTCTTGTGAAGGGGCGTCCACGTCTGCTCAACCTCAAGGAAATTATCGAAGCCTTTGTTGAGCACCGTCATGATGTGGTAATACGGCGCACTAAGTTTGACCTCCGGAAAGCTAAGGATCGTGCCCACATACTCGAAGGACTGATCATCGCATCAGATCATATTGATGAAGTAATCTCCATCATCCGCGCGGCTAAATCAACAGAAGAAGCCAAAGCGACGCTCACAGAACGCTTCGGGCTCACAGACGCCCAGACCCAGGCAATCGTAAACATGCGCCTCGGACAGCTAACCGGTCTTGAACAAGACAAACTCCATGCAAACTACCAGGAGATACTCCAGATAATCGCGGGGCTTGAAGAAATACTCAACAATGAGACCGTATGCCGTGAAGTAATCAAAAACGAACTCCTTGAGATACGGGAAAATTTCGGTTCACCCCGTCTCACCGAAATAGATGTATACGCCGGAGATTTCAACGCCGAAGATTTCTATGCTGATGATGAAATGATCATCACCATCTCACACTTAGGATATATCAAACGCACACCCCTGTCGGAGTTCCGCGCACAGAACCGCGGAGGCGTAGGATCACGCGGAAGCAACACTCGCGACGAAGACTTCATCGAATACATCTACCCTGCATCCATGCACTCCAACATTCTCTTCTTCACAAGCCGAGGCATGGTCTATAAGATGAAGGTATACGAAATTCCCGAAGGTGCCAAAAACACCAAAGGACGCGCCATACAGAACCTGCTCAACATCGAGCCGGGCGACTCTGTCAATGCCTTCATCCGCTGCAAGAATCTCGAGGATGCAGAGTTCACCTCAACACATAACCTTATATTCGCCACCAAGAACGGTATCATTAAGAAAACTTCGCTATCAGAATACGCACGTGTAAATATCCGAGGCAAGAAAGCAATATTGATACGTGAAGGCGACCAGGTGATCGGAGTGGAACTTACCGACGGAAATGCTGAAATAATCCTTGCAAACCGTCATGGCAGAGCAATCAGATTCAACGAAAGCACTGTCCGCCAGATGGGACGCGTTTCGACTGGCGTAAGAGGCATGCGCATCGACGAGGACGGTACTGATGAAGTTGTAGGAATGATCTGCATGCACGCCGGCGACGACAAGAATGTGATGGTCATCTCCGAAAACGGATTCGGCAAACGTTCACTTCTCGACAGCTATAGAATCACAAACCGAGGTGCAAAAGGTGTCAAGACGATGAACATCACCGACAAGACCGGCGCACTGGTAGCTATTAAGAGTGTAGACGACGAAAACGACCTCGTGATCATCAACCGCTCCGGAATAACCCTGCGACTGCGCGTGGCCGACATCCGCGTCATGGGACGCAACACCCAGGGAGTTCGCGTTATCAATCTCGAAAAGCGTGGTGATGAGATTGCATCGGTATGCTGCGTCGCTACCGATCCCGAAGAAGAAGTTGTTGAGACCATTGAAAACCCCGAGGAACTTCCCGCCGAACCGACCGACAACTCCATAGAGGAAGATAACGACGTGGAGGATGACGTTCAGGACATCGATGATGAGACAGAAGTTTCAGAAGAATAATAAAATTCAATTAAATCTAATAAAATAAATTTTTCATTATGAATAAGATAAGCGTAATCTTAGGTGTATGCCTTCTTGCTTCAGGAAGTGCATTCGCACAGAAATCGCTCGTCAAGGAAGTTGACCGTGAATTCAAAAGCAATCCTGAGAACTATCCCGAAACAGTAAGAAAACTCGCGCCGGCATTCACTAACGAAGAATCCGCTAACGATCCCTTCACATACGTGGTGCCCGGTAAAGCTGCCTTTGAATACTTTGCAAAAAAAGGTATTAAGGCACAGATGGGACAGAACGTAAACAAGAAACAGCTCGGAGAGGCACCTCTGCAAGGATTCGAATACCTCTGTAAAGCTCTCCCTCTCGACTCTGTTCCCGACGAAAAGGGTAAAGTAAAACCCAAATACTCTAAAGATATAATCAAAACTATTGCAGAGAACTACAGCAATTTACAAAATGCAGCTCTATTCCTTTGGGAAGTAGAAGATTACGCAAATGCAGTAAAAGCTTGGGAAATATATGTAACACTCCCCAAAAATCCCACTTTCGCATCCGCAATCAAGGCACCCGCAGATAGTGTCATATGCGACATCTACTATAACATGGGTATCGGCAACTCACTCTGCCAGAACAATGAAGCCGCTCTCGAAAACTTCAAGACCGCCATTGCGCTCGGATATACCGAAAAGAACGCATACGACTATGCAATCTCTGCCGCATCACAGCTTCAGAACTATGCTGAAATGGCAGCGATCTCGGAGCAGGCATATGCTCTTTACGGTGCAGAAGACAACCGCTACATCGGATTCATGATCAACGACCTCATCGACAAGAAAGAGTTCGCTAAAGCGAGCGCCCTTATCGATAAATACATTGCCGAAGATCCAAACAACGCCCAGCTTTACTTTGTAAAAGGCGTGGTAAGCGATGCCGAAGGCAAACCTGAAGAATCTATGGCAGCATACAAACAGGCCCTCACTATCGACGACAGCAATGCCAACGCCAACATGCAGTACGGCTACAAGCTCTATCAGAAAGCATGCGACATGGATCAGAACGAAACAGCCAATATGAAAGCATCGGAATATAATGAGTTCCGAAGCACCAAAGTCGATCCCCTCCTCCGTGAAGCAGCCGGATATCTTGAAAAAGCATATCAGCTCGACGAAAACATGACCGACGCACGTTCGGTTCTCCGCAGTATCTACTACAACCTCAACGACGAAGAAAACCTCAAGCGCGTTGAAAACATGTAATTCCACCCCCGGAATAACCGACTAAAATAACCGGCAGTGACTGTATCGTAAATCAATACCGATACAGTCACTGCCGGTTTAACCAACAGATAATTATCACGCGGTCTTGCGCCTGATAAAGATTGAAATCCCCAACATCAAAGCAAGAATCCAGGGATAATAAAGAAAATGCCACGGAGCAGCAGGACTAATACCGGCAAGCGCTGTGGCAAGCAGGGTCTGCGCACCATACGGAATCAGACATTGCACTATACATGAACCGGTATCAAGCAAAGACGCACTCTTACGAGCACGAACACCAAAACGCTCGCAGATATCCTTACTGATAGATCCCACCGTTATTATCGCTACAGTATTGTTCGCCGTACACAAATTCACAACACCTACAAGAATGGCGATGGCACCCTGGGCACCACGGCTACCACTTATTCTCTTCGTAAAAAGTTTCAGTATATATGCGATGCCGCCACACTCTTTTACTATACCGAGCATGCCGGCAGCCATGAGGGTTATTATAATCAGATTACCCATTGAATCTATCCCCGAACCCATCATTGTCATAGTCTCCATTATATCCACTCCACGCAACAGCGCTATGACGAGAGTGGCTGTAATACCGAAAAACAATACCACCCCGACATTTATCCCCATCAGTGCCATCCCAATAATAAAAAGATATGGCAAAACAAGAATCCACTCAACCGATTGCACAGCAACAGCCGTAATTACAGGATGTTCTGATGCGGAATACACATAAATCGCCAGCGTAATCAATGCCGCAGGCAATGCGATCCACAGATTGGCCTTGAATTTCTCACGCATATCGCATCCCTGTGTACGGGTCGCAGCAATAGTGGTATCTGATATAAATGACAGATTGTCACCGAAAAAAGCGCCAGACAGAACCGCTGCCACCAGATATGGCAAATCCAGACCCGAATCAACCGACATCTCCAGTGCCAGAGGTGTCAGCGCAACTACGGTTCCTACACTCGTGCCGATGGCCATGGATATCAGACATGCCGCCACAAACATCCCCGGCACTATGTATCGGGGAGGACAGAAATTCAGAACCGCATTCACCGTCGCATCCACCGATCCGATACCCTTTGCAAGCGATGCGAAAGCCCCTGCCATTATAAAGATCCAGATCATATACAGGATACTTGGATGACCGGCTTCACGGGAATATATCTCGATACGGTCAGGAATACGCTTGCCGCTGCATATCACTATCGCCCAGACAGATGCCGTCAGCATTGCTACTGCAATCGGCATTTTATAAAAATCGCCGATCAAAAGGGAAACAATCAGATACATCCCCAAAAACAACAATACCGGTGATAACGCCTTTATCCCCTGCTTTACTGATACTCCCAAACTGATATCTGACATATAATATTAAATTGCCTTATGATTGAGACTGCAAATTTCGCAATTATAACTCAATCTACAAAACGGCAATAATAAAATATGGCACTGCAGCGAATATCAATCTGCAATACCGAAACACCTTATTATAGCTTCCCTTATACGGTCAGCATCGGATGTATCAGTCTTCAAAATAGCGATGATTGCCTGGACATAAGCATCTTTGCTACCCGATAAACCACACAATCCGTTTACATTTGATCTCGGAACCATCGACTTCTGGTTATATACCCGCAGGATCGAACTATAATCCCCATCAGCAGCATACTTTGAAAATTCACGGCAGAACTGCTCATACAGCCCACGGGGATTAATCTCTTTCACAAGGGAGTTCATATGCTCCTCAAGAGCATTGATATTGGTAAACCTGCCGTCTACACGATATTCGACAGTCCGCTTCACCCTGTGACGTGTGTGCAACAAGGCCTGCTGCCTGACATCATGATGAAACTGCCCCACAACAGAATCCTTCACCGCGCGAAAAACTTTCTGAGGATCCCGACCCTGAGAGTGGGCCACACTTTTCACCACATCCTCAAGCATGAGAATATTCTCTATCTCCGCAACATCTGGAACATAAATATTCTTTCCCCTCAGATAACTTACCTCCTTCTCATCACGCCGATCACGGTCAACGATGCCGAAACTCTCAAGATGGTGAAAAGCTTTCAGGTCATTGAAAGCTCTCGTCGCCTCAATAACCTTATTGCAGCTCCCGAGAGCCTTTACCGAATGATTGCGGAAAATAAGAGGATAAAGTTTGGCATCGATCGAGTGCACCGCATCCCCTTCAATAAACATCACAGGACGCCGCGCACCGATAAGAGCCATATACACATCCTCCGACAACCCTGCGTCGGGAGGTAGTATATCGTAATCCCATGTATTGTTGTCGGGATTATACGACCTCACCCACACAATTACGTTTTCAGCGCGTGAGGCAGCGAAATCCACATCATGAGTCGTATATACAAAGCGGCAGTCGGGCCGCATACCCTCTATGGTATCCCACAGGCGTCTTAACAGCGAACTATGCAGGAACATGCCGGGATTCTCCACAAATACGATACCGTCGGCCGGCGCATACAGAACAGCTCCGAAATAATACAGAACAGCCTTTTCACCATGCGAAAGCCGGCGCGGGGAATATGCCTCCGAATCTCCGTCGCGGGAGAAAAGCAAGCCGCCACCTTCCCGCAATACATGATTATCGGGAAAGACCTCCTGCCAGCGGCGTATTACCGCATCTAGACGCGAGACAGGTAGCACGGCATCATCCCCTCTGGCTACTGCAACTTTGTATGCCACAAGTTTCTCCATCTCTTCATTAAGAAGCAGCGTCATCAGGCGCTCGAACATCGTCGGCGCATCAGAATGAAGAAATGTAGGTGACGCAAGCGAGGTTGTATATAAACGGTCAATCGATCCCTCCTCTGCATGACTTCTGCCGGCCTCAGCGATCGCCTCAAGAGCCGACAGGCGAAACGTTTTCCCCTCGAGCGTAGATTGCAGGTATTCAGTAAAACGGGTTTTACCACTGCCGTTCGCGCCGATAATGGTAATTTGACGTGCATCCTTTGGAAGTTCCACACGGCTGCCGTCACTTTTTGGCGGAAGAAGAAATCTCATGATGATATCAGATTATAAAGTGTAGCGGTTATGTATGTCGTGGAGAAAGATCATGCTGCCACTGCTACGGTTAATCGATAAAACGACGTGTCAGTCCACCGTAGAAGTCAATGCGCCTGTCGCGTAGGAATGGCCACCATCTGCGAACCTGCTCCGAACGTTCCATATCAATATCCACTACAGCCGTCACCTCGTCATCGCATGCAGCCGAAAAAAGAAACTCACCCTGTGGACCGGCAACAAACGACGATCCCCAAAACCTGATTCCGTTGGTCTGACCTGAAGGATCTGGCTCATGCCCGGTACGGTTCACCGTCACTACAGGTAAACCGTTGGCAATGGCATGACCGCGTTGCACTGTAATCCATGCCTGGCGCTGACGTTCTTTTTCAGCATCTGTATCGCTCGATTCCCAACCTATCGCAGTAGGATATATTAATATTTCAGCACCTTTAAGCGCCATTAGTCGCGCTGCTTCCGGATACCACTGATCCCAACATACCAGTACCCCGAGCTTACCTACTGAAGTCTCGATAGGCTCAAAACCGAGATCTCCCGGAGTAAAATAGAATTTCTCATAATATGCCGGATCATCAGGAATATGCATTTTCCGATATTTTCCGGCCACAGAACCGTCGCGTTCAAACACTACAGCCGTATTATGATAAAGCCCCGGAGCACGCCGCTCAAATAGCGATGTCACAATCACCACCCCAAGTTCACGGGCAAGATTGCTGTAAATCTCTGTAACGGTTCCAGGTATATCAATAGCAAGATCGCACAGACCTACACTCTCCGTCTGGCAGAAGTATAACGAATCATGCAATTCCTGATTTACAATCAGGTCTACACCATCTTTCGCCAGCAGCCGCATCTTTTCTATAAGTCTCTCGCGGTTTGCAACCACATCGCCTGTGTTCGCCTGCTGAATTATGCCTGTTTTTACTATCTTGCCCATTAATAAATCTAATAAGTAATCATGAAGAAACCACCTTCCCCTTTCTCCTATATCCTCACTACTCCCGCTGGTAACTGCATTGTCGCACAATGGAGCGAACCATGCTGGCGAATCAAAGCCCGACAATCCACCAACTTTATCTCCCTGTCGGGATATGCCACCTGCAACATCTGCGATGCCATACAGTCATTATCCGGCTGTCCATATACCGGCATCAACACACTTGTCGGAGTTACCAGAAAGTTGGCGTATGTGGCAGGCAACCGTTCCCCCTCCTCATCATAAATCGCATCCGGTAGCGGAAGCCCGATCAGATTATATGGCACCCCATAGGCCGTACGCAATTCCTGAAGCTCCTGCTCCATCAGATTTAGTTCCTCAAAATGACTATCCTGGGGATTGTAGCATTTTACATATACTATAGTATTTCCCGGAGCGAAACGCGCCAGCGTATCAATATGGCTGTCTGTGTCGTCCCCCTCAAGATGCCCATGTTCAAGCAACAGCAGACGTTCAATCCCGAGCGTACGTTTGAAATAATCCTCAACCTGTCCGGTCGTTTTATATCCGTTCCTGTTGAGCGACAGCAGACAATGAGAGGTGCTGAGCATAGTCCCCTCGCCATCAACCTCCATCGATCCGCCTTCGAACGTGTAATCCATCCGGTTTATATAATTTCGCGTCAACAAACCGCTTCCAACCATAGTAAGATTTACGAGATTGTCGAAATTGGCCGCAAACTTCAGTCCCCAACCGTCAAAACGGAAATCGCACACGAAAGGTACACCATCCGGATGGCATACCGTTATCGGACCATAATCACGTGTCCACGTGTCGTTGGTGCTACATCTGAACAATATGAAACTGTTCTCCGGAATATCACTGATAAACGTCTTTACACGCTCAGGTTCCGGGCTCACGATAAGCAACCGCAAACCGCTATCAAAAATAGCCTTTGCGAGATTCCTGTAACATTCATCAACCTCAGCAAGCATCGGTTCCCAGTCCGTAGCGGCATGGGGCCACGCTATCATAACCGTATCATAAGGCTCCCACTCCGCGGGCACCCTCAAAGCGGCAGCTTTTTTATCTTTACCGTTCATTCATCAAAGTCATTCAGACTATCCCAGGCTTCCTCGCGATCCCTCAGATATTCATCGCAGAAGTCAAGAAAACCTCGTCGTTCCGTGCTGCCATTCTCATGACACCACGCACGATACTCTTTGTGAAGTTGGTCATCCTCACCGATCATTTTCTTGAACTCTGCCTCAGCCATATCTACCGAACCCGCCTGATGCAATACATTCACAAATAATTCTGTAATATCTTCCATAGTAAATAACTCATAATGTTCAGAATAGAGGGAAGAACGAATCTGTAAGGACATACTTCCTCCTGAAAGCCTCGTTTGTCATGCAGAACATCATTATCCCTTGGATAATTGTCACAATCTGCCACATTCCACATGTCACAAGAGAAAGGAAAATAGTCAGAAATCCACCCCCTATCTTGCCTAAGTAAAAATACTGGACACCTATACCACCGAGAATGATAGCAAACAGAGCTGCCACACCACGGCTTTTTCCTTCCGGACCTTCATCGAAAGGGTTGTTCCGGTCTATATAGTAATCCGTCCCCTGGTGGTAATAGTCATTTCCATTACCGTACGGGGGGTATTGTTGATTCCCATACTGATTATATCCGCCACCATAGTTATGACAATTGGAATTATATTGATTATTTTCCGCAGAATTCGACATCTGAAACGGATGGTTGCAATGAGGGCATAACCGTGCATTATCATCAGCGACGCCACCACAATTCTGGCATATTTTCATTGATATATCAGTTTAAAGTAAAACATTGGTAACAATCATCGTGAATCCCCGATACTGAAAACGATCTCCCATACCGGCAGTTCCATATATTAGACGCACCTGTGATGCAGAAAGTTTCATTCAGGAGTTGTATCATACTAAAAGTTACATCTACAAAAGTAATATAAAAATTTATTATTTAAGTCACGGATAAAAATTATTATACCGGCCATAAGTAGTTATTTTCCACGGATCAAGACCCAAAAAGATCTATTGACTTAAAACACACAGGCGTTGAAACAGCTGTTTGACAGCGATTTACTCACGCTCCCTGGATAAATGCGACAGCTACCGAATGCCGATTTCTTCCGGCGACAAAAGTCCGTTCACAATTGCAAAAATCGTAATACCGGCTGTTGAATGAATCTGAAGCTTAGTTGAGATATTGCGTCTATGAGTAGTCACCGTATGGACCGACAGACATAGACCCGCTGCTATTTCCTTGTTACTCATCCCCTTGGCTACGCAACACACTATCTCACGCTCCCGTTCACTCAAATCAGTCGCCTTAACACATTTGTCAGTAGCAGAATCATTCAGCACCACGGACTCCCTCCCTTTTCCACCGGTTTCCAGAACCTTTGCCTCCAGCTTTTTGACAGCCGGAACAAACAGCCTGTCTTCAGCCAGACAATGCAGATGCAAGTCGCGCTCACATGTTATTATGTCAAATAATACCGAATTCAGAAGGTCGTTACCTTTTCCTGGATAATATCTGATAATGATATCCTTAAGCTCCTTTAGTTTCGGATCGATATGTGAATGGTGAGATGCGAATCTCTCTATGCGGAAACTATCGGTAAGCTCTCCACGGAGCAACTCTTCCACATAAGGAAAAACCCGCTCATTTTCTACCTGCATATGCTTCCTCACCTCAGTCACATATTCATCATAGAATCTCAGAATCAGAAACCCAAGCTCATCGGTAAGCGAGCAGTCAATGGCTCCTATGAGCTTACGGCGAATCATCGGAAGAACAAAATCTAAAAAATACTCATGAGCATTCCTCAGATATGCCATCAGCAGCCCCGCCTCTACATTATCAGCATTCCACGGACGTCCCGACATAAAATTAATTGTTGTAAGGAACGTCGCAAGATCTATTCCATGCTCAGAACATACATCCCTTACTGTCCGGTCTCCAAAACCAAGTGGTATGCCGAAACGCGCCATCACCATCAACAACGATGGATCTGCCGAAATTACATCTTTCAGTACAGTTTCAGAATTGAATTTTAACGGACTATCCATCCCCATCAATTCTATTGACCCTTATTATCCGACTTATCAACCGTATCCTGGCGGACGGAACTATCATTCTCATCCGTCTTTCCATCCTCTTCCGAAGCGCTATTTTCAGCAGAACTCTCCTCAGAAACGGGAATTGGAGGCATATTTACCGGGGGCTCTCCTACAGGCAGTTCCGTTGCAGTAACATCTATGATATCTGCAGAATGGATATCAGCCTTAGGGTCATTTTTACCCTCCGCTTCCTGTTTTTCCGCTTCCTGTTGCGCTTTTAGAATCTCGTCAGTACGTGAAACCCATTTACGCTTGCCGAATATTCTTTCCACATCTTCAGTAAATATCACCTCACGCGTATAAAGAACATCTGCCAATGTATTATGTTCCTTGGCATATTGCCGCAAAATAGACTTCGCACGTTCGTACTGCTCACTAATTATGCGGGATACCTCATCATCTATCATTCTCGCACGATCCTCGCTATACGGCTTGGAAAAACCATACGCCTGACCTGTTGAATCATAGTAACTGATATTTGGCAACTTATCACTCATACCGTAATAAGTAACCATAGCATACGCCTGTTTTGTCACACGCTCAAGGTCATTGGCAGCCCCGGTTGAAATCCGTCCGAGGAAAAGTTCCTCCGCAGCTCGACCGCCAAGTGTCGCACACATTTCGTCGAGCAATGCCTGGCTTGGAGTAATCTGACGCTCCTCAGGGAGATACCATGCAGCTCCAAGAGCCTTACCACGAGGAACAATTGTCACCTTGATCAGAGGATTGGCGTATCGGAGATTCCATGATACGGTAGCATGTCCGGCTTCATGACAGGCAATCGCCTTCTTCTCCTCTGTAGTCGTTATCTTGGAACGCTTTTCGAGACCACCGATTATACGGTCTACGGCGTCAATAAAATCCTGACGCTGCACAACTGTCTTATTCTGCCGGGCTGCTATCAACGCAGCTTCATTACACACATTGGCGATATCCGCCCCCGAGAATCCAGGTGTCTGACGTGCAAGAAGTTCCACATCTACAGATTCATCGGTTTTTATACCCTTGAGATGCACATTGAAAATTGCTATACGGTCATTAAGCTCCGGCAATTCCACATAGATCTGACGGTCAAATCGGCCGGCACGCAACAAAGCCTTGTCAAGAATATCTGCACGGTTCGTAGCGGCAAGAATTATGACACCGCTGTTGGTTCCGAACCCATCCATCTCAATCAGCAACTGGTTAAGGGTATTCTCACGTTCGTCATTCGAGCCCATGTTGGGATTTTTACCACGGGCACGCCCAACGGCATCTATCTCATCAATAAATACAATACATGGAGCCTTCTCCTTAGCCTTCTGGAAAAGATCACGGACACGCGAAGCACCCACACCCACAAACATCTCTACAAAGTCAGAACCTGACATAGAGAAGAATGGAACATTCGCCTCTCCTGCAACAGCCTTGGCAAGAAGAGTCTTACCTGTTCCGGGAGGACCTACCAGAAGAGCACCCTTAGGTATCTTGCCGCCCAGATTGGTATAGCGTTGTGGATTTTTCAGGAATTCCACAATTTCCTCTATCTCGGTTTTAGCCTCTGAAAGTCCGGCTACATCCTCAAAGGTCACTTTAATAGCATTATCCTTGTCAAAAACCTGAGCCTTCGACTTGCCTACACTGAACACACCCCCGGCGCCACCATCGCGGTTCGTCATCCTGCGCATAATTATGAACCAGAAAGCTATCAGAAGAATGATAGGTCCGAAAGTCCACAGGAAAGACGTGAAATCACTTCCCTCGTCATAGTCTACCGGACCGGTGTAAACACCTGTCTGCTTCCACATATCTATCTTTCTTGCAAATTCATCAGTTGAAGGAAGAGTTGTGAAAATATAGGCATGCACCCCCTCTTTATACTGACTTTTGTGGAATATGGCCTGCGCCAGCGAATCAGACAATTGCGCTTCAGCTTCACCTTTCCGCTTATCCACAATGATCTTCGTAATACCGTGAGCTTGCGAATTTATCGAATCCGTAATGTAGTTCTCGAACTCTGAATAGGTAACTTTCTTGCTTACCGAATTATCATCAAGATAATACATTCCGAATAAAGCCAGCGTAATGATTGCATACATCCAGTACATGCTGAACTTTATCTGCGGACGTTTCTTGTTGCCTGTAGGAGGTTTTATATCTGCCATATTTATTTGAAGTCTTATCGAATAGAGAAAAACCGGTCAGGTGACCAGCAGCGTTAAAATAAGGAAAAAATTATACGGAGGAAGCTACAGAAATCAGTCGATATCCGGAATCTCGGCTACAGCAGCATCGCTCCAAAGCTCCTCAAGGTTATACATATCACGTTCCTCAGGAACAAAGACATGCACCAAAGTTGACCCATAATCTATCACAATCCATGTTGAATTGCGATAGCCATCATAATTATATGGTTTTATGCCGCTTTTATCAAGAAGCTCTTCTCGCACATTATCAGCTATTGCCGATACCTGCTGAGGATTTCGTCCTTCACAGATTATGAATTCATGAGCCGGAGCCGATTCTATCGACGACATATCCATAATCGTAATGCCCTTACCTTTCTTATTCTGAATGGCGTCTACAATCAAAGCCCTTGTAGACTCCATTGTTCCCCCTTTACGGGATGTTGTATTGCTGACTGTTGTCTCTGACATTTGTAACAAATCTTGTTATAACATGCGGATCCCGTCCGACAAACCATCATCCGGCAGTCCACAGCTATTAAATTGCAAAGATAATTATTTTTTTTGGATGTTGATATCCCTCTGTCTACTCTAACAAAATTCAAGCCAAAAAGTATCTCAAAAAAGGAACAGAGTAGAAAAAAAGTCACTGCAAACCTCTGAATTATTCGAAACGTAGAGATTTTACCGGCGACAGACGGCTAATCATTCCTGTAGGCATGAGCATCACAAAATATGACACTGCTGCAACCGCGACATTAAGCACAACCCATGCACCGAACGAAAAATCCACCGGCACAGAGGTGAGATAATATGAATCCGGATCAAGAGGCAACAGATGCCACTTCCCCTCTACAGCTATCAACATCAGGCTGACAGCATTGCCTATAACCAATCCGCTCAAAATCACCCTCCCTCCCAGACGCATAAATATGCCACGGATCTGAGTATCGGACGCCCCAAGAGCTTTTAAGATTCCGATTGTCCTTACCCGTTGAAGAATCAGTATTATCACACAGGTTATAAGCATCAGACCGCTGACACATCCCATCAGAATCATGATTACTACAACATTGGTGTCAAGCAATGCGAGCCAATTGAAATAGACAGCCCCGGTATTAAGAACAGTATTTACTGCCAGTGCTTCCGGAATCCGTCCTTCGGAGTAAGCTTCAGTAAGAGCTTGCTGAAGAGCATAAGCCAGCGGCTCAATTCCATCGGTTTTAATTCCTGTGATGTCTATCTTTTCGCATTCACCCTCCCCTAATTTCAATAATTTTGCAACTATCTTCAACGGCGCAAAAGTAACCAGATTGTCATAATCGCTAAACCCGGTAGAATATATACCGCAGATCTCAAACTTTCGCGGACGGATTGTTCCGTTGTCGTCAATAAAATATGCATCTACCTTGTCCCCTACAGAAAGCAATAGTTTATCCGCTATTTTCCGGGATATTACAACTCCACGCTGGCTGTCAGCGAGTGCAATACTCCCATCTACGAGTACCGTCTCCAGAAACCCGGTCATCCCGTCACCTTCTATCCCTCGTAAACTTATACCGGCGAAATCATTTTCAGTTTTCAGCATTCCTGTCACCGACGCCGATTTACCTGTCTTAATATCGGATAGGGAATGATTGAACGATTCAAGGTAATCTGCGCCCTCTATGAGAACATTATTTATGATACTTCTCAATGTGTCTCCATATTCTATTCCAGCAACCTTATCATCATAGAGTGTCTGCAATGGAAAAATCGACACCTGTGAATCAAAGCCTGTTATTTTTCTCGTAATCTCATTCTTGAACCCGCCAACTACAGCTATCGAAAGCATCATTACGCAAAAGGACAAAGCTACCCCACTGATAGCCACAACTATAGCTGGAGAAAGTCTATTATTCCCCTCGTCTTTAAGAGATAAACGTTTGCTTACAAACGATACGAACGACATCTGCAATGATACTATCTGTAAAAAATTCAGTTGCAAAACTACAAATATTTACCCGAACTCACAAAACCTAAATATGCATCCCGATTGTTAAGTATATAAAGATTAGTCATCAGTCATGACTACTTAACGTTTTCAACTATAGATTATGAACAAAGAGAAATCATCAGCCAATCGCGCCAGAGATAAAATCTGTGCCCTGTTATATACCATTTGGGTGCTCAACCCGTTTACAGCAGGCGCCGACACTCGGACGGCTTACGCATACAATACCCCGGCAGACAATGAGGAGAAAACAATTCATATTCCGGACAGTATCTCCACAGAGGATCCTCTAATCGTTCCGACAGAACCCTCACGAACGGAAATGTCATCAGAAAACGTAGATCAATCTGAAACAGATACATCATATACACCACCTGAAGCTCCTAAATCTGACATTGACGCTCCTGTTAGCGCCCGAGATACTATTGCTATTATATCCGGATATCCACGTTCAATCTATTCAATGCCGGTTTCATGGACACGCGATGATCCTTGGTGGCACGGCATGTGGATCAATACCGCCGTTGTGACAGGCGCGTACATAACCACACTTTTCGTGCTTGAATGCCTGCCCGAAGACGCTACGGCATGGAACAGAGCTGACATCAGGAATGTCCCATTTTACAAACGTTGGTATCGCAATGTATTCAAACGTGGACCCGAATGGGATCACGATAATCCTATTTTCAATTTCGTCCTACATCCCTATGCTGGAGCCGCATACTTTATGTGTGCGCGCACATGCGGATTCAATTTTTGGAAATCAATGCTCTACAGCGCCATGATCTCTACTATCGGATGGGAATTCGGCATCGAAGCCTGTATGGAACGCCCTTCCGTTCAGGATATATTCATCACTCCCTTGGTAGGCAGTATCATGGGAGAAGGGTTCTACAGACTAAAACGCCTCATAGTGGACCGGAACTATGAGATTCTCGGCACACCGTTCGTCGGCCACATACTCGCTTTCTTCCTTGACCCAGTCAACGAATTCATCGGGTGGCTCAGTCCGGGGACATGCCGCACTATCGGTCCCGGATGTCTGCAGTCGCAACCCCTCCTCATACCGAATCCATCTCCCGGATTTTCACCATCCTTCGGAATCTCAGTCTCTGCTACATTCTGACGATGAAGATATCTATGCTCCCGCAGTTGCTACGAGCCACGGAGCATCCACTAGATATCTGCGCACTACAGTCTCGACATCCTCCGGAGTTACACGCTGAAGAATCCGCATCCTTTGCTCGGTATTATTAGCTTCTTTGCCGAAACTATCGATAAAGATCCAGTGATCCATTATTGAAAATGGTGAATCAAACATTGTTACGATCTCCGACATCATGCTGCTCACTACAATTTCCAGCTCTTCATTCTCCATCGGTTCCGAGGCAAGGCGATCTATTTCATTACGAACCTCACGCCTTATCTCTTCAGTATATCGGTTGTCACCCTCACAGGCAATCGTAACGAACGAACCTTCATGATAGGGTGTCATAGACGCAGAAATGCCATATGTGTACCCCTTATCCTCACGGATATTGCTCATCAGTCTGCTACCGAAATATCCCCCCAAGGCATAAACAGCTATCCGCAACAATTGAAAATCCCGATGCGACATAGGGATAGTCGGAATCGTAATCCGGATTGCTGTCTGCATGGATCCCTCTATATTACTATGGCGCACAATCCCTCCCTCAGGATACGATGCAGGTATAATCTGACGCACAACGCCGTGATCTCCAAAACGGATTTTTCCCACAGCCTCACGCACTTTATCTGTAATCTCCTTGTCCACACGCCCGCACAGATAAACACGAGGTGCACTTCCTCTTACCAACTTCCTATACATCCCCACTATTTTCTCTCTGTCAGCAACGCGATAATCAGAAGGGGAAGCATGCCGATTGCGAGGGTGATCCTCACCGAAAGTTATAGCAGTGGAGTTCATCATTGCAACAGTCTTAACTTTTTTCATAGCCAATTCCACTGCAGAGGCCTTTTTCTCACGCAAAGGTATGAGAACTTCATTTGGAAGCGAGGCATTTTCTACTATGTCACACAATAGAGGAAGTATTTCATCAATTGTATGATTGAGCATATATGCGTTCAATAGAGTTACATGCTGGCCGGTCTCAACATTCACCCAAGCACCGCATGTCTCGAACGTGTCGGCTACATCCTCACCGCTGAGCGTATCGGTACCCTCAGTTAGCATCATGCACATAAGGTGATAAGCTGCCCGGTCATCCACATCGGCACTCCCCGCTCCCCAACAGAATGTAAGCCGGTTCACCGGCTGAACACCGCTCTCAAGCACAACAAGTTCTACCCCATTCGGCAATACTTCGCGCGCCACCCCGGGAAGCGGTTTCGGATTGACGGGATGCACCTCTGGTACTATACGCCGGTCTAACTCACTCATGGCTCTGAAGATACATTCTTGCGGTCTCAAGATCTTCGGGCGTATCAATTCCAATGGTCGGACATTCCGACACCGCCACTTTTATCCGGTAACCATTTTGAAGCCAACGCAACTGCTCAAGAGATTCGGCCTTTTCAAGCGGTGACTGAGGCAAACGTGTGATTTCCGACAGAACATCTGCGCGATATGCATACAATCCAATGTGGGTATGGTACCCAAAGTGTACAGGCCACTCTTCCTCACGCACACCACGTAAATACGGAATGACTGAGCGACTGAAGAGCAACGCGAACCCATCATCGCTGATTGCGACTTTCGGGGTATTAGGATTAGACAACTGCTCGTAAGTTTCGGCAGCAGGAAACGGACGCACAAGAGTCGCTATCTGTGTTACCGGATCTTTGAAACACCCTTTAATCTGTTCAAGTTGCGACGGATCTATAAAAGGCTCGTCTCCCTGAATATTTATCACTACATCAGCTAAGCTTCCACATTGTTCATACGCCTCGCGACATCGATCCGTTCCACTACGGTGAGCCGTAGAAGTCATCACTACATTTCCACCGAATCCCCTCACGGCCGCAGCAATCCGTTCATCGTCCGTAGCCACCCACACCTCTTCAAGCGCCTTGCATGCACGTCTGTATACATGTTCGATTACAGGTTTATCGCCAAGCATGGCCAGAGGCTTACCGGGAAAACGTGTAGAGGCATATCTTGCCGGAATAATCCCCACGAATGTCAATTCTTTCATAATTCATATTTTATGTAAACCGCATTACTGCAAAATTACTGCAAACCTTCCATTTCAGTTTCTACAACTCTGCGCGCCTTCTCAAGCTCTGAAACCAGAGAGCGCGTGGTTGCTACCGGATCGGTTGAGTCTATAATCTCACTGCTTACAGCCACACCTGAACAACCTGATTTAATAAGCCTTGTAAAATCTGATGAAGAAATATTTCCAGAAGCTACCACATGGACATACATCTTGACTTCAGACAACTTATCTACCACATCGGCATAGAAAGCTACTGATTCTTTACACCCGGCATCACAAGGTATTATCAAATAATCTATATCAAGCCCGACAAGATGTAAAGCTTCTGCTGCAGTAGACACTTCGACACCTATCACTGCGTCAGCGCCAAGACGTTCACGGGCTGCCATTACACTTTCGCGCGAACTGTCATGCATAAACACCCCGTGTACCTTGAGCTCCTCCACGAGATTGATATCATCTTCTATTATCAGGAAAGCTTCCTTCTCCTTGCACAGCTCCACTATCTCAACGGCAACCGTTCGCATATTGTCTTCGTTATCAGCCAGTCCCGAAGATGACAGCTGAAGCCAGCGACATCCTCCTTCTATAGCCATCTGCGCCTCTTCCGCTATCGAGAAGCGCTCGGAATATCGTGTTATAAACTGTAACATAACTTTCTGATTATTTATATTGCAAAGGTAAAGATTACTCGGCAATTTATCCGCATATACTGTAAACTTTTCCATAACGACAGTTGATCCAACTTCGGATACATCAAACGCTGCATGCATCATCTGCAACTTCCACTCCAGCTCATATTCAGCCAAGCCACTGTTTTTAGCCCAACTTTTTTACACAATAACTTGTTTAATTTAAAAGAAACAGCTAAATTTGCATCGTTTTCAACTAAACAGTGTCCCATTACAATTAGGACATCTGATCTTTTCAGGAATTATACACAGAGCCATTAATTCACTGTATGTGACTCCCAGTTATATTCCATCCCCTTGAATTAAAAATATTTGAAGAGATAAGTAAGACTCATAGCATGCTTTCATGCATGATTTTACTCGGAAATTATCCGTAACGCATAAATTCAATATGTACAAAATCACGGAATTATACGAAATGTCTGACGAGCAGCTAAAGAATACTGCCACCGAACTGGGCATTAAAAAAGCGAATCCGGCACAACGAGAGGAATTGATCTATAAGATTCTTGACCAACAGGCTATTAACTACGCATCGGACGACAAGAATCTCGAGGAAGCTCCCCGTCGCAGAGGAAGAAAACCCAAGAACAGCCAACAGCCTAAAACTCCTTCCGCGCAGGAATCTTCGTCTGAAGCCGAACAACAGACGCCCACGCAGGAAAACTCCCCCAAAAAGAGGGGACGCAAACCGCGCACTTCAAATCAGGATACAGAGACCGCTTCTGCTGCCAACGATACCGAAGAACAACCGATACATCAGGAAGCGGAAACTGCAGCTGCACCAGAACAGTCCCAGACCGACGATAACCAAACCGATACAGCACCAAAAAAGCGTGGAAGAAAACCCAAGACACGTCAACCTGAAGCCACTACGGTATCAGAAATCGCCGGATCAGAGAAAACGGAACAATCTCCCACAGAAACCTCTGTTCAGCCTGTGCTCCCCGGCATCCCCGAAACAGAAACCCCAGTTGCTGAAGCCGCTCACGAAAATGAAACACAAATTTCCGAAGCAGTTTCAGACGCACCTGCGGAAATCGCCGGTCTACTTCCCCAAGCAGAAGACTCTTCATCCGAGACTGTCACCAATAACGATGATCGCCAGCCTAAAATATTTACACCACGCAACAACAATAGCAACGGTGACCAGCGCCCGAACGGTCCGCGTGTTTTCGGCAGGAAAGTAGACGAATCATTCGGTGCATTCTTCCCACATGCTGCCGGTAAAAGCTTTACCCCACGTTCGCAGCGCGAACGCGAACAGGCTGCCATAGCTGCTGCAACTGCACCCATCATTATACGCGAGCCATCTGCAGAAGCACAGCAACCTGAACCCAAAGGCAAGAAGGCTAAGAAAAAAGCCCAGCAGATGAAGCAGCAACAGCAGATGCAACAGCCCAAAATGCCTGCATACAATTTCACTGGACTTCTCCATTCCGAAGGGGTACTTGAAATCACATCCGATGGCTACGGATTCCTTCGTTCAAGCGATTACAACTACCTCACATCACCAGACGATGTATACGTCACTCAAGGACAGATAAAACAATACGGGCTCAAGACCGGCGACGTAGTCGAATGTACGATCAACCCACCTCGCGAAGGCGAAAAATATTTCCCGATGGACCGTGTCCTCTCCATCAACGGCCGTCAACCTGAATATATCCGCGACCGTGTACCGTTCGAGCACCTTACACCCCTCTTCCCCGAAGAGAAATTCAACCTTTGCGGCGGACGTTCAAACAATCTCTCCACACGCGTAGTCGACATGTTTGCACCCATCGGAAAAGGTCAGCGAGCTCTCATTGTCGCGCCACCAAAAACCGGTAAGACCATCCTTCTCAAAGATATCGCCAACGCCATAGCAGAGAATCATCCGGAAGTTTATATCATGATTCTACTCATTGACGAACGTCCCGAGGAAGTTACCGACATGAGTCGCAGCGTTAATGCCGAAGTAATTGCATCTACGTTCGACGAGCCTGCCGACCGCCATGTCAAGATTGCAGGAATTGTGCTTGAGAAAGCCAAGAGAATGGTAGAATGTGGCCACGACGTTGTAATACTTCTTGACTCCATCACCCGACTGGCACGCGCATACAATACCGCCCAGCCAGCTTCCGGAAAAATCCTCTCCGGCGGAGTTGATGCCAATGCCCTCCAGAAACCCAAACGCTTCTTCGGTGCCGCACGTAATATCGAAGGCGGAGGCTCACTCACTATCATAGCTACCGCACTCACAGAAACATCTTCAAAGATGGATGAAGTTATCTTTGAGGAATTCAAAGGTACCGGCAACATGGAGCTGCAGCTCGACCGCAAGCTCTCCAACAAGCGAATCTTCCCTGCTGTCGACATCATGGCATCCTCAACCCGCCGAGACGACCTCCTGCTCCGCGAAGAAACCCTTAACCGAATGTGGATTCTCCGCCGCTTCCTTTCCGACCGCAACTCTATCGAAGCCATGGAGTTCATCAAAGACCGCATGGATCGCACCACAGATAACGACGAACTCCTCCGGACCATGGGCGACTAACCCCGCCACTCATATCATTAAGAGTCATTAAGAGGGCGTGTCATATAAC